>VBJR01000047.1:0-13084 GCA_005880175.1 Chloroflexota bacterium
TGAGCCCCGAGCACGGGCGGGACAGCGCCGCCCTCCACTTCACGTGGCGGCGCGAGCGGGAGGCTGTCGAGCGCGCGCTGGAGGCGGTCGAGGCCGCCCTCGCGCCGTTCTCGCCGCGGCCGCACTGGGGCAAGCTGTTCCTGACCGGCGCCCCGGCGCTGGCGGATCAGTACGAGCGCGTGCCCGACTTCCTCGCCCTCGTCCGGCGGCTCGATCCGGCGGGCGTGTTCCGCAACCACTGGCTGAGCCGATACGTCCCGGACTGATTGCCGGGATTCCCTAGCCGCAGCGCGTGCACATCCCTCACGATATGCCGAGCTGTCATGACGTCGTCGACCGGCTCGGCACCGTCCGGCGATCCCGAACTCGTCCCGCTGGCGGACCTGCGGTTCGACCGCCGGAGCCCTCGTCTCAGCGAGGTCCCGTCAACGTCGTCCGAGGAGGACGTCCTCGAACGCCTGTGGCGCGAGTCCGCGCTGGAGGGGCTCGCCGCCTCGATCGCGTTACACGGGTTCCTGGCCAGCGAGCCCCTGATCGTCGAGCGCGCCGGTGCGGCCCTCGTCGTCCTCGACGGCAACAGGAGGCTGGCCGCCGTGCGGGTGCTGGCCGAGCCCGCGGTGCGCGACCGCCTGGGGATCCCCGACCTGCCGGCGGCCGCCGGCAGCGTGTCGGCGCGGCTCCAGTGGCTGCCGGCGCTGGTCAGCCGGCGCGACGCGGCCTGGCAGTCGGTCGGGTACCGGCACGTGAGCGGCGCCCAGCCGTGGCGCTCCTACGCCCGGGCCGCCTACGTGGCGTGGGTGCACGAGGAGCTGGGTGTCGCGCTCGACCGGGTGGCCCAGAGCCTGGGCGACGGCGAGGCGTCCGTGCGCACCCTGTACCGCGCCTGGCGGGCGCTCCGCGCCGCGGAGGCCGGCGACGTGTTCCACCGCGAGGACCGCTGGACGAGCCACCTCCCGTTCTCACTGCTGGTCGCGGCCCTGGACCGGCCCGGGATCCAGGAGTACGTGGGGCTGGCGGACCGGAGCGGGGAGGGGGGACCCGTGGCCGAGGACCGGCTCCCGGAGCTGGGCGACCTGTGCACGTGGCTGTTCGGCCGGCGCTCGCGGGACCAGGCCCCGGTCGTCCGCTCCCACGAGCCCGACCTGCGCATGCTGGAGCAGGTGCTCCGCGGCCCGAGCGCGCTGGCCGCCCTTCGCCAGGGCCAGACGCTGGCCGCCGCGTACGCGATCAGCCGCGACAGCCGCCGGCGGTTCCAGGAGTCCGTGCTGGCGGCCCGCCACCTCCTCCAGGAGGCGCAGGGCGCCATGCCCGTCCGGGCCCCCGAGCAGACCGAGCTGCTGCGTGCCGTGGACGACCTGGTGGTGCTGATCCAGCGCATCCGCGACGAGATCGAGGGCACCGATCCGCCCGGGGCACCCAGGCTCCTAACCAACTCATAACCGGATTCACAGCTCCAGCACCCGATTTCTTCACGTATCTTTGTCAAATTGGGGTGAGGAACGTGGGGGTCCTCGATCATCCGCTAGCCGGCGAGTGCGGGCCGCGTGTGGCTTGGCCGCGAGGCGCCTTCGATGGTGCACGCATCCTTCGAGCCCGACGCTGACGAGCCTCCCGGGACACCTCATGTCCATGACGAGCTTTCGCCTTCCTCCGCTGGCGTCGGGCCGCCCGGCTCCGGCCGCGAGGACCGCGCCGACTGGATGGAGCTGACGGCGCTCGGCCGGCGCCACCAGGCCTCGATGGAGGACCTGCTCCAGGCGATGCGCACCAGCCCGTGGTCCGGCGACGCCGACACCCGCGGCCTCGCCGCGGAGCTGGGCGCGACCGCCGCGCTGGCCGAGCTCGACGACCGGCGCGGCGCCTGCCACCGCGGCTACCCCTTCCGCCTCGTGGGCGAGGTGCTGGAGGCGCCCCGCGCCGTCGCGGTCGCGCCGTACACGTTCCTCCTCCTGCTGAGCGCGTTCGGGGCCGCGGCCGGGCCGCCCGGCCTCGACGGGGCGTCGCTGTTCGAGGAGGTCTGCGCCGGGGCCGGCATGGCCTACCTGGGCGGCCGGCGCGCGGGCGCCCGCGCGATCGTGTTCGGGGCCCCGAGGCGGGGCGGGCCGGCCGGATTCCGGGCCGCGGTGGACCACCTGTGCGAGGCGATCGGGGAGGGGGGCGGCTGCCGCCCCCGGCTGCGCCTGCGCCACCAGCGCGACGCCAAGCTCGACATCGTCGTCTGGCGGCCGTTCCCCGACCGCCGCGCCGGCCAGGTGATCGGGTTCGGCCAGTGCGCGACCGGCCGCGGCTGGGCCGCCAAGCTGCAGGAGCTCCAGCCGCGGGCGTTCGGGGCGCTGTGGCTGCGCGAGCCCCTGGCCGTCGAGCCGTTCCGGCTGTTCTTCGTCCCGTTCCGGGTCGATCCGGGGCGCTGGGAGGAGGCGTCGTTCTCCGGCGGCGTGCTGTTCGACCGCTGCCGCATCGCGGCGTACGCGCGCGAGCTCTCGCCCGAGGTGAGGGAACGCTGCCGTGCCTGGTCGCGACACGTGATCCGGACCCGCCTGCGGGTGGAATCGATCACTACTCTAGGCGCATGAGTGACGCCGCGGATCCAGATCCCGATGCCCTTCTGCTGGTCGGCGACATCGGCGGCACCAAGACGGACCTGGCCGTCGTGGGCGGCGCCGGGGGACCTCGCCGGCGGCTGGCGTACCGGCGCTACCCCAGCCGCGAGTACGGCCGACTGGAGGACATCGTCCAGGCGTTCCGATCGGAGTTCAGCGACCTGGACGTGACGGCGGCCTGCTTCGACGTCGCGGGTCCCGTCGTGGGCGGCACCGCCCAGCTGACCAACCTGCCCTGGGAGCCTGGTCGCCACGGCCGCCGCCGTCCCGCTCCTGGGGCCGGACGAGGTGGACGTGGTCCAGGCGGGCGAGCCGTTTCCGGGCGGCGCCATCGCGGTGCTGGCGCCGGGCACGGGGCTGGGCGAGGCGTTCCTGACCATGGACGGCGACGGCTACCGGCCCCAGGCGTCCGAGGGCGGCCACTCCGCGTTCTCGCCGGCCGACGAGGTGGAGATGGAGCTGCTCCGGCACCTGTGGCGCCGCTACGAGCACGTCAGCGTCGAGCGGGTCGCGTCGGGCATCGGCATCCCGAACGTCTACGAGTTCCTGCGCGACGGCCAGGGCCTCGCCGAGTCGGCGGCGCTCGCGGCCCGGCTCGCCGGCGCCGGCGACCGGACCCACCCGATCATCGAGGCCGCGATGGACCTGCGGGCGCCGGACCCGCTGGCCCGGGCGACGGTGGACCTCTTCCTCCAGGTGCTCGGCACCGAGGCGGCCAACCTGGCGCTCAAGGTGCTGGCGACGGGCGGCATCTACCTGGCGGGGGGCATCGCCCAGCGTCTGTGCGAGCGCCTGCCCGAGTCCGGCTTCCTGGAGGCCCTGCGCCGGTCGGGCCGGTTCCGCTCCACGCTGGAGCGGGTCCCCATCGCGATCGTCAGGGGCGAGGTGGCGCTGCTGGGCGTGGCCAGCGTCGGGCTGCGCCTGAACGCGGTCAGCGCCGGAACGTGAACGCGTCCGGCAGGAGCTCCGCGATGGCGCGGCGCACCAGGCGGCCGTCGCGTCGGTACACGACCACCGCCTCCGGGCCCACCTCGGCGATCACCTGGCGGCACGCCCCGCACGGGCTGCACGAGTCGGCCTCGGCGTGGACCGCGACCGCGGTGACGCGCGTCCGTGGCCCTTCGGCGGCCACCGCGGCCGTGATCGCGGACCGCTCGGCGCAGATCGTCAGCCCGTACGACGCGTTCTCGACGTTGCAGCCGGCGTACGTGCCGCCGGCCTCGGTCAGCACCGCGCTTCCGACCCTGAACCCGGAGGCCGGCACGTACGCGCGGCCGGCGACGTCGCGGGCGGCGGCGACCAGGGCCCGTTCCGCCGCGGTGAGCTCGTCGTCCGCCATGCCCCTACGGTAGCGGCGCCCGGGTCCTGGGGGCGCCGGCGCGAGATGCGCACGGCGCCCCGGCATGGCCCGGCCTACTGCACCGAGGCCGCGGCCGCCTCCGTCCCCCACGAGAGCCTGGCCAGCCGGCCCGAGCCCACGGTCGCGGTCGGCTGCTCGACCACGCCGCCGTACTTCCGCTCGGCGGCCTCCACCACCGCCCACGCGCTCGTCGCCCACGCGGCCGGGGTCACCGTGGCGGAGAACGGGCCGTCGCCGGCGTCACGGACCAGCATGTTGCGCAGCTCGGCCGCCGACATCCGCGCCGGCGGCCGCCTGCCGGTCAGCAGCGGGACCAGGTACTGGAACAGGCGCGGCCGGGTCAGGAGCTCGGCCAGCCGGCGGTGGTCCGGCGCGGCCACCAGCGTGTTCAGCTCGCACAGCAGCGCGCCGTCCCCGCCGCTGACCGACTCCTTCGCGGCCAGCAGCATGGCCGGCTCGCGCAGGTCCGCCGGGGTGAGCCGGCCGTGGTCGAGCAGCCCGGCGATGATCCGGGACGCGTCCTCGTTGTCGATGAAGTACCCGGGGTAGTGCGTCTTGTGCTCCTGCACCACCGCCGAGTTGTTGTCCAGGCGCACCGAGCCGGGGGCCAGGCCGAGCACGTCCTCGGTCGGCACGAAGTCCGGCGTGACGAACGTGCCGTCAGCGTCGTGCACGCACACCACCCGGTCGCGCAGCTCGGGGCAGAGCGACCAGACGTGGAGGAGGCTGGGGTCGCCGTGGGTAGCGAGCAGCTGGATGGCCGCGAACGCGATCGCCGTGCGCTCGCGCTCCCGTGCCGTCCGCTGCTGCTCGCCGTGGGGATAGGCCGCCACCCTCCCCATCGACGCGATCCGGAACTCAGGGTTGTCCTCGCCGGGCGCCAGCTGGCGCGCGTGGTTCCTGAGCGCATCCCAGAGCGACGCCGATCCCACGTCCGTCCGGACCGTCCAGAATCGAATGTCGAGCGGGAGCAGGTCGCCGGGGTCGGCGCGCTGCTCCGCGGTCATCTCCCCGGGCGCCAGCGTCACCTTGCGCATGACGACCAGCTTCCCGGGCTCGCCGTCGCCGGTCACGCAGGCGACGTAGTGCCAGGCCCGGTAGGGTGCCTCGGCGCCGTCGAGCGGGTCGTGCGCGCAGGCGTCCGAGTCGTGGTCGCCCCACATGGCGGGGTACGACTCCCGCGCGCGGCGGATCAGGTCCCACTCGCGCTCGCTCAGGCTGCGGCCGGGGATCTCCACCACGACGACGGTGAACGTCCCGATCCGGAGTCGCAGCTCGCGCCGGCCGCCGGGCAGGTCGCCGCGCAGCTCCAGTCCCTCAACGCGCATCTCTGACCACCTGCACGAGGAGCGCGGTGACCAGGAACAGCCCGACGTTGCCGGCGAGCGTGATGGCGAACGAGCTGGCGTACGGGAACTGCCAGCCCAGCAGGCCGAAGAACAGGACCCCGCTGAGGGCCACGCCGAGCGCCCCGGCGACCTGCTGGGTGGTGACCAGCACGCCGGAGGCGGCGCCCTCGCAGTCCGCGGGCACGACCTGGAGGACCAGCGTCACCAGCGTCGGGATCACCAGCCCGAACCCCATGCCGCACGCGAAGAGCGCCGGCAGCATGTCCGGGACCACGGCCCGGCCGCCCTGGTAGGCGAGCAGTCCGACCGAGGCGGTGCCCACCACGAGCAGCAGCGCGCCGGTCGTGAGCACGTGCTTGCCCAGCCGGCGCAGCAGGCGCGGAGCGACTAACGACGAGGCGAAGAACCCGAGCGCGACCGGCGTGAACACCAGGCCGGTGGCCAGCGGGTCCAGGCCCAGCCCGTGCTGCAGGTACAGGGTCAGCAGCAGCCAGAACGAGAGCTGGCCGGAGTAGAACACGAGGGTCATCAGGAGCCCGACCACCACCGCCCGCTGCTTGAACAGGTCGAGCGAGACCAGCGGGGTCAGGCCGCGCCGGGTCATCCGGCGCTGGTGGGTGACGAACAGCGAGCCGAGCAGGGCGGCGGCGGCCGCCACCGGCCAGGTCCACAGCGGCCAGCCCATCTGGCGGCCGACGATCAGGGGGAAGACGAGCGCGAGCAGGCCGCCGGTGACCAGGACCACCCCGGCCAGGTCGAGCCGGGTCGCGCCGCCGGAGCGGGACTCGGGGACCAGCAGCACCGCCAGGCCGACGGCCAGCACCCCGATCGGGACGCCGACCAGGAAGATCGCCCGCCAGCCGAAGCCGAGGACGTCGGTCTCGACCACGTAGCCGCCGACCAGCTGGGCCGCGACCGCCCCTCCCCCCAGCGCCATGCCGAACGCCCGGCCGCTGCCCCCTGGAGGATGCGGGCGACGACCAGCACCACCTCGTTGGGCGCCGCCGCGGCCAGCAGCGAGGTGCCGACGAACAGGACCATCCCGACGACCAGCAGCTTGCGCCGGCCGTGGATGTCGCCGAGCCGGCCGCCGGCGATGAGGAACGCCGCATAGGCCACGCCGTAGCCGGCGACGACCAGCTGGACACCGGCGTCGCTGGCGTGGAGCTGGTCCTGGATCGAGGGGACGGCCACCAGCACCACGAACGCGTCGAGCACCGCCAGGAACGGGGCCGCGAGCAGCACCGCGAGCACCGCCCACTTCCTGCGCAGCCCTGCCGGCGGAGCGGGGTCGAGCAGGATCGCCGGCTCGACGGCAACCGCTGCCTCCACCACACCGACGCCCGGGTACGCCGCGCGCTGGATCATAGGCCCCCTCCACCGGCGCGATGTCGAGAGGGACGAGTCCAGCGCGCACCCTCCATCCTGCAGCGCTCCGACGGGCGGATCTCGCGGCTGGCCACGTCCCCCATTCCGGCGCGGAAGCTAGACGGATTCCGCACGGTCAAGCAAGCGATACCGGGTGGGGGTGACTTGACGAGTAAAGTGAGGTCAATTCGGCTCGCGACGGTTCACTGCTGCGCCCCGCCAGGCGAGCGTGAGCTGCCACCCCTTGTGGAGGTCCTAGACAATGGGATGCATCGTCCGGATCGTGTCTGTGCGCGCCGTCGAGATCGTGGAACCGGCCTGTTTAGGGGCTACGGCGCGTTTTGCCCAGGGTGGGCCCGGCGTCTAGCCCGCACACCCGTTCGCGGTCGGTCCGGAACCCACCCGGTTCCGGCCCGACCGGGAGCAAATGATTGACTTAACACCTACTTGACGATAAACTCGCCTCGGCAGGTATGGGGCGGAGGCAGGAGAAAAACGCAAAGGGTCGGTTCGTACGGGGCGAAGCCATCAATCCGGCCGCCCTCCGCCAGGCTCGCCGTGACGCCGGTCTGACCCTCGCCGAGACGGCGGAGGGCATCGTCAGCCGGCAGGCGCTGCAGCAGTTCGAGGCAGGGAAGGCGAGGCCGATGCCGGGCACGCTCCAGGCGATCGCCAGGCGTCTGCGCATCTCGGCGGACGCCCTCCTCGCGCGCCCGCACGATCCGCGCGAGGTCATGATGCGCGAGCTGGAGGAGAAGCAGCGCTGGCGGGAGCTCGAGCGTCTCGCCGGGGCCACGCTGGCTGACCTCAACGTCACCCCGCGCACGCAGGCGGTGGCCCGCTTCTACCTGGGCCGCGCCATCCTGAACCAGGAGCCCGAGGAGGCGCTGCGCGAGCTGCGCCGGGCCCGCGGCCAGCTGGCCAGGCTGGGGGAGCCGTGGCTCGCCGCCGAGGCCAGGGACTGGGAGGGCGCGGCGCTGTACCTGCTCCAGGACGCGACGGCCCTCGACGTCGGCCGGGACGCGCTGGCGCGCTACCGCGTGCTGGCCGACCGCGACCCGGGCGTCGAGGCCCGCATGCTCGAGCACATCGGCAGCTACCAGCTCCAGCGCGAGGAGGTGGGGGAGGCCCTCACCAGCTACCGCCAGGCCATCGACGTGGCGGGCTCGATGCTGAACCTGGCGCGTCTCGCCAACATCTATCACGGTCTCGCGTCCGGCTGCCTCCGGGTCGGCGAGTCGCGCAAGGCGCTCGACTACTTCGACCGGGCGGTGCACTTCAGCCGCACCGCGCACGACGTGCGCGGCGAGGTGAGCCCGAACCTGGCCCGTCTCGAGAACGACTTCGGCGACCTGCTGATCCGGACCGGACGGTGGGAGCGGGCCGAGGAGATGATCTGCGCGGCGCTCGACCACTTCGCCGCCTGCGGGGTGGAGGTCGGCCGCGCGGTCGCGCTGCTCAGCATGGGCGACCTGCGCGCCCGGCAGGACCGGCTCGACGAGGCGCTGCAGTGGACCAACCAGGCGATCGAGCTGGCGGACCGCCTGGGCGAGACGGTCTCGCTGGCCCTCGGCTACCAGCAGCTCGGCGAGCAGTGGGCGGCGCAGGGGGACTCGGACCGGTTCGAGGCCAGCTTCAGCCGCGCGTTCGAGATCCTGGCCGACCTGCCCGAGGCCCAGTCCGAGTCGCTGGCGCGCTACCGCCGCGTCCGCGACGCGCAGACGCAGCGGCAGACGGGCACGTAGGGCCGGGCCGCCGGCCGCGCGGTGCGGGGCGTCGGCCGTCCACGCGGATGCGTTGAAGTATCGACACTTGCACGTCTCGGGAGGCGGTGAGAGGTTGAACTGTCGACAGTAGCCGGAGGTTGGGAACGCGTGGCCGGCCGACGCCCACCCGCGGGCGCGCCCGCCTTCAGCGCGGCTTCAGCCGCGTCGCCTTCCATTGACGCCGCGGGCGGTCGCGGTCCTGGAGCGCTACCTCCCTCGCGGGCGGCGGTTGCCGCCCAGCCGGGGTCACGCCGCCCGCATCCCCAGCGTCAGCCGACCTGGAACGCGATGAGGTGCTGCTTGGCCGGGACGTAGATGCGGCCGGCGCTCGAGCTGGGCGCCACGAAGTGCTCGCCGAGCCCGATGGCGATCTTCTGCTTCACCGCGCCGGAGCCCGGGTCGAGCGCCCACAGGAAGCCGTGGGTGAAGTCGTACGTCCAGACCAGCCCGCCCGCGACGATGGGCGACCCCGCCTGGAAGTCCGGCCCCCGCCAGGCGACGTCGAAGCGGGAGCCGTTCATCCGCACGGCCGTCAGGCTGTGGTCGCACGGCACGAACACCAGCGGCGCCCGGTAGGCCAGGGCGCCGATCCCGTAGCAGCCGCCCGACAGCGCCTGGGAGAACTTCTGCCCGCCGATGCCGCCCAGGTGGTTCGGGTCCAGCAGGTAGCCGACGCCCTCCTTGCCGACCGCGAATACGTGGCCGCCGTCCACCAGGATCGGGCTGATGCTGCCGAGGTCCAGGTCGGACTGGTTGAGGAACTTCCAGTTGGAGGGCGTGAACGAGTCCACCCGGTGCAGGTCGGGCGACAGCCGGATCACCGAGTCGCTGCCGTCGTACGCGTTGGCCTCGTCAGTGTTGCCGCTCGAGACCAGCATGTCGCCGTCGGGCAGCAGGACGGGCCCGGCGGTGCCCCAGATCGCGCCCTCGCGGTTGGGCGACACCTGGTACAGGATCTGCGGGCCCTGGCCGTCCGTGCGGATGCCGACCTCGAAGCCGTGGTACTGGCCGCAGTCGCCCGGCCGGCCGCCGAACGACGCGTAGGCCCTGCCCGCGTCCAGCTGGATGGCCGGCCGGCTGAGCTGGTACAGGGGGTCGGCGCCCGGCAGGTCGATCGGGTGGCGCCACCTGACGGCGCCGGTCACCAGGTCGAGCCCGTCCATCTCGTAGCGGCCGGGCTCGAAGAACGCGACCACGTAGATCATCCGCGCGACCGGGTCGATCGCCGGCGTGGACGTGACGCCCAGCCAGGGCCCGATGTTGTTGACGCACAGCTGCTGGTGGTTGGGCACCGCGAACGCCTGCCCGAGCGACGTCTGCCAGTACACGCAGCCGGTCGCCGCGTCCAGGGCGTAGACCGTGTCGTGCTCGGTCGCCTCGATCAGCATCCCCTGCGCGAGCAGGGGCTGCGCCGACATCGCCCCGTCCAGGTTGAGGTCCCAGAGCGGGTCGGGCTTGTGCGACGACCGCAGCGTCGGGTCCACCCCGCGGCGGTCGGCGGCCCGGTGGTAGACCGGCCAGTCGCTCGGACCGGCGGCCTGGGCCGCCACGTTCAGGGAGCCGGTGCAGGGCACCGGATCGGCCGCGGCCGGCGCGGTGAGGGTCGTCGCGTAGCTGGGCGGGTTGCCGCAGGCCGACGCGAGGACCAGGACGATGAGCGCCGTCATCCGGGGCAGACGCACGGGCGAGGATTATAGAGACCGCGCGCCCGCGCTCCGCGAGCCGCCGGCCCGCAGCGACGCGTACAGCGCGAGGCAGGCCGCGTGGTCGGGGAGCAAGCCGTCGGCGCGGGCCTCGGCCAGGCCGGGCGCGGCCGCGTCCCGCGCCGACAGCACCGGCGCCGCGGCCGGCCACTCGATGCCGAGCTCCGGGTCGAACGCGTTCACCGTGTGCTCGCGCTCGGGGGCGTACGTCTCGGAGCACAGGTACAGGAGCGTGGCGTCGTCCGTCAGCGCGCAGACCCCGTGGCCCAGGCCCTCGGCCACGTAGACGGCCCGCCGGCTCGAGTCGTCGAGGCGCACCGCCTCCCAGCGCCCGAACGTCGGCGAGCCCACGCGCAGGTCCACCACCACGTCGAGCAGCGCGCCCCGCAGGCACTGCACGTACTTGGCCTGGCCGGGAGGGACGTCGGCGAAGTGGATGCCGCGCACCACGCCGGCCGCCGACACGGACACGTTGGCCTGGGCCAGCCGCAGCGGGTGGCCGGCCGCCTCCCGCAGGCGATCGTGCCGGTAGGACTCGTAGAACGCGCCCCGCTCGTCCTCGTGCACGACCGGCGTGACCTCGTACGCGCCCTCGATCGCCAGCGGCCGGATCCTCACCGTCCGCCGCCGCCCTCGTCGAGCAGCCCGAGCAGGTAGCGGCCGTACCCGCTCTCGACCATCGGCTCGGCCAGCCGGCGGAGCTGGCCGTCGTCGATCAGGCCGGCCCGCCAGACCGCCTCCTCGATGCAGCCGACCTTGACGTTCTGGCGCTCCTCGAGGACGCGCACGAACTCGGCCGCCTGCACCAGCGAGGCGAAGGTGCCCATGTCCAGCCACGCGGTGCCCCGGTCCAGCACGGTCACATGGAGCCGGCCGGCGCGCAGGTAGCACTCGTTGACGTCGGTGATCTCCAGCTCGCCGCGCGCGGAGGGCCGCAGGCCGCGCGCGACGTCCACGACCCGGCTGTCGTAGAAGTACAGCCCGGGCACCGCGTAGCGGGACCGCGGCGCGCGCGGCTTCTCCTCGATGTGGACCGCCCGGCCCCCCGCGTCGAACTCGACCACCCCGTACTGCCGCGGGTTGGCGACCATGTGGGCGAAGATCCGGCCTCCGTCCACCTCCACCTGCTCGCCGAGCTGGCGGTCGAACCCGGCCCCGTGGAAGATGTTGTCGCCGAGGATCAGGGCGACCGGCTCGTCGCCGATGAAGTCGGCCGCGATCAGGAACGCCTGGGCGATGCCGGCCGGCCGCTCCTGGGCCGCGTAGCCGAGGCGCAGGCCGAGCTGGGAGCCGTCCCCGAGCAGGCGCTCGAACTGGGCGCGGTCCTCCGGCCGGGTGATCATCAGGATCTCGGAGATGCCCGCCGTCACCAGCGTGGTCAGCGGGTAGTACACCATCGGCTTGTCGAAGACGGGGAGGAGCTGCTTCGAGACGGCCCGGGTGATCGGCCACAACCGGGATCCGGTGCCGCCGGCGAGCACCACCCCGCGCACCGTCACGCGCCTCGCAGCAGCAGAGCCCGGAAGCCCGGCGCGCCCAGCGCGCCGGCCAGCATCCTGGTCCACGGCGCCAGCGGCGTCAGCCCGGCGGCGGCCCATCGCTCGCCGCCCAGGACGCTGTATGCCGGGCGCCGGGCCGGCCGCGGGTAGCGGTCGCCGGTGGTCGGCCGGACGCGGGCCGGGTCGTGGCCGGCCAGCGCGAACACCGTCCGGGCCAGCTCACACCACGTCGCCTCGCCGGCGGCGGTCGCGTGGTAGACGCCGGGGGCGGCGCGGCCGGCCAGCGCCGCGTCGCCCAGCTCGGCGAGCCCGGCGGCCAGCGGCCGGGTCCACGTGGGCTGGCCGCGCGCGTCGTCCACCACGTCCACCGGCTCGCCCCGCGCGGCGAGGCGCAGCATCGTGGCCACGAAGCTGCGGCCGTGCTCGCCGTACAGCCACGCGGTCCGCACGACGTAGCCGGCTCCGGGCAGGCCCTCCAGGACCGCGCGCTCGCCGGCCAGCTTGCTGCGGCCGTACGCGTTGAGCGGCTCGCCGGGCGCGTCCTCCGGGTACGGAACGGTGGCCGTGCCCGAGAGCACGTAGTCGGTCGAGACCTGGAGCAGGAGCGCGCCCGCCGTCCGGCACGCGGCGGCGACGTGGCCGGCCGCGTCCCCGTTGACCGCCATCGCCCGGGCCGCGTCCGCCTCGGCGCCGTCCACGTCGGTGTACGCGGCCGCGTTGACCACCACGTCGTGGCCCGGCACGGCGGCCGCGAGCGCTCCCGCGTCGCAGACGTCCAGCTCGCGGCGCGGCGCCGCCGTCACGCGGTGGCCGGCGGCGGCCAGCACCGCGACCAGGTCCGTGCCCAGCATGCCGCCGGCGCCGGTGACGAGCCACCGCGCCGGGGCGCCGGCTCTCACAGCGCGACCGCGGCCCGGACCGGCTCCCACCAGGCCCGGTTGTCCGCGTACCAGCGGACGGTCTCGGCGAGGCCGCCCGCGAAGTCCACGCGCGGCTCGTAGCCGAGCTCCGTGGCGATCTTGGTGACGTCCACCGAGTAGCGCCGGTCGTGGCCCTTGCGGTCCTCGACGAACTCGACCCGCTCCCAGCCGGCGCCGCACGCCGCCAGCAGCCGCCCGGTCAGCTCGCGGTTGCTCAGCTCGACGCCTCCGCCGACGTTGTAGACCTCGCCCGCCCGGCCGCGCGCCAGCACCAGCGCGATGCCCAGGCAGTTGTCGTCCACGTGCAGCCACTCGCGGACGTGGCGGCCGTCGCCGTACAGAGGCACGGTGCGGCCGTCGAGCAGGTTGATGACGAACAGTGGGATCACCTTCTCGGGGAACTGGTACGGCCCGTAGTTGTTCGAGGACCGCGTGACGCACACGTCCAGGCCGTGCGTGCGGTGGCAGGCGAGCGTCAGCAGGTCGGCGGCCGCCTTGGAGGCCGAGTACGGCGAGCTG
>VBJR01000047.1:13186-25218 GCA_005880175.1 Chloroflexota bacterium
CCGCCGACTGGATCGAGCGGTCCACGTGCGACTCGGCGGCGAAGTGGACGATCGCGTCGTGGCCCGGGACCAGGTCGTCTACGAGGGCCGCGTCGCACACGTCGCCCTCGACGAACGCGAGCCGCGGGTCGCCGGCCAGGCCCGCCAGGTTGGCCCGGTTGCCCGCGCGGGTCAGCTTGTCGAGCACCGTGACCGGCCCGCTGCCGAGGTCCGGGTAGCCACCGGCCAGGAGGGTGCGCACGAAGTGCGACCCGATGAAGCCGGCTCCTCCCGTGACCAGCACCCTCATGGACAGGCGCGGCCCAGTGTACTCATCCGCCGGCGCCCGCGAGGCCGGGCCGCCGGCCCAGCGCGCCGAGCAGCTCGTCCTCCACCTGGCGCACGAACCGGCCCATGTCGAAGCGCGTCGCGGCGTCCTCCCGCGCGGCCGCGCCCATCGCGGTCAGGCGGTCGCCCGCCAGCAGCCCGGTCAGCCCTGCCAGGAGGTCGTCCGCCGCGGCGCGGTCCACCAGCGCCCCGGTGACGCCGTCGCGCACCAGCTCGGGCAGGCCGCCGGTGCGGACGGCCAGCACAGGCACCCCCTGCCAGAGCGCCTCCTGCACGACGCGGGGGAACGGGTCGGGCCGCGTCGGGCAGGCGACGAGGACGTCCAGCGACCCGGCCAGCCGGGGGCCGTCGGCGACCTCGCCCAGGTAGCGGATGCGGCCGCCGGCCGGGTCCGCGGCGAGCGAGGCCCGCAGCTCCTCGACCAGGCGGTCGCTCCCCGCGGGGGCGCCGCCGGCCATGACGAACACCGCCTCGGGCCAGCACGCGGCCGCGCGCCGGGCCAGCTCCAGGAACGCCTCGTGGCCCTTCCAGGAGCTGATCCGTCCGATCCACCCGACGAGCGGCCCGCGGTGGCCGGCGAGCAGCTCGCGACGGCGGGCCTCGCGCTCGGCCGGGGCCAGCCGCGGCTCGGCGACGCCGTTGTGGATCACCCGGGTCCCGGGGACCCCGATCCAGTCGGCGACGGCCCGCGACACGGCGATCCGCCGGTCCGCGTTGGCCCGCAGGCTCCAGCGCAGGACCCTGGCCACCGGCGCCGGCCGCTCCACGATCTCGTGCACGTGCCACACGTGCGGGAGCCCGAGGCGGCGCGCCACCAGGGCCCCCGCCTGCACGGCCACCGTGTTCGAGTAGACCAGCTCCACCCCGCGGTCCGCGGCGAGGTGGCTCAGCCGGCGGCGGGCGGCGAGGAGGTGGGCCGCCAGCAGCGGCAGGCCGTCCGGCCGCAGGTAGCGCCGGCGCAGCACGCCCAGCGCCAGCCGCTCCACGTCGATGTGGCAGCGCCCGAGCGCCTCGGTGAGCGCGCCGCCCCCGGGCACGTCGTCCGGCAGCGCCACCACCGGCTCGAGCCGGTCGCGGTCCAGGCGGGTGAGGATGTCGAGGAGCACGCGGTCGGAGCCGTAGAGCTCGTCGCTCGCGTGCAGGACCAGGATTCTGCGGGGGTGGGTCTCTACTGTCGCGGGCAAGCCGCCCGCTCCACCTCGTCGCCCACGATATCCAGGCAGACGACCGCGGGCGCGTTCCTGGGGACCGCGGACGTCGCCGGGATGGGGTCGATGTCCGACCTGCCGTAGCGCTCGCGCAGGCCCGTCGTGAGGCCGTTGCGCAGCAGGTACGGACCGGTGTTGCCGGGCGGGACGTCCGGCAGCAGCGTGTCGGGCACGTCGGCGAACACGAGCACCGTGCCGGGCCGCGGGTTCGGCTCCAGCCGCGTCGTGTTGTCGAAGATGGCCGAGACCGTCTGGCCCGCCTCGACCCACTGCCCGGCCCGGTGCCAGAGCGTCGGAACGCCGAGCGCGAGCCACACGGCGTACCCGGCGAGCACAGCCCCGGTCGCCAGCCGCGCCGGTCGCGTGGCGGACGTCCGGGTCCAGCCTCGCAGCGCCTGCTGGACGGCGCCGGCCAGCGCCAGCGCCAGCCCCATCTCGGGGTAGTAGAAGAAGCGGTCGGAGATATACGGCCAGAGCCCGTACAGGAAGACGGCCAGGAACGCGAGGCACCAGGCCGCGCCGAACGCGACGACCCGCCAGTCGCGCCACCGCCAGGCCCGCAGGAGCGCGAGCGCGCCGGCGAGCACGACGAGCAGCGCCGCTCCCACGACCAGCCGGTTCGGAGTGGTGTACGCGCGGAGCAGCTCGATCAGGCGGCCGGGCCGGAGGAACAGCCGGTCCACGTACTCGACGAGCCCGAGCGCCTGGCAGCCCGGGTCGTGGCAGGCGTCGGACTCGCTCCAGAACCCGCCCCGGGACACCCGGAGGCCGAAGTAGCCCACCAGGGCGGCGGCGGTGGGGGCCAGCCGCGGCAGCCGCCGGGCGATCTCGGCCGGACGGCTCGACGCAGCGGGCACCAGCGGGCGGCCGAACAGCCCCTCGGCCACGGCCAGGACCGGCAGCAGGGCGACGCCGGCCTCGTCCGTCAGCAGCGCCAGGACGGTGAACACGAGCGACAGCCACGTCCAGCCCTCGATGTACGCGAGCACGGCCGCGACGATCGCCAGGCCGCCGAACGCGAAGTGCCCGGCCGCCCACCAGAAGATGACCTCGTGGGCGTGGATCGAGAGCAGGAACGCGGCCGCTCCGGCCAGGGCCGCCTCCATGCGCACGCCGAGCCGGAGCGCCAGCCGGTAGAGCAGGACCGCGATCCCGAGGTGGCAGAGGAACGCGACGAGGTGGTAGGCGACGGGCTGCGCGCCGAACACCTGGTACTCGAGCCAGAACAGGAGGTCGTTGAGCGGCCGGTAGAACGGGTTCAGCTGGCCCTGGGCCAGGGCGGGCAGGAACTGCGCCAGGACGCCGCCCGGCGTGGTGGACCTGATCCAGGAGACGTAGTTGAAGTCGTCGGAGACGAAGCCCGCGCCGAGGCCGGGCAGGAACGCGATGGTGCCGGCGACCACGATCGCCAGATAGGGAAAGGCCGCCAGCAGGCGCGGCCGGTCGGCCATCTTGGCCCTGGTCAGCAGGATCCCGTCGGCGATGCTCACGGCCGAATAACGGTCCTACGACCCGCTCAGATACTTGACGGCGAGCAGCTCGGCCACGGACAGGTTGGGCTGCTGCACGGCCCAGGCGTAGTACGTGCTGGCGTCCGCCTTCGTCCGGCCGCTGGCGAGGAACTGCCTGCCGGGGGCCGAGGTGACGTTCTGCGCGAAGTTGTACGGGTGGCCGCTGACCGCCAGGTCGAACGCCTGCTGCCGCGTCTTGCCGGCCGACAGCAGCTGCCTGGCCGAGGCGAACGTGCTCAGCGCCGGCTTGATGGCCTGGGCCAGGTCCACGCGCAGGTTCTCCGGGTAGAGCACGGAGCCGGCGCGCCACCAGGTGTCCACCTTGACGTACACGTAAGTGAACATCCCGGTCGCCGTGTCGATCACCTCGAGCCACTGGCTCTGCGGCGAGCCGACCACGATGGCGGAGTCGATCCGCTGCGCCCACGTTATGAACCGGATCGGGACGCGATCGTCGTCGAAGTCGAGGTGCGCGAACGTCCGCGCGGTCCGGTAGTCGAGCCCGTCGAACCCGCCGGTGAACGGGAGCGCCGGCCGCAGCCCGAGCGCCGCCAGCACGTCGACGCCGGGGATCATCGAGTACGACGTGGGCCTCGCGTCGGTGCCGTAGACCAGCGGCCGCCCTCGCCCGGTGGCCACGGCGACGCCGTACACGACCTGCTGCTGGACGGTCCACCGGCGATCGGTGAACAGCAGCCGGCCCTTGTACGTGTCGGCGATCACGAAGCCGTTGGCCATGGACAGCGTGGCGTACGGGTAGTCGAGGGCGTCCGCGCCCGGCCCGTTGCTGCCCACCAGGGTCTTCACCCGCAGGTTCTGGTCGAGCAGCGTGAGGCGGCCGGTCACGGCGTCGGTGACGACCACCTGGCCGCCGCCGGCATCGGCGAGGCCGATCGGGAACACGAAGCGGCCCGGCGACCAGCCGTACGAGCCGGTGGTCGTGAGCACCTTGCCGCTCGGGTCGATCTTGCTGACCGTGTGGTTGCTGGTCGAGGTGGCGTAGATGAAGCCGCTGCTCTCGGTCACGCCGCCGGCGCTCGGCATCGGCACGGACCAGGCGAACGAGCCGTCGCCGTTGAACCGCACCACGGCGCCGCCGTCGTAGTCCGCGACGACGACCGAGCCGTCGGCCTCGGCGACCACGTTGCGGGGCGTCTTCATCTCGGGGCCGCCCTGGCGGGCGATCCGCCGGACGAGCACGAGGTTGTCGCCCTCGGGCCGCACGACCAGGACGTCGTGGCCCAGGTTGTCCGCGATGTAGAGCTGGCCGTCGCGGTAGGCGAGGCCGGCGGGCGACCACACCGAGGCCGGCGGCCGGGTCAGGCGCGTCACGTGGTAGCCCAGGTTGTCGTGCGTGAGCCGGAACACGTCGAAGTAGTCGCAGAAGAGGAACTGGTTGGCGTCGACCTGGACGATCGACTCGACGTCGGCCGCCGCGCTCGAGGGATGGAACGAGTGGAACCCGGCGGCGACGTTCAGGTGGGCGATCCCGGCCGGCCCGGCCGGCGCCGGCTTCGGCGGGCTCGAGCACGCGGCGACCGCGACCGCGGCGGCCAGGACGGCGATCAGCGTCGTGCGCATCTCAGGGCTTCACCTCCGCGGCGATGGCCGACGCGATTGCGTCGTGGCCGCGATCGTTGGGATGGAACGCGTCGGAGAGGCCGCGGAACGTCTCCTGGTTCGCGGGCCCCCGGTTGCTGGGGATCATGAACAGGCCCAGGAGCGGGATGAAGGGACCCGGGCAGGCGGCCTGGATCAGCGCGTCGTAGACGTCGGGGCCCTGGCCGGTCGGACTGCGCTCGGTGGCCGACCGCCACAGCCCGAGGCACACGATCTGGGCGTGTGGCTCACGGCGCTTCACCGCGGTGATGAGCGCCCGGTACGACAGGCTGAACTCCTCCGGCGACAGCTTGACGAAGTCGTTCGTGCCGACCTCGACCACGGTGTCCGTCGCGTCTGGCTCCATCGTCTGCACGGCGGCGCGCAGCCCGTCCGCCTGCACGCCCGCGACCCCGACCCGGTCCAGGAGCGTCGCCTTCCAGCGGACGGCGAGCAGGCTCGCGAACGTGGTGTCGATCGTCGAGGCGTAGAGGCCGACCGTGAGGCTGTCGCCGATGAAGACGACGCTCTTGCCCGGCGGCCTGTGCGTGGGCGTCGGGGTCGCCGCGGCCGCCTTGGGCGGCAGGTCGATGCATCCGGTGGTGACGACGGCCACGCAGAACAGCAGGATCATCGCCACCGGCGCGAGCCTCGACCGGCGGTGCCGCCGGTCTCCGCGCAGCGTGCCGCCCGAGAGTCGCGTGCTCACTTCCCATCCACCCAGCTAGACGAGGCCACCCGGACACCGGAGTTCCCGCAGCCTGACCGTCCCCCGGCCAGCGCCACCGCAAGATGATAGCGGGCCGCCACCGGCGATAGACTGCGCCCCCGATGCTTCGCGAGACGCTGCAGCGACTGCTCCGGTCCGGCAAGGGTCCCGCGGCCTACACGGTCGCCGGCTCGTTGGACGAGCGGCTGGCGTTCCAGGTGCTCGCGGACGTGGCGCCCAGCGCCGTGCGTGGGCTCCTGCTGAAGGGCCGGCTGGGCTCGTGCCGCGGCATCGTGATCGAGGACGGCGCCGAGCTCCAGGGGCTCTCGCTGGAGGGGCTGCGGTTCGGCGACAACGTCACGATCGGGCGCGACGCGCAGATCCGGCCCAGCGGCTACTACGGGCGGGACGTAGGCGTGGGCCTGCGGGTGGGCGCCAACTCCAACGTCGGTCCCGGCTGCTACCTCGGCGCGTCCGGCGGCATCACCATCGGCGACAACGTGCTGATGGCCCCGGCCGTGATCATCCTGTCCGAGGAGCACAACTTCGACGAGCGGGGGGTGACGATCAAGTCACAGGGCGTCCGCCACGCGCCGACGGAGATCGCCGACGACGTCTGGCTGGGCGCTCGCGCCACGGTGCTGGGCGGAACGCGCATCGGCCGGGGCGCGGTGGTGGCGGCGGGCGCGGTGGTGACGCGCGACGTGCCGCCGGGCGCGATCGTGGGCGGCGTCCCGGCCCGGGTCATCCGCGACCGCGCGGACTAGTACGCGGCGCCGTCCCGCGTTTTGGCGCCCGATGGCCCATTCAGGAGCGTCCGAATAGGGGGTTTGGCGCCAAGCCGTGCCATCCGGCCCGGGTTTCAGGGGCGGATGCGCTCGTCCTGTCCGCGCCTAGCGATCGCGGCCGCGGCCGGTCGTCAGCAGGGCCAGCCACCACGCCGCCGCGCCGGCGGCCGTGGCGGCGCCGATGCCGATCGCGGCGCCGAGGCCGCCGGCGAGGGCCGCGCCCGCCGCGCCCGCGCCCAGCAGCAGCACGGCCTGGACCGCGTCCACCTGCAGCGAGCGGCCCGAGGCGCCCAGCGCGCGCAGGCCCACCTGGGCGCCCAGGCTCACCGCGATCGCCGTGGTCTGGACCGCGAACGACCAGCGTGATCAGGCCCCAGGCCACCGCCGGCACGGTCGCGGCGACCGACACGAGCTGCGTGAACCGCGCGAACGCCCCGGCCGGTGAGCGCAGGGTGCGCACGCCCTCCGGCACCGCGGCCAGCAGCAGGCCCTGGTACATCAGCGTCAGCGGGCTGAACAGGACCTGGGCGCCGCGGACCGCGCCCGCGGCGCCCAGGCCCGCGATCACGGCGATGGCCGTGGTCAGCAGCTGCGCCGCGCCCCGGATGACGAGCGCCTGCGTCATGAACCCGCCGGCGACCGCCCGCTCGGTCCGCACCCAGGCCCGGGCGAACCGCGCGCTCGGCAGCAGCCCGGCCTGGACGCAGCCGGCGGCCGCGCCCGCGAAGCCGCCGGCCGCCCACACGACGAGGAGCGAGGCGGGGGTCGCGTTCCCGCTGACCAGCAGGGCGACGATGCCGGCGCCCTGCACGGCCGCCCACAGGGCGTCGTTGGCCGCCGCGCGCACGGGGTTGCCGAGCGCCACGAAGACGAACCGCCACGCGTCCTGGAGCAGCAGCCCGGGCAGGGCGGCGCCGAGGACCGCGAGCTGCGCGCCGAGCGAGCCGCGCACGGCGACGGCCACCAGCAGGCAGCCGGCGCCGAGGACCGCGCCCAGGCCGAGCGCCGAGCCGGTCGCTCCCGCCACCGCGTCCCGGACCGACCACTCGCCGGACGCCGAGTGGCGCGCGGCGAACGGCTGGCCGGCGAGGCCCTGGCCGAGCCCGGTCATCACCAGGTACGTCGCCATGACGACTGCGAACGCGCCGAACTCGCCGCTGGCCGCCGCCCGCGCGACGAGGACCGTCAGCGCGAAGTTCGTGGTGCTCGACAGGACCTGGTCCACCAGGCCCCACGAGACCCGCCGGCCCATGGCGGCGACGCCGGCGCCGCGGGCCGTCACCCCCGAAGCTGGAGTCGAGGCGCTCCCCAGCAGACGACGCCCAGCAGCACCATGGTGTAGCTGACGGACTGGAGCGAGGGGTTCACGAAGCTGGCGATGACGCAGAGGACGAACAGGACCCGGCGGACCGCCAGCTGGGGGTCGGCGGCGACCGGCCGGAGCAGGTCGCGCCCGGCGCTCGCGATCAGCAGCGCCATCGCGGCCACGCCCAGCAGGCCGACGTCGATCAGCGTCTCGACCCACATGCTGTCCAGGTTCTGGAGGTTCTCCCAGCCGGCCCGGACCGGGATGGCGAACCGGTGCCCGGAGTAGTACCCGAAGCCCTCGAGGGGCCGGTGGATCCAGACCCGCAGCGCGTCGCCCCAGATGACGGTCCGGCCCTGGAGGCTGAGGAGCCAGCGCAGGTCCTGGCCGCGCGACAGCAGCGACAGCACCCGCCGGTGCTCGATGCCGGCCGCGACGACCAGCACGGCCACCGCGGCCGCCGCCGCGATGTACAGCCGACGCCGGTCGCGCTCGGGCAGCGCCGCCAGCCACGCGAGCGCCGCGCGACCGTACAGGAGCACCACGCCCAGCGCCAGGAGCGCGGCCGCGGTGCGGGCCCGGGTCAGCACCAGCACCAGCAGGCACATGGCGACGATCGCGATGCGGACCAGCCGGTCCTGCGTCCACGCCGGCCCGACGCGCTGGGCCGCGAACAGGATGCCGGCGGCGGCGTAGAAGCCGAGCAGGTCGGCCGCGATCGCCGGCAGCTGGCCCTGGAGACGGGGGATGGTGCCCGGCCCGTCGATCGAGATCAGGACCGCGCCGGGCGCCACCGCCAGCTGGACGAGCGCCGAGACCACCACCAGGTAGACGACCAGCGCCATCGCGTCCAGCGTGCGCAGGCCGCGGCGCTCGTCGAGGCGGGCGAGGGCCATGATCGTGAGGTACGCGACGGCCAGGCTCCCGGCCTTGAGCAGCGTCGACCGGTGGCTGACCGACCACACCGTGCTCGCCACCGCGACGGCCACGAACAGCCCGCCCGCCAGCTCCGTCCGCGTCCACGGCCGCACGCGGGGCCGGGCCAGCGCCACGCCGGCGAGGAACAGGATGACGGGGACGATGCCGCGCAGCAGCTCGATCGGCGTGAAGTCGCCCGCGAGCACCTGCTCGCGCGTGCGGACGGTGTCCACGACGAGGGGGAAGAGGAGGCCGGCCCAGAGGACCAGCTGTGCCACCCGAGTGCGGTCCCGGACCAGCGGCGCCAGCGTCTCGAACGAGAGCGTCAGCTGGCCGGCCCGGTCGTTCACAGCGTGGAGTCGCTCCGGCCCACGTTGACCGGGGCCCGCGCGCTGGCCCGCGCCAGCGAGCGCTCGCACAGGTCGAGGTACCGGTCCGTCACGTCGCTCCAACGGTAGTGCTCGGCCACCCGCTCGTGCGCCGCGGCGCCCAGCCGGGCGCGGGCCTCCTGGTCCGGCCACAGGCGGCCGAGCAGGCCCGCCAGGTCCTCGGGCGTCTGCCAGAGCCTGCCGGCGTCGCCCACCACCTCGCGGTCGCTCCCCGTGTCCCGGGCCAGGACGCAGTTGCCGGCCGCCATCTGCTCGATCAGCACGGGGTGCGTGCCGCCCACGGTGGCCGCCAGCACGTACAGGCCGGCGTTCGCCGTCAGCTGCTGGTACGCGCGGCCGAAGCGGTAGCCCGTGAAGACGGTGTTGGCGGGCGCGCCGGTCCGCAGCCCGGCGATGTACTCCTCCTGGTACGGCGCGTCGCCCACGACGACGGCGGGCACGTCGAGGCCCGCCCGGGCCATGCCCTCGAGGAAGTCGTGGGCGCCGTTCTCGGGAACGAGGCGGCCGACGAAGAGCACGTACCCGCCCGTCTGGAGGCCCAGCTCGTCGAGCGTCTCGCGGCCGTTGTCGAGGGGCGGATCGGCGCCGTACGCGACCAGCTCCGTCTCGCGGCCGAACCGCTCCCGGTACGAGCGCTGGATCACCTCCGCGTCGGCCACGAGGAGGCTGCGGCTGCGCGCGGCGATCCGCTCGCACGTGCGCAGGTAGCGAGCCGCCGCGCGGCCCCACTTGGCGCGCTGCCAGTCGGCGCCGTCCACGTTGAACACGGTGCGCCGGCCGGTGAGCTCGAGCGCCCGGACGACCGGCGCGTTGCCGACGCCCATGCAGATCACCGCGGTCTGGCGGGGCAGGCGCAGGGCGCTCAGCGCGGTGTGGCTGAGCGTGTCCAGGTGCTTGCTCCGGATCGACGGCAGGTGCACCAGGCGCATGCCGAGGTGGCTCGACGCCCGCTCCGCGAAGTGGCCGCGGCGGCAGTACACGATCACCTCGTGCCCGCGCTCGACCATGCGGCGGCCCACCTGCTCCACGCACGTCTCGAACCCGCTGTAGCTGGCCGGCACCCCCCTGGTACCCAGGAAGGCGATCCTCATCGCGTCCACCCGGTTTTCCCTCCCGATGCCACGCCCCCCCTCGTGCCCATCCGGCGACAACCTTACTGGAACTAGACACTGTCCAGCAGCCGTGCTGGACAGTCGCCGGGCGGCCGCTCGGCGCCGGCCGTCATCATGGAGTGACGTTGTCGCGTCTCTGGATCGCGCTCGCGGCGCTCCTCCTGCTCACCCTCCCGGTCGCGTGCGGCTCGGACCCGCGGCCGGCGGCGCGGGCCTGGCTCCCGCCCGCGCCGCAGGCGGCCCCGAGCACCGCCCCGGCGGACGGCCCGACGCTTCGCGCGGCGGCCGCCCGGGACCGGCTGCTGATCGGGACGGCCGTCAACATGGACTACCTCTATACGGAGCCGGCGTACCGGGCCCCGATCGCCCGCGAGTTCTCGTCGGTGACGCCCGAGAACGTGATGAAGTGGGGGTTCGTGGAGCGGGTGCGGGGCCAGCTCGACTTCTCCCAGGCGGACGAGCTGGTGGCGTTCGCGCGCGCCCAGGGGCAGCGGGTGCGGGGCCACACCCTGGTGTGGACGGACCAGCTGCCGGCCTGGCTGACGAGCGGGTCGTTCACGCCCGCCGAGCTCGGCCAGCTGCTCCACCAGCACATCACGGACGAGGTGACGCACTTCCGGGGCAAGGTCGCGCAGTGGGACGTCGTGAACGAGGCCGTCAACGACGACGGCACCCTGCGCGACACGATGTGGCTGCGCGCGCTGGGGCCGGGCTACGTCGCGGACGCGTTCCGCTGGGCGCACGAGGCGGACCCGGACGCCGAGCTGTTCTACAACGACTTCGGCATCGAGGGGCTGGGCGTCAAGAGCGACGCGGTGCGGGCGCTGCTCCAGCAGCTGCGCGCGCAGGGGGTGCGCGTGGACGGGGTGGGGATCCAGGCGCACCTGAGCCTGGCGCTGCCGCTCCCGAACGGCGTGCACGAGAACCTGAGGAAGTTCAGCGACCTCGGGCTGGCGGCGGAGTTCACCGAGGCGGACGTGCGGGTCCCGCTGCCGGCCGACGCGACGAAGCTGGCGGCGCAGGCGCAAGCGTACCGGCTGCTGCTCGACTCCTGCCTGGCGACGCCTCGCTGCACGGGCATGACCGTGTGGGGCTTCTCGGACCACCACTCGTGGATCCCGGGCGCGTACGCCGGCTTCGGCGCGGCGGACCTGCTGGACGACGCGTACCGGCCCAAGCCGGCGTACGAGGCGCTGCGCTCGGACCTGCTCACGGCCGCCCCGCCGTACCCGGGCACCCGCTCGGGCTGAGGGGGCCGGGCCGGCCTACTGGAGGCGGGGCAGCGCCACCTGGGCGATCGCGCCCGCGATCACCGTCACCTTCGCGCCCGGGCCCAGCTCCACCACCTTGTCCGCAGTAGATCGTGTGGACGCCCGCCGCGTCCTGCGACCACGGCGTGTCCCACGCGTACGTGACCACGAAGTGCGCCGTGTGGCTGTTCGGGTCCACCTGCACGAGCGCGTTGCCCTCGACCAGCGACGCCCCCTTCGGCGGCGTCACCGACGGCTGCTCGGCCCGCTTCAGGCCCGAGGTCTGCACGCCCGACGCGGACGCCGGCAGCAGCACCCGCGCGAAGAACGCGTACGGGACGATGTACCACGAGGGTGCGGTGCGCAGGTCGTACGACAGGTCCTCGGTCAGCACGTGGTGCAGCGTGTTCCCGTTGCGGGTGAGCGCCAGCTGCAGCCTGCGGGTCAGGAACCAGTTCGCCTTGTTGCCGCCGAAGTTCGCCTCGGCCGGGTACATGAAGTCGTCGTGGCCGTCGGGCACGGCCAGCTCGCCGGCCAGGCCCAGGCGCTGCATCTCCGTCTCGGCGCGGTCGGCCGCGAAGTAGAGCTGGATGTGGCGGCCGGTGGCGAGCTCGTTGATGACCTGGATCAGCCCGACCCACTGGGCGCTGTCGAGCGACACCACCCGCTGCATCAGCGGCCCCGCGACCGACGAGATCACCCGCTTGTGCGCGGGGTCCTCGAGGTCCGCCGCCATGATGGTCGGGATCACGTTGTCCTTCGTCAGCGGCACGCCCGACCCGGGCACCGAGATCGGCCCCGTCACCCCGAGCAGCGCCGCCACCGCGTACAGGTCGATCGAGATGACCCCGTCCACGCCCGTGCCGAAGTCCCGCTGCGCGAACCCCATCGCGGCCTTGGCGTCGTCCCGGAAGT
>VBJR01000047.1:25303-29578 GCA_005880175.1 Chloroflexota bacterium
CGGCGACCAGCAGGCTGTACGTGCCGATGTAGCCGCCCCCGGCGCGGAGCTCGAACGGGTTGAGCTGCTCGACCACGTACGTGCGGCGCCCGTCCACGCCCAGCACGTCGCTGAGCGCGGGCACCAGCCGGCCCAGCTCGTCCACGCTCGCGATGCCCCTGGTGACGTCGTCGCGGGCGCGCTGGAACGCCGCCCGCTGCGAGGCCGGCACCACCGCCGGGTCGATCGCGGCGATCTCCCGGTTGGCCACGTCGAGGTCGCGCTCGAGCGCCGGGAGCGAGCCCTGGAGGTTGGTCAGGATGCTCAGGAGGCGCGCGGTGCCCGTCGGCTGGCCGGGCGCCGCCGGCTTCAGGAACTCCATGTCGATGTCCACGGAGCGGAAGCCGACGTCGCAGAGGGCGAGGCCCATCGCGCTCAGGTGCAGGACCGCGGCGATGCGGCTGCCCGCGATCGGCACGGCCGCCGGCACGGCCCGAGCAGGGGTGCCGGTTACCGCGGCGGCCGCCGCGCGGAACTCGACCTGAGCGTGCTCGAACTCCCCCCGGGCCTGGTCGAGCGAGGCCTGCGCCTGCGCGCCGTTGGCCTGGCCGAGCAGCGTCCGGGCCCGCTCCAGGTGCGTCTGGGCGGCGCTGAAGTGCACCAGGACGTCGCGCTGGAGCCCCTGGGCCGCCAGGTAGCCGAAGCCCGCGCCGGGCAGGAGCAGGACGGCCAGCAAGAGGGCGAGCACCCAGAGCCACCGACCCCGGTTCCGAGTCTTCGGCTGCACCGCGGCGACAGTCTACTGCCTGCGGGTCGTGCTGGGCGCCAGCGCCGGTACGGGGGACGTCGCCACGCCGCGGCCCGACCGCGGGCGCAGGACCGCCGCGCGCCCGACCGACAGCAGCGCCCCGACGGCGACGACGCACGCCGCCTCCGCGAGGAGCCACGCCAGGCCGGCCGCGGGCTCCGGCCGGCCGCCGGTCAGCCGCCACAGCACCAGGTCGCGCACCACCTCGCCCTGGGCGACCAGCCGGGGCAGGAAGCGCGCCGCCTCCACCTGCCGGCCGAGCAGCCCCGCGTACCCGGGGTCCGCGTTGCCGCCGATCAGGTACTGGAGGCTCGCCATCAGCAGCGCGTTCCACGCCGCGAGCGCGCCGGTCGCGGCCCAGGCCACGGCGGCCGGCAGCCGGGCGGCCAGGGCGGCCAGCCCGATCGCCCAGAACGGGGCCAGGTCCAGGAAGCGGCGCGCGCCGAACGCGGCCCCGCCCCACCAGTCGGGCGCCGCGCCGTTGATCAGCGTCTCGACCGCCAGCGCGTACAGGCAGGCCGCGCGCAGCCGGCGGTCGCGGACCAGCAGGGAGCCGGCCGCTGCGGCCAGCGTCATCGGGTGCCAGACGAACAGCCCGTGCCAGCTGGACACCAGGACCTGGAGCTGGTGCCCGGCGAACGCGTCCAGCGCCAGGCCGGGCGGCCGCTGCGGCCACGCGGTGCCGAAGATCGCCTGGTCGACCGCGAGCTGGGGCAGCAGCGCCCCGAGGCCGCCCGCCACCGCGTACAGGACCCGCGCCCGCGCCCCGCGCGGCGGGGGCGTCAGCAGCGCGATCGCGGCCAGCGGCGCGTCCTGGAACCGCGTGATCGCCATCAGGCCGGCGAGCGCGCCGAGCGCCAGCCAGCCGACCGGGGAGCGGTCCTCGCGCCAGTGCCACCACACGGCGACGAACGCCGTGACGGTGAACGCGCTGAACATGTGCGAATAGCTCGGCTCGTACAGGAAATAGAAGACGAAGGGCGTGCACAGCGCGGTGGCGGTCACCGCGACCGCCGACCGCGTCAGGCGCCAGCACAGCAGCAGGGCGAGCAGGCCGAGGAGCAGCGACGTCAGCGCGAACGCGCCCACCAGGCCGGGCCCGTAGTCGGGCTGGCCGGCGCCCCCCACCAGCAGCGCGCCCAGGTACGCCGGCGCCGACAGCAGCGCCGGTCCGACCGGGAAGTAGTCGGCGGCGAGGCCGGTCGGGGTCGTCGCCTGCAGCGTCGACGGGTCCGAGTTCACCCCGGCGGCGCCGGCCGCCGCGTACTCGGGCCGCAGGTCCAGGCTGTGGCGGACCAGGACGGCGTGCAGGTAGCTGAAGTAGCCGACGCCGTCGCCCTGGACGACCGGCCGGAAGGCGAGCGCCAGCAGCAGGAGCAGACAGCCGCCCGCGATGAACACGAGCGGCGTGCGCCAGCGGCGGGCTCCCCGGTGCACGGGGCCGCATTGTACGGGCCGGGCATCGGCAGTATCCTGTGCGGGCGATGCTCGTGGGGGGGGTGGGCACGCCGTGCGGTCGTTCAGGGCAGCGGAACCTGCGCCGACCCGCTGCCCTGCTCGGCGTTGAAGTGCAGCTGCAGGCCGAGGGCCGAGGCAGCGCGCCGTCGAGGCCATCCACGACCGCGTCGTACAGCTGGCCCGTCGCGTCGGTGACCGTCCAGTCGTAGGGCGACACCGGCACCCGGCCGCCGCCGCCGGCCCGGCACAGGACGGCCACGGTCACGAACCGATCGCCGCCGGCCAGCCGCACGGCGCGGGGAGGGGCGGCGCCGCCGTCCACGCTGAGCACGGTCACCGTGTACGCGGCCGCCGGCAGCGCGACGCCGAGGGCCGGCGAGACGCGGGCCGCGGGATGGGGGGCGGGCGGCTGCGCGACCCGGACGACGCCGGCCAGGACGCCCGCGCCGACCAGGAAGGCGACCGCGGCCGCCGCGACGGCGGGCGCCCCGGGGCGGGGCAGCGGCCGCCGCATCCGGAGCGCGGCGGACGAGCGTTGGACCAGGGCCCGCGCCGGCACCGGCGGGCTCGGCGGAGGGGCGGCGACCGGCGGCCCGATCGGGACCGCCTCCAGGACGGCGCTGGCCAGCTCGCCGGCGGTCCGGTACCGATTGGCGAGCACGGCGTCGAGGCCCGGCAGCAGCGCGGTCCAGTCGGCGTCCCGGCCGCCGGTCGCGATCTCCAGCAGCAGCGCCGCGAACGCGCGCACGTCGCCGAAGACCGTGAGCAGCGCCCGGTCCGCGCCCGCCTCGACCAGGACGCTGGCCAGCCGCAGGTCGCCTCCCGTCGCGCCCAGCTCCCGGGCGTGGTCCAGCCCGGCGGCCACGTCGCGGATCCAGCGCCGGACGGCCGGGTCCCGCAGCCGCCACGACACCGGGACGTGGCTGAGACGCTCGGCGAGCGTCGTGGACTCCACCAGGTCGGTGACCAGGTACTGGAGGTCGCCCTGCCGGCGGTCTCCCGCACCTCGACCACGCGGGGGCTGTCGAGGCCGACGTGCCGCGCGCGGTAGCGGCGGCCGAACGTGCCGTGTCCGAGCGCGGCCTCCAGCTCGTACGAGCCCAGGCGCTCGGCGGTCCGATCGCGGCCGCCGGCCTCCGTCACGTCGCTGGACTGTATCAGGGCACGGGCGCGGTGACCGCGTGAGCGCACTGGTCAGGGAAGAGGCCCCGCTCTCCGCGCTCGGCGGCGGCGCGCGCGCCTGGGTGGCTTCGCTGTCTCCGCTCCGTCACCCGGTGTTCCGCTGGATCTGGATCGCCTCAGTGGCGTCGCAGCTGGGCACGTGGATCCAGAACGTCGGCGCGGTGGACCAGATGACGGCGCTCGCGCCGACCGCCTTCATGCTCGCCGTGGTCCAGACCGCGATGAGCCTGCCCGGCCTGCTGTTCGCGCTGCCGGCAGGCGCGCTCGCGGACATGGTGGACCGCCGGCGCCTGCTCGTCGCGGCCTCCGGCTGGATGTGCGTCGTGAGCGCGCTCCTCGCGCTCACCTCCGTCGCGCACCTGATGTCGCCGGCGCTGCTCCTGGCGCTGACGTTCGCGATCGGTCTGGGCACGGTCGCCGGGCTGCCGGCCTGGCAGGCGGTCATCCCCGAGCTGGTCCCCCGGCGGGAGCTGGCGCAGGCCGTGACGCTCAGCAGCGTGGCCATCAACCTGGCCCGCGTCACCGGGCCGGCGCTGGGCGGCGTCGCGGTCGCGCTGGCCGGGCCCGCCGCGGCGTTCGGCCTGACCGCCCTGGCGTTCGCGACGACCTCGGTGGTGGTCCTGCGCTGGCGGCGCAAGCCCCACGCGGCGCCGGCGCTCGCCCAGGGCATGGTGCGCGCCCTGCGCTTCGGCCTGCGGTACAGCGTGGCTAACGCGCCCGTCCGCAGCACGCTGGGGCGCGCCGCCTGCTTCATCCTGTTCGGCAGCGCGCTCTGGGCGCTGATGCCGGTCGTCAGCCGCCAGTTCGACATGGGGTTCGCGGGCTACAGCGGCCTCCTCGGCTCGCTC
>VBJR01000047.1:29715-48023 GCA_005880175.1 Chloroflexota bacterium
TCGGCCCAGCTCGCGGCGCCCGCCCGGGTGCGCGGCCGGGTGCTGGCCGCGTATCAGGTGACGTACGCGGGCTCGCTGGCCCTGGGCAGCGCGGTCTGGGGCGCGGTGGCCACGCGGCTGGACCTGGCGCCGACGATGGCCGTGGCCGGCGCGCTCCTGGCCGCCAGCGCGGTCCTGACGCAGCGCTGGCGGCTGACCAGCGCCGACGAGGACGCCGCCGCGACCACGGAGCGCCCGGGGCGCCGCGTCGGTCCCTACCTGCTCGACGCCCAGCTCGGCACGGGGGTGCTCGGCGATGTGTACCTGGCCCGGCACGAGACGCTCCAGGCCGAGCGCGCGGTGAAGGTGATGAACGCGGTCACGGCCGGCCACCCGCTGATCCGGGACGCGTTCCTGCGCGGGGCCCGGAGCGCCGGGCGCCTGCGGCACCCGCACGTCGTGCCGGTCTACGACAGCGGGACGGACGGCGGCGTCCCGTACCTGGTGATGCCGTACGTCGAGTCGGTCAGCCTGGAGGAGCACCTGGAGCGGCTGCCGCTGGCGAGGCGGATCGGCGACCCCACGATCCGGCAGTGCGTGCGCGACGTGGCCGCCGCGCTCGACCACGCTCACGCCCGCGGGGTGGTGCACGGCGACCTGAAGCCGTCCAACGTGCTGGTGCGGACGCGCGACGGCCGGGCGCTGGTGACCGGCTTCGCGGTGGCGCCGGTGCCGGATGGCGCGCCCGAGGCGGCCGCGGCCGGCGACGTCCTCGCGTTCGACATGATGCTCCTCCACCTGACCAACGGCCTGGCCGCGCTGCCCGAGGCGGGCCGCGCCAGCGCCGGCGCGCTCGCCGACGCGTACCTGGCCGCGACCGAGGGCGGCGCCTCGGAGGCCGCGCCCGCGCGGCGGTGGGCCCTCGCGGCGGCCGCGCTCGCCGTGACCCTGGCCACCGCGGTCTTCACCAGCGCGGCGCTCGCCGCCCAGGGCCGGCCCGCTCCGGCCGCCGGCCCGCACTCCGTGCGCGCCCAGCTGGGCCAGCCGGTGCCGGTCGCGGGCATGCGGCTGACCGTGCTCAACGCGGTGCTCGACGCGCCGGCGCCGGGGTCCGTGCTCGTCGGGCGCGGCGACCGGCTGGTGGTCGTCGAGGTGCGGTACGAGGTGGCGGCGGTGCCGGCCGCGGCCTCTCCCTACGACTGGGTGGTCACCGACGCGTCCGGCGGAGTCTACGGGCCGGTCGACGGGGGGCTGTCGAGCGGGCTGCCGCAGCTCCGCCTGGGAGCGTCGGAGCACATCCGGGCCGTGGTCGGGTTCGTGGTGCCGAGGTCGGCGCGAGGCCTCGTCCTCCACTTCGACGCGCCGGTCGGCGACGACACCGCGCAGGTGCCCCTGGACTGATCCCCGGCGGCGCCGAGCGTCAGCCGGCGGGCGGCGGCGTGCACGAAGCGCGACGCGACCGTCTCCTCGATGCGGTGGAGCAGCGCCCGGTCGACCGGCGGCCACGCCCGCGCGCCACGGGCGGGGTAGCTGGCCAGCAGGGCGAGGTACGTGCGGCCGGGGCCCAGCCACGACGCGTCCAGGCTGCCCTCGACGCAGCCCGGCGGCTCGCCGGCGTGGAACCGCAGGGGGAGCGACGTCAGGCGGTCGGTGGTGAAGGGCGGCCCGACGTCCAGCCGCGCCGGGCACCGCGCCGCGACCTCCAGCCGGCAGCCTGCCAGCAGCTGCTCGCGGTCGCGGTCGACCGCCTCGGCCAGGCCATCGAGCCATGCGTCCGGACGCCGGAGCATCGCGGCGCGGACCACGTCGAACTCGAGCGCCAGCTCGACGTGGCACTTGAGGAACATCGCACCATCCACACTGGCCGTCCGCCGCCGGGACGCACAGGGCCGAATGGCCCGGCGCTTCGGTGACCAGTGGGAGAGGCTTTCCCGGTGTCGACAAGGGTAGGCTGGACAGAGCCCGGCCGGAGTGGCCGGATCTGTGTGGGAGAGTCGCGTTTGCGGAGGGGAGCACGATCGCCCGGTCGACCTCGTTCGGTGACCTGCTCCGGAGCCTGCGCCAGGCCGCCAGCCTGAGCCAGGAAGAGCTGGCCCAGCGGGCCCGCCTGAGCGTCAAGGCGGTGGGCGCGCTGGAGCGCGGAGAGCGGCTGCGGCCGTATCCGAACACGGTGCGCGCCCTGGCCGAGGCGCTGGGCGCGTCGACCGAGGCGCGGACCGCGCTGATGGACAGCGCGGCACGGCGCGACGCCGGCAACGGGCACTCCGGCAACAACCGCGCCGAGGCCGTCGACCGGACGGTGCCGCTCACCTCGAGCGAGGCCGACCAGCAGGCCGCCGCGTGGGAGATCTACGTCGAGCTGGTCACCCGCATCGCGGTCGTGGAGCTGGGCGACGGGCAGGGGATGCTGCGCGAGGCGCTGGCCTCGCTGCACAGCCTGTTCGGCACGATCCGGGCGATCCTGCGCCGCCACGGTCCCACTGTGGGCCGCTGCTGGCGGACTGGCACCCGCAGCTGCTGGCTCACGAGAGCCGGTGCCCGGACGGCCTCTCGGCGGCCGAGCACGAGCGGGCGTGGACCCGGAACGACGAGATGCGGGACGCGCTGGCCCAGGCGCGCGGCCGGCTGGGCGACTACGCCCGGCTGCTCGCGGCCGCCGCGGGCGTGCCGCACCCGCTGGTCTCGAACCGGACGCGTCTGACCGCAAGGGTGGGCCGATAGGCCGCGCGATAGGCTCCGCGTAGGTGCAATGTGGTGCCTCCGTGGCTGGCCGGGCCGCGTCATTCCGGCCAAGCTTGTGCTGCACCCCCCCAGGGCATGGCCTTCGATCGACCGCCACAGACCGATCAGCTGACCGAGCGCAGCTGATCGGTCGCGCGCGTTGCGCTAACTCAAATAAGCTCCTACAGTGGAGGCCAGTGAACGATCGCGCGAACGGACGCGGCGGACCGGCGCGAGTGACCGTCCCGGTCATCCAGGTGCTCGACCTGCTGCTGGCCGAGCCGGCTCGCGACGACTGGTTCGCGCTCGACATCTGCCGGCAGACGGGCCTGGGCAGCGGGACCGTCGCGCAGATCCTGTTCCGGCTCCAGGACTGGGGCTGGGTGCGCAGCCACTGGGAGGACGCGAACGAGGCGCATTCTCAGGGCCGGCCCCGGCGCCGCTTCTACGAGCTGACCGGCCCCGGCGCGGCCGAGGCGCGGGAGGTCCTCCGCCGCCGGTTCCCCGGCATCGCGCGCTGGGCGACCGCCGGAGAGCAGGCGTGACGCGGCTGGGCCGCCAGGGCGCCGCCTGCCGGCGGGCCGGGGCGCTGGCCCGTGGGCTGCGCCGCGACCTCGAGGACCTGCTCGGCCACGGCCTCCGGCCCCGGGCGGCCGAGGTGCGGGTCGCGCTGGCGCGCATCGACCACGCGCTGGGCGACGGGCTGCGCTTCCGCGACCGGGTGGACGCGGAGCTGGGCTACCGGCGCGGCCACGCGCGCAACGTGGCGCTCGTCCTGCGCCGCACCCTGGAGGAGTCGCTCGCCGCCGACGCGGCGACCAGGACCGAGCTGCTGGCGCGCGCCGTGCGCCTGGCGGACGACCTGGCCGGGACCGCGTCGTGGATCGGCCGGCGGGCGCTGGAGATGGACGAGCCGCCGCCGTACCAGCCCTGGACCGGGACGTGGGCCGGCCGGCTGGTCGGGCTGGCCGCGCGGCTGCTGCCGGCCGAGCTGCGGCTGGACTTCGTCGAGGACCAGTGCGGCAACCTGGCGTGCGCCGGGTCGCGGCGCGAGCGGGCGGGGTACGTGGTCGGCCTGCTGGCGCGCGCGCCGGCGATCGCCGCCGCGGCGGCCCGGGGGCGCGCCGCGCTCTGAAGCGCCCGGCGTTTCGTGCCGGTGAATCAGCGCAGGATGACGCGCCCCCTCGGCGTGTCCAGCATGGCGACCAGCGCCGGCGCGGGGCCCTCCTCGACGGGCAGCGCCGCGCCCAGCGCAGCCATGATCTCGCGGGCGCCGGCCGGGTCGGGGTGCTCGGCGTGCAGCTCCACCAGGCGCACCCCCGCCGGCGCCGACTCGCTGGGGTGCGGCGAGGTGCCCCAGTCGATCAGGAAAGGGACGATCAGGCGCGCGGGGTCGGGCTCGTGGTGGGTCAGCCGCCACTCCAGCAGGAAGCCGTCGGGCCGCCGCCGGCTCATGGGCAGCACGTCGCCGAGGACGTCGTGGCCGCTGGCCCGCACGGCCGCCACCCGCTCGTCGAGGTCAGCGGCCCGGCAGGCCCAGCCGACCAGGCGGGGCAGCTCGAGCTGGTCCAGCGCGAAGGGGAGGGGCCCGGGCTGGTGCGTCTGCTCCGGGTCGGCGGCGATGACCTCCAGGTAGGCGCCGTCGCCGAGCCCGAGCAGGGCGTTGTGGGTGCCGCGGCCGACGTGGCGGCCGCCCGCGGCCGGCCGCACGCCGAGCCGCTCCGCCAGCTCGTCCATCGCCGCCTCCAGGTCCTCGACGCCGTAGACGACGTGGTCCGTCCTCAAGCCGATGTTCATGGCGTAACCGTGCCACGAGAGGAGGCGTTGACCGAAGGAGAGGGAAATGACGAGAGGTTGGGGTAGGCCCGTGTGCATACGGCAGCCCGGCGGCCGCTGACGGTCGACGGGCAAGGCAGCGCTGAGCCGGGCCGTGCATGGCCCTGGCGGTCACGACACACGTTTTCACCACATTCACCAGTAGGGGGGTTCGTCGATGAAGGTTCTCAGGCTGCTCACGGTTCCAGCCGTGCTGCTCTTCGGTCTCGTGCTGGCCGTGCCGGCCTCGGCGCATCAGCTCACCAACGTCACGGTGACGGTGGCGTGCCAGACGTCCTCTGGCAAGGTCTGCGTGACGCTCACCGGCGACATCCCCGCCAGTGACAACGACGCCCGGAACGTGTTCTTCGACCTGTTCGCGACCGGCTCGAACACGTCGCTCGGCGAGATCGAGTTCAACCTGCCCGCCTCGAACGGTTCGGTGCAGCACTTCAGCCAGACGCTCTGCTTCCCGGCCGTCGCCGGCAACACCACGGGCTTCACCGTCAAGGTGGTGAAGGTCACCGACAGCCAGGGCAGCCCCTCGGATCTCGCCATCACGATCGGCGACCAGACGATCAACTTCACGGCTGACCACCAGCCCAAGACCACCGTCGGTGAGACGGGCCAGTGCGCGCAGGCGACCCCCACGCCGACCCCGACGCCGAAGGCGACCCCGACCCCCACCGCGACGGCCACGCCCACCAGCGGCGGCAGCGGCGGCGGCTCGCCCACGCCGACGGCGTCCGCGAACACGACCGTCGCGCTCGCCCAGACGGGCGGCTTCGACTTCCGCTACCCGCTGATCGGCCTGATCCTGCTCGTGGCCGGTGGCGCTCTGTTCGTCGTCAGCGCCAGCCGCGGGCGGTCTGCCCAGACGAAGTGAGAGAGTTCCCGGGCGGGTCGGGGGGGTGGACTCCCCCGACCCAACCGGCCGTCCAGCGCCGCGGCGGCCTCCAGGTCAAGCTGAACCTGCGCACCGCGGCGCTGGCCCTCATCGGGGTCGGCCTGCTCCTCTGCGTCGTTCCGGTCGGCCTGGTCGGCATCGGCATGTGGCAGGAGAACCAGCTCACACAGGACTGGAGCAGCGGCGAGACGGCCGTGCTGCCCTCGCCGCCGTTCATCGAGGAGCCCAGCTCCTCGCCCACCGACGGTTCGGCCCTCGACACGCCCGCCGCCACCCCGACGCCGCGGAGCACCGGACCGGCGCTCAACGCGGCGTTCGCCATCCGCGTGCCCAAGATCGGCTACTACGCGGCGGTGCGCCAGGGGGTCTCGCTCAGCGTGCTGGCGACGGGCCCCGGCCACTACCCGACCACCGCGATGCCGGGGCAGCCGGGCCTGGTCGGGATCGCCGCGCACAACACGTTCTGGATCCCGTTCGGCAACCTGGGGCCCGGCGACAGCGTGATCCTGGAGACGCGGTCGGCGCGGTACACGTACCGCGTCACCGGCACCCGCATCGTCAACCCGGACGACACAGGCGTCATCGTGCAGACGCCCGACCCCCGCCTGGTCCTGACCACGTGCTGGCCGCTCTGGGCCGGCAACCTCGCGACGCAGCGGCTCGCCATCTTCGCGCAGCAGGTCTGAAGCCGCCGGTAACCGGTGTGGCGGAACAGTTCCGCTACCCTTGCAGACGTGGAGGGCGATCCCCGGGTGCAGGATGAGCGCTTCGCCGAGTGGTTCGTGTGGGCGAAACGCGAGGTCTCCAGCGACAACCGGGTCTGTCAGGCGGCGGCCCAGGCCGCTGTCGAGACGCTGGAGGCCGGCGCCGACGAGGACGCCGCGCGGCGCGCGGCCCGGGGGAGCGTCTCCGGTCTCGGTGAGGCGCTGGTGGCAAGGATCCCGCTGCGCCGGCGCGCGTACGCGGAGTGGTACGACTGGGCGCGCCGCGAGCTCGGCGGGGGCCGCGAGCGCCAGCATGTGGCCGCGCGGGCCGCGCTGGACCGCCTCGACTCCGGATCCGACGCGGCGTCCGCCGCCTCCTCGGCCCGCGCGGCCGTAGGGACGCCGGCCGCCACGGCAGCTCCGTCCACGAACCCGTGGGCGCCCCCGGCGGGCTCGGGCCTGCCGCCGCCACCCGTGCCGGGCGACGCGGACTCGGCCGCCACGGCCGCGTCGGCCGTTCCGAGCGGCGCCCCGCCGGTCGCGACGGTCCCGGCCCCGGCCCCGGCCCCGGCCCCGACCCCGGTCTACCCGCCCTACGCGATCGCGTCGCCGCCGCCAGCGCCGCCGCTGGCCCCGAGCGAGGTCTACGCGGGCTTCTGGCGCCGGGTGGCCGCCTACGTGATCGACAGCGTCCTGATCCTGATCGGGTTCCTCGTGCTCGACTTCCTGGGCAACATCTTCATCGGCCTGGGGCTGCTGTCGAGCGGCCAGGACCTCACCACGTCCGACGCGCTGGGCGTGGCAGAGCTGGTGCTGCTCCTGCTCACGCTGGTGCTGGCCTGGCTCTACTACGCCGGAATGGAGAGCGCCGCCTGGCAGGGCACCGTCGGCAAGCGGATCATGCGGCTGGTCGTGACCGACAACTACGGCCGCCGCATCGGGTTTGGACGGGCCACGGGCCGCTTCTTCGCGAAGATCCTGTCGGGCCTCATCCTGTTCGTGGGCTACCTGATGGTCGCGTTCACGGAGCGGAAGCAGGGCCTCCACGACCTGATGGCGAGCACGCTGGTGATCCGCCAGCAGCACCTGGCGCTGCTGACGACGGCACCGCCGCCGGCCTCACCGGCGCCGCCGCAGGGCAGCGGCCGGGCGACGCTCGTCGGCGGCGCGACGCCTGGTTGGCTGAGTTCGGGCGAAGGGGGCGCTGACGCGCCTCCCGTTGGTCAGCCGGCCGCGCCGTGGGGCCATCCGCCGGCGATTGGCCCCCTTGGGAGCCGTGGGCAGGCACGTTCGCCGGCGGTTGGCCCTGTCCGGTCCCCTGGCCGGACCCGAAATGGCCGCTGGCCGGCCAACGGCCCTCATTAGCCGGCCTAACGTCCTGTGTGTGTGCTGAAACTGTGCCCGCAGCAGCGACGGGAGGGCGTCAAGGCCGCGCCAGCGCCGTAGGGAAGCCTTTACGCCCGGCAATCAACTGCCAGGCTGGACAACAGGGCGGCGCGGAGCGCCCCCATCGCCCGAACTCGGCCCCCTCGACGTGGCCAGGCCGACCAGCGTTGCAGGCCGATCTCCCAGCGCCCCTTTCGCCCATTGGTCCGCACGAGCGGAACAGGGCGCCTAGCCGCCGCTCAGGTCCAGGCCCTTCTCTGGCGGCTCGGACGGGAGGGTCCACTTGATGTACGGGTGGCCCGTCGTGACGTGGTACTCGTTGGCCTCGTCCGTGGCGCGCCCGTACAGGGCGCCGAAGGCGGTTGTGTCGTGGGCCAGCACCGCCTGGTACAGGGCCTCCAGGACGCCCGTGTCATAGTCGCGGATCTGGTCCGCGTACTTCGGCCGGGTGACGGCCAGGCCGCGGAGCAGGCTCCGCGTCCGGCGCAGATAGTACGCGGAGAGATCCCAGTTCCCGCCGATCGCCGCGTGCCAGCACATCGCGAAGCACCAGCTGACGGACGCCATGATCTCGCCGGTCCCGGGCAGGGCCGCGCCGATCTCCTCGAGTGTAAGCTCGGCGTGCTTGGTCCGAACCTTGCGCGTCTCCAGCATCGGCGGCCAAGCCTACCGCATGGGTTATGCTTGACACCGGTTGTCCAGGCCGAGGGTCGTCCACGTCCTTCGGCGGATTTCGCCAGAACAAGAAAAGGGTGTGATCGAGACTTGAAGGTAGTCGTCAAGGATCCGGAGGAGTTCGAGCAGGCACTGCGCGAGTTCCGACGCAAGGTGCAGGAGCAGGGTCTGGTTCGGGAGATGCGCCGCCGCGCGCACTACGTGCCTCCGGCCGAAGCGCGCAAGATCAAGAGCCTCCGCGCCCGGCGCCGCCGCACACGTTAACGCTATAATTGGCCTCGTTCGGTGGCTATGGCGGAGGGGAAACACCCGTTCCCATTCCGAACACGGAAGTTAAGCCCTCCAGCGCCGATGGTACTGCTGCGGTAACGCAGTGGGAGAGTAGGTCGTTGCCGAGCACTTTAACCCCGCAAGCCGCAAGGCCCGCGGGGTTTCTTGTTTTTTGGCGGCCGGCCAGGCTGTAACCCCGTGAGCGTCGACATCCTGCTGTGGGCGTCCCTCGCGGCCCTCGTGATCCACGTCACCGAGGAGACCGCGATCAACGGCGGTTTCATCCAGTGGATCAGGACCAGCTTCTGGCCGACCTACACCGGGCGGATGAACTTCTGGTTCAACGGCGGCGCCATCGCGGCCGTCGCGGCCAGCAACGTGCTGTACGACCTGTTCGGGGGGCGGTGGGTGATCCTGGCGCTGATCTGGCCGGCCGGGTTCGCGCTCCACGGCCTCACCGTCCACGTGTTCTGGACCATCCGGCAGAACAATCTCTCGCCGGGCCTGCTGACCAGCGTGATCTACTGGATCGTGGCGTACTTCTTCGTGCGGTACGGCCTCGTGGCCGGCCAGATCGACGCCGCCGACTTCTGGACCGGCGCCGTCCTTGGCATCGTCACCGTCGGGGCGTTCCTGACCTTCGTCCCGACCCTGGTCATCCCGGCGCTGATCCGCCGCCCTACTGGGTAGCGGCCGCCGGCTCCGGGCGCAGGCGCGGGAACAGCAGGGCGCAGCGGACGGACAGGACCACCAGCAGCGTGAAGATGGTCACCGCCACGTCGGCCACGATCTGCTCCAGGCCGCTGTGGAACAGGGCGATGAGCGCCACCAGCAGGACGCACGACGCGCCCAGGATGGGGATGAACACCCGGTCGTGTACCGCCATCAGGAACTGCACCAGCAGGTTGTTCAGGCTCAGCCCCAGCCCGATGAACCCGACCGCCAGCACGAACGGCTGCGCCGCGCTGAACTGGGACCCGAACAGCACCGCCGCGATCAGGCCCCGCGTCAGCCCGAACACCGCCACCGCGCCCAGCCCCAGGATCGACATCAGGCTCGCCGACAGCAGCAGCAGGCGGGCCGGGTGGCGCCGGGTGGCGATCGCCTCCACCACGCGCGGGAACAGCACCTGGCTGACGCTCAGCGTGCCGTAGTAGATGATCACCTCGATCTTGTTGAGGCTGCCGTAGATCCCCGCGTCGTACTTGCCCAGGTAGTGCGCGGCCAGCACGACGTCCAGGTTGTACAGCAGGATGATCCCCAGCGTCCCGGCGGCCGCCGTCAGCCCGAACGACGCCATCGCCCGCATCTGGACCGGCTCCCGCTCGACCCCGAACAGGTCGCGCAGGGACCACATCCCGAGCAGGTAGGCGAACGTCACGCCGGCCAGCATCGCCACGATCGAGCCCGTCACCGCGAGGCCCACCGCCAGCAGGACCGCCAGGCTCAGGACCCGCACCACGAGCTCCAGGCCCAGGTTCGCCGACAGCGCCGTGAACCGCTGGGTGCCCTGCAGGATCCCACGCGGGATCGCGGTGTAGCAGTACGCCGCGATCGCGAGGCCGAGCCAGATCACCGGGACGGGCGAGTCGAAGTGCTCGAACTGGGCGATCGGCACCGCCAGCGCCGCCATCAGCAGGAAGAACAGCACCGTCGGCACCGCCAGCAGCTGGCTCGAGCGCCGGACGATGTGGCGAAGGGCGCCCGTCCGCCCGTCCGCGTGCAGGTTGGCCGCGTACCGGGCCAGGACCAGCACCAGCGTCAGGTTGACGATGGAGCCCACCGTGTAGAGGCCGACCAGTGCGGCGACCTCGCCGTACAGCCGCGGGCCCAGCGTCCGGCCGGCCACCGCGTGGTAGATGAAGCCGCCGACGCCGGCCACGAACCCGCCCAGGAACAGGACCAGGTTCTGCCGGACGAGGGTGCTCTGGCGCATGCGCTGGAGGCGCGGGACCGGTCCGCGCTCTGCCGGCGACTCGAGGGTCGCGGTCACGAGCCCACCATTTTAGGGATCGATCCTGGGGAACAACGGACGGCACGCCCCCACCGGTATCCTGTGGCGGTCATGACCCCCGGGAAGCCGCTGGTCTCCGCGATCGTCGTCAACTGGAACACCCGCGACCAGCTCCTGGACTGCCTGCGCGCCTACTACGCGTGCTCCGACGTCCCCGCCGAGGCCGTGGTGGTGGACAACGCGTCCATGGACGGATCGGTCGAGGCGGTCGCCCGCGAGTTCCCCGAGGCCAAGGTGATCCGGCAGCGGGGGAACGTCGGCTTCGGCCGCGCCAACAACGCCGGACTGCAGGTGGCGGAGGGCCGCTTCATCCTGCTGATGGGCCCGGACGTCACCGTCATGCCGGGCTGCGTCGGCCGCCTGGCCGACTTCCTGCTCGTGCGGCCCGACGCGGGCGCGGTCGGCCCTCGCCTGCAGCGGCCGGACGGCCTGCTCGACGAGACCGCCCGCCGCGGCTTCCCCAGCCCCGGGGCCACCCTGTTCCACTACACCGGCCTGGGCAAGATGTTCCCGCACAACGAGCGGCTGAACCGCTACTCGATGGGCCATCTCCCGGCCACCGAGACGCACGAGATCGACGCCGGCACCGCCGCCTGCATGATGGTCCGGCGGGCGGCGATCGACCGGGTCGGCTTCTTCGACCCCGACTACTTCATGTTCGGCGAGGACATGGACCTGTGCTACCGGCTCAAGTCGAGCGGTTGGAAGGTCTTCTACCTGCCGACGGCGCGGGCGGTGCATGCGAAGGGGATGACCTCGAAGCAGGAGACGTCCCGCATGCGCCTGGAGTTCCATCGCTCCATGTGGACGTTCCACCACAAGCACTACGCCGCCGACCTGCCAGCGTTCGCGAACGGCCTGGTGTGGGCGAGCATCTGGGCGCGCTGGGCGATCCAGTCGGCGGTCTCCTCGAACGGGCACTCGGCCCCACCGCGCACGCGGCAGCCAGAGGGCGGCGGCTACCCGGGCTCGTCGTAGGCCGGCAGCGCCGCGACCTCGGCCCCGGTAAGGTCCACGTGCACGGCCGTGCCCACGACCTCGACCACCCGGTCGGGCGACAGCCGGACGCGGTGGCCGCGGATGCCGGGCCGCCGCAGCACGAGCGTCTCGACGTCGCCGTCGTCGTCGGTCAGCACCTGGTTCACGTCGCCGACGTGCTCGGAGCCCGAGAAGACCGGGCTGCCGGGCGCGATCTCGTGCACGGCCGACAGGTCGAGGTCGAGGTGGACCGGCGGCACGTACGCCTCCTGCCCGACCAGCGCGGAGACGATGGCCAGGAAGTCGCTCAGCGAGTAGCCGCCGGGCGCCCGCCAGTTGCCGCTCGGCTCGCCGACCAGCTCGGGCCGCGCCTCGGGCTGCCGGGCCAGGTCGTCCCGGTCCAGGTCGGCGGACAGCCGGGCCCCGTCCACGTCGGTGAGGTGGCCCACGCCGACCAGCCGGCCGTGGACCACGACGTGGGTCACCCGATGCGCCCGCTCGTCCACGACCAGGCGCTCGATGGTGCCCAGGCGGCCCCCGTCGCGGCCCAACACCTCCTCGTGGACCCGGAGGCTCCTCACCGCGGGCCCTCGAGTCCGGCGCCTTCCGGCCGCACCTCGATCCGCTTGCGCGCCTCCTCCAGGCGCTGCTCGCAGACCCGCAGGTACGTGCGCGCCTCGTCCACGACGGACAGCGCGGCGTCCAGCGACAGGTCGCCGTCCTCCAGCGCCTTCAGCTTGCGGTCGAGCAGCTCCAGGGCCTGCTCGTAGGTCAGCTCTTCGCTCACGGACGTGTCTCCTCGACGCGTGCGGCGAGGGAGCCAGCGGCCAGCCGCACGGTGATGGCGCGGCCGGGCTCCGTGCCCGCCGCCGAACGCAGGACGTGGCCGGCCTCGTCGAGCGTGATGCTGTAGCCGCGCGCCAGCACCCGCTCGGGGCTGAGCGCCTGCAGCCGGCGCCGGCGATGGCCGAGGCCGGTCTCGGCCGCCGCCAGCCGGCCCGTCACCGCCCGCTCCAGGCGCGCGGTCACCTCGCGGCCGGCCAGCTCGGCGCGGCGCTGCCGGAGCAGGCGCCGGGCCGCGGCCTCCAGACGGGCGCCGCGCTCGCGCAGTACGTCATTCCGGCGCTCGAGCTGGAGCACCGGGCTGAGCCGGGCCAGCTCGGAGCGGAACCGCTCCAGGCGCTCCGCCCGGCGCCGCACCAGCGCGGGGAACGCCTGGGCCAGCCGCTGCCGCCGCTGGGCCAGGCGCTCGGCGTGGCCGTCGAGCTGGCGCGCCGTCTCCCGGTCCAGGCGCCGGCGCCGGTCCGCAAGAGCGGCCAGGAGGTCGCGCTTCAGCGGCACGACCCGGGTGGCGGCCTCGGTGGGCGTCCGGCACTCGGCGTCGGCGACCATGTCCGCGACCGTCCGGTCGGACGTGTGGCCCAGCGCCGTCACCACGGGGATGCGCGAGGCCAGGATCGCCCGGGCGACCGGCTCGGTGTTGAACGCGTACAGCTCCTCGAAGCTGCCGCCGCCGCGGGCGATCACCAGGACGTCGGCCCGCGCCTCCTGGTTGCAGCGGCGGACCGCCATGACGACGCTGCCGGGCGACGTGGTGCCCTGGACCTGGGCCGGGTAGACCAGGATCTCCATGTTCGGGTAGCGGTCCAGGATCGTCTCCTGGAGGTCGTGGATGACCGCCCCGGTCGGCGACGTGATCAGGGCCACGACGCGGGGCAGGAACGGCAGGCGCCGCTTGCGCTCGCGGGCGAACGCGCCCTCCAGCTCCAGCCGGCGCTTGACCGCCTCCAGCTGCGCCCGCAGCCGGCCCACGTCGTCGAACTGGATGAAGTCCACGATCAGGTTGAGCGCGCCCGACTGCCACAGGTCCACCCGGCCCCGGAACACGAACACCTGGCCGTCCTCGGGCACGATGCCGAGGCGGCGCGCCTGGTCGCCGTACAGGAAGGCCTGCACGACCGCCTGCTGGTCCCGCACCGCGAACGAGTAGTTGCCGCGGCCGGTGCGCTTGAGGCCGGTCACCTCGCCCTTGACCAGCACGGTGGACAGGGGCCGGAGCGCCCTCCGGATCTCGAACGACAGCTCGCTGACGGTGAGCGGCCGGCGGGCCTCCTCCGGCCGGATCATCAGTGGCAGCCGCCGGCGATCACCACGGCGCCGAACGGCACGCTCGCGACGCGGGCGGCGCCCCCGCTGCCGCCCCAGCGCCAGACCACGCCGGTCTTGCTGCCGAACCACACCACCGAGCCGTCGGTGGCGGCGGGCCCGCTCGGGTCGGCATCGCCGAGGGGGCCGGAGAACAGCGAGGCCGTGCCCGCGTAGACGGTGTACTGGCTGCCGGCCGTCACGGCGACCAGCGGGGCGGACGCCGTCGCGCCCAGCACCTGGGTGGTGCCCTGGTACGCGCCCACGTCGCTCACCGCGCCGCTCTGGAGGTCGAGCCGGCGGACGTGGCCCTGGTCCTGCCCGTACGCCGACGTGCCGCCGACGGCGCTCCAGACGCCGGCCGCGGTGATCTGCCGGTACGTGCCGCCCGCGTCGATCAGGCCCAGGCCCTGCGTGGACTGGCCCGACGTGGCCGCCACGTAGACGCCCTCCTTCTCGTAGCTGACGACGGTGGACGGGGCGGGGACGGTGACCGCGTGGTCGCCGCCGCTGGCGACGTCGATCACGTGGACCACGTTGTTGTCCGCCCACGCGTAGTGCGCGCCGTCGGGCTCCACCCAGGCCCGGAACGCCGGCACCCAGCGCGTGAAGCCGAGGTCGTAGTCGCCCATGCTGTTCCCGTCCTGGCTGAACGACCCGGCCGGGAACTGGATGAACCCGCCCTTGCCGCGCGTGCCGTGGTCGGCATGGCCGTCCACCGGCGCGTCGCCCGAGGCGACCGGCAGCTTGCACGGGGCGATCGAGACCGGCGTCGCCGGCGTGCTGCTCGGCTGGGCGGCGGTGGTCGGCAGCTCGCCGCATGCGGCCAGCGCCAGGCTGCCCAGGAGCATGGCGAGTCGAGCGCGCGCCCCCATGGCCGCAGCTCAGCCGCCGATCTGCGACATGCTCTTGGCGGGTCGGACGAAGCCTTCCTGGTTGATCAGGTGGCCCTCCTCCTTGCGCCAGACCGCGCTCTCGATGACGCGGGCCAGATGGTCGTCCGAGGTGCCGCTGCGCATCAGGTCGCGCAGCGGTGTCTCGTGCAGCGAGAACAGGCACGTGCGCAGGCCGCCCTCGGCCGTCAGCCGGATGCGGTTGCAGCTGGTGCAGAACGCCTGGGAGACCGACGAGATGAAGCCGACGCCGCCGGGCGCCCCGTCCGCGAACCGGAAGTTGGTGGACGGGCCGGGGCGGTCGCCGGACAGCGGCACGAGCGGGAACTGGTCCTCGATCTGCTCCTGGATGCGCAGGCTGGGCACGACCAGGTCGTTGGACCAGATCTGGTCGCCGTCCAGCGGCATGAACTCGATGAAGCGGACGTCGTACCCGCGCTCGCGGGCCAGCCGCGCGAAGTCCACGACCTCGTCGTCGTTCGTGCCCTTCATCACGACCATGTTCAGCTTGATCGGGCTGAGACCGGCCTCCTCGGCGGCCGCGATCCCGTCCATCGTGCGGGCGAACGCCTCGACGCGGGCGATCTCCTTGAACCGGTCCAGGTGCAGCGTGTCGAGCGAGACGTTGACCCGCTTCAGGCCGGCCTCGGCGAGCAGCCTGGCCTTCTGGCGCAGCAGCACGCCGTTCGTCGTCATCGTGATGTCGAGGGTGGGGTCGAGGTCGTTGATCATCGCGACCAGCTCCTCGATCCGGTGCCGGACCAGGGGCTCGCCGCCGGTCAGCCGGATGGTGCGGACGCCGTACCGCTGCACGAACAGACGGGCGAGGCGGTGGATCTCCTCGAAGCGCAGGATGTCCTCACGGGCGAGCCAGCGCAGGCCCTCGGCCGGCATGCAGTACACGCACCGGAAGTTGCACCGGTCGGTGACCGAGATGCGGAGGTCGTCCGCAACCCGACCGTAGCTGTCCCGCAGGCGCGTCTTCACATGGCCGATGATAGCGAGCATGCAGTACGAGCACCTGCTGGTCGACCGGCAGGGCCCGGTGGGCGTCGTGACGCTCGACCGGCCGAAGGTCCTGAACGTCCTCAGCCCCGCGCTGATCGCCGAGCTGAGCGACGCGCTCGACCGCTTCGACGCCGATCCCGACGTGCGCGCGGTCGTGCTCACGGGCGGCCCGCGCGTGTTCGCGGCCGGCGCCGACATCGGCGACATGTCCGAGCGGGGGCCGGTGGAGCAGCTCCAGCGCGACCAGACCGGGCGCTGGGCCCGCATCGCCGCGTTCAGCAAGCCGCTGATCGCCGCGGTCAACGGCTACGCCCTGGGCGGCGGCTGCGAGCTCGCGCTGATGTGCGACCTGATCGTGGCCGGGGACACGGCCCGGTTCGGGCAGCCCGAGATCAACCTCGGCATCATCGCCGGCGCCGGCGGCACCCAGCGGTGGCCGCGGACCGCCGGCAAGTACGTCGCCATGGAGATCAACCTGGGCGGCGCGCCGGTCACGGCGCAGCGCGCGTACCAGCTCGGCCTGGCCAACAAGGTGGTGCCGGCCGAGGTGACGGTGGACGTCGCCGTGCAGCTGGCCGGCCGCCTCGCCGAGAAGGCGCCGGTGGCGCTGCGGCTGGCCAAGGAGTCGGTCAACCAGGCGCTGGAGCTGCCGCTGAGCGAGGGTCTGGCGGTCGAGCGCAAGAACTTCTACTTCCTGTTCGCGACGGAGGACCAGAAGGAGGGCATGCGCGCGTTCCTGGAGAAGCGCAAGGCCCAGTTCAAGGGGCGGTGACGATGGCCGAGGCGAGGACGGAACCGGCGGTGGTGGGCTACGAGGTCGACAACGGCGTCGCCTGGATCCGGCTGAACCGGCCGGACCGCCTGAACGCCGTGAACCGCGAGCTGCGGAGCGCGCTGGTGGACGCGGTCCGGCGGGCCGAGCGCGACGAGTCGGCCCGGGCGGTGGTCGTCACCGGGTCCGGCCGGGGGTTCTGCGCCGGCGCCGACGTGCGCGAGTTCGGCGACCGCGAGGGCGGGGTGGCGGACATCCGGGGCGAGTACGAGACCATGCTCGGCCGCCTGTACGGGATGCCGAAGCCGACGATCGCGGCCATGAACGGGGTCGCGGCGGGCATCGGCGCCTCGCTCGCGCTGGCGTGCGACCTCCGCTACGCCGTGCCCGAGGCCAGCTTCGTCGAGGCGTTCGTCAAGATCGGCCTGACCGTGGACGGCGGCGCCACGTGGCTGCTGCCCCGCCTGATCGGCAGCGGCCGGGCGCTGGAGATGATGTACACCGGCGATCCGCTCGGCGCGGACGAGGCGGAGCGGCTGGGCCTGGTCAACCGCGTCGTCGCGGCGGGCGAGCTGGAGCCGGTCGTCCGCGCGCTGGCGGAGCGGCTGGCGGCGGGCCCGGCGAACGCGCTGGCCGCGATCAAGCGGTCCGTGAACTACGCCACGCACTCCACGCTGGAGGAGGCGATGGAGTTCGAGTTCCACCTGCAGGCGGTGCAGATGCGGTACGAGGACTTCCGCGAGGGGGTGACGGCGTTCCTCGAGAAGCGGCAGCCGAAGTTCCAGGGAGGATAGGCGGATGGCCGAGCTGCGCGACGCGGTGATCGTGGCGACGGCGCGCACGCCGATGGGGCGCTACGGCGGCCAGCTCAAGGACGTGCGCCCCGACGACCTGGCCGGGCTGGTGATCGGCCAGGCGATCGAGCGCTCCGGCGTGCGGCCGGACGAGGTCGAGGACGTGGTCCTCGGGTGCGCCAACCAGGCCGGGGAGGACAACCGCAACGTGGCCCGCATGGGCCTGCTGCTGGCCGGCCTCCCGGTCGAGGTCCCCGGCCAGACGGTGAACCGGCTCTGCGGCTCGGGCATGCAGGCGACGATCACGGCCGCCCGCGAGATCCAGGCCGGCGGCGCCGAGGTGCTGGTGGCCGGCGGGGTCGAGAGCATGACCCGGGCCCCGTGGGTGATGGCGAAGCCCGACGGCGCGTTCCCCCGCGGGCCCCAGACGACGTACGACACGGCGCTGGGCTGGCGGCTGGTCAACCCCCGCATGCAGGAGCTGTACGGGACGCTCCAGATGGGCGAGACGGCGGAGCGGGTGGCGGCCAGGTACGAGGTCGACCGCCAGGCCCAGGACGAGTTCGCGCTGCGCAGCCACCAGCGCGCGCTCGCGGCCCAGGCGGCGGGACGCCTCGAGCCCGAGATCGTGCCGGTGACGGTGCCCCAGCGCAGGGGCGACCCGCTGGTGCTCACCGCGGACGAGGGGCCGCGGCCGGACTCGTCGCTGGAGAGCCTGGGCAAGCTGCGGCCGGCGTTCCAGAAGGACGGCACGGTGACCGCCGGCAACGCGTCGCCGCTGAACGACGGGGCGGCCGCGCTGGTGCTGATGAGCGGGGCGGAGGCGCGGGAGCGGGGCCTCAAGCCGCTGGCCCGGTTCGTCGCCGGCGCGGCGGCGGGCGTCCACCCGGACTACATGGGCATCGGCCCGGTGCCGGCGACGCTCAAGGCGCTGGAGCGGGCCGGGCTGCAGGTGTCCGACCTGGACCTCGCCGAGCTCAACGAGGCGTTCGCCGCGCAGGCGGTCGCGTGCGTGCGGCTGCTGGGCCTGGACGAGGAGACGGTCAACGTCAACGGCGGCGCCATCGCGCTTGGCCATCCGCTGGGCTGCAGCGGCGCCCGGCTGGTGTCCACGCTGGTCCACGAGATGGGCCGGCGCCAGGCCGAGTTCGGCCTGGCGGCGATGTGCATCGGCGTCGGCCAGGGCATCGCGTCGATCTGGCAGCTGGTGTGAGGAGCGGCCTCAGGCCGCCTCTTCGACCAGCTTG
>VBJR01000048.1 GCA_005880175.1 Chloroflexota bacterium
GTGCTGCTGGCCACCGAGGTGCCGCTGGCCGACATGGTCGCGGCCGCCGCCGGCATGATCGCGGGCGAGACGGTCGAGCGGCTGCCGGTGGTGCTGCTGCGGGGCCTCCCGGCCCGGGGCGACGGCCGCGGCGCGGACCTGGTGCGGGCGCCGGCCCAGGACCTGTACGGGGCGCTGGAGCCGCCGCCGTAGCTCCGGAAGGGGTGGACACCCGGCCCGCCTGTCGGCTAGGGTGCTTCAGTCCCCGGGGCGGCGCTTCTCGGTGCGCCAGCGATACGGGGGGTAGGCGCTGCCTAGCGGCCGGGAGGCCGACCCTGGGGATCACACACCGGCGTACGCGCTGAAGCCACCGTCGACCGGCACCACCACGCCCGTCACGAAGCCGGCCCCCGGGCCGCACAGCCAGACCGCGGTGGCCACGAGGTCGTCCGGGTCGCCGAACCGGCCCGCCGGGGTGTGGGCCAGGATGGAGCCGCCGCGAGTCGTCGGGGTGCCGTCGGGCCCCACCAGCATCGCCCGGTTCTGCTCACCCAGGAAGAAGCCGGGGGCGATCGCGTTGACGCGCAGCCCGGGCCCGTGGCGGCGGGCGAGCTCCACCGCGAGCCAGCGGGTCAGGTTGTCCACCGCCGCCTTGGCCGCCGAGTAGGCGACCACGCGGGTCAGCGGCCGGCTGGCGGCCATCGACGAGATGTTCACGATCGCGCCCGACCCCTGCCGGGCCAGCGCCGCGCCGAACACCTGGCAGGGCAGCAGCGTGCCCATCAGGTTCAGCTCCACGACGTCGCGGAGCGCGGTCGGGGTCAGGTCGAAGAACGTGCCCGACTCCGGGACGATCGCGTCCGGCCGGTTGCCGCCGGCAGCGTTCACCAGCACGTCGATCCGGCCGTGGTGGGCCAGGAGGTTGTCGCGCACCCGCTCGAGCTCCGCCGGGTCGAGCACGTCCGCCGGTGTCGCCTCGGCCGCCCCGCCGGCCGCGCGGATGCGCTCGGCGACCGCCTCGGCGCGCTCAGCCCGGCGGCCGAGGATGGCCACCCGGGCGCCGGCCGCGGCCAGGCCGCCGGCGATGGCGCCCCCGAGCACGCCGGTGGCCCCCGTGACGACCGCCACCCGGCCGTCCAGGCTGAACAGCTCCTGCACATTCACGGATGCCACCATAGAGGCATGGCGGTCTCCGGCGGCCTGCTGGCCGGGCGCGGCTCGGCCTCCGAGGTCATGGACGACGCGGCGGTCGAGGAGGTGCTGGAGCGGGCGCTGGAGCGCGTCCCGCTCGCGGGGCGGCGCGTGCTGGCGATCGTGCCCGACGGGACCCGGACCGCACCGATCCCGCTGCTGTACCGGCTGCTGAACCGACACCTGGCCCCGCGGGCGGCCGGGCTCGACTACCTGGTCGCGCTGGGCACCCACCCGGCGATGCCGGAGCCGGCGGTGGAGCGCCTGCTCGGAGTGCCCGCCGCGGAGCGCGACCCGGCGATCCGGCTGTTCCAGCACCGCTGGGACGAGGCCGAGGCGCTGCGCACGATCGGCGTCATCCCCGCCGCCGAGGCCGCCCGGCTGACCGAGGGCCGGCTGGAGGAGGAGGTGCCGGTCCGGCTCAACCGGCTGGTCGAGGAGTACGACCTGCTGCTGCTCTGCGGGCCGGTCTTCCCGCACGAGGTGGCGGGGTACTCGGGTGGGGCCAAGTACCTGTTCCCGGGCATCGCCGGCGCCGAGATCATCGACTTCACGCACTGGCTGGGCGCCCTGTGCACGAGCATGGCCACGATCGGCGTGCGCGACACCCCGGTGCGCCGGGTGATCCACCGGGCGGCCGAGCTGGTGCCGCCGGAGGTGCTGTGCGTCACGATGGCGCTCGACGGCGAGCGGCTGCACGGCCTCTGGGTGGGCGCCCACGTGGAGGCGTTCGAGGCGGCGGCCGCGCTGTCCGAGCATCTGAACGTGATCCGGGTGCCGCGGCCGTTCCGGCGCGTGCTCTCGATGCCCGCCGAGCAGTATGACGACCTGTGGACCGCCGCGAAGGCGATGTACAAGACCGAGCCGGTGGTGGCCGACGGCGGCGAGGTGGTGATCTACGCGCCCCACCTGCGCGAGGTGTCGTACACGCACGGCCGGCTGATCGACCAGGTCGGCTACCACGTGCGGGACTACTTCCTGGGCCAGTGGGACCGGTTCCGCGACGTGCCAGGCGCGATCCTGGCCCACAGCACCCACGTCAAGGGGTCCGGCACGTACGACGCGGCGATGGGGGTCGAGCGGCCGCGCATCCGGGTGACGCTGGCCACGGGCATCCCGGAGGAGCGCTGCCGGCGGATCGACCTGGGCTACCGGGACCCCGCGACCGTGGACCCGGCCGAGTGGGAGGGCCACGAGGACGCGCTGGTGGTCCGCCACGCGGGGGAGAAGCTGTACCGGCTGGCGTAGTGCCGGCCGGGCCCCGCCCGGCGCCGTGCAACCGGAACCTGGCACCATTGCATCTCCTGTAGCAGTGATGAGAATGCGCTGGCTGGGCCTCGTGCCGCTCCTGGTGGTCGTGGCCCTCGTCGTGAACGAGTTCCGACCCGTGGGGGCGGTGGACGCCCGGCAGACGATCGGCTCCTCGACCGGAGCCCAGGGGGCGTCCGCCACGGTGCCCTGGCCGAGCACGGGCCAGGCGGCGCTCGGGGGCGAGGACAATGGCGCCTTCGCCTCCAGCCCCGGCGCCAGTCCGCGGCCGATCGCGAGCGTGGCGAAGGTCATGACCGCCCTGGTCGTGCTCGACGAGAAGCCCCTCCAGGAGGGCCAGCAGGGGCCGGTCATCGCCGTGACGGCGGAGGACGCCACCGAGTACAGGCAGGAGCACGACAACGGCGAGTCGGTCCTCCCCGTGCAGGCCGGCGAGCAGCTCAGCGAGTACCAGGCGCTCCAGGGCCTGCTGATCCCGTCGGGCAACAACATCGCGGCCCTGCTCGCCCGCTGGGCGTCGGGCTCCGTCGACGCCCACGTGCAGAAGATGAACGCCAGGGCGAAGGCGCTCGGCCTGACCCGGACGACGTTCACCGACGTGAGCGGCCTGTCCGAGAAGACGGTCAGCGTGCCGTCCGACCTGGTCCGGCTCGGCCAGGAGGCGCTCAAGAGCCCGGTCCTGGCCGGCATCGTGCAGCAGGAGCAGGCCGTCCTGCCCGTCGCGGGCGTGCAGCCGAACGTGAACTACGCCCTCGGCCAGGACGGCATCTTCGGGATCAAGACCGGCAACATCACGGCGGGCGGGGCGATCTACCTGTTCGCGGGCAACGTCCAGCTCAGCTCCGGGAGCAAGCTGTACCTGGTCGGCGCGGTGCAGGGCCCAGATGCTGCACGTCGTATCCAAGAACCAGACGGTCGGCCGGTACGACCTGCCCTGGGCCGGCGGCTCGGACGTGGTCGCGACCCAGGACCTGGACGTGCTGGTGTGGGGCGGGACCGTGGTGCGGACGTCCCTGCGCGCGGACGCGGTGTCGCCGCCCGTCTCGCCCCGGACGAGCGTCGGCAGCCTGCGCGTCACCGCCGGCGACGCGGTCTTCGACCTGCCGGTGGCGAACGCGGACCAGCTCGACCCGCCGGGGCGTCTCGCGCGCCTGACGCGCGTCACGTGGTGACGGCGGCCGGGGGCCGCCTCAGGACCCCGGCGTAGGCCCTCCGTTCCGCACGGCGCGCCACACGCGCTCCGGCGTGAGCGGCATGTCCAGGTGCCGGACGCCGAGGTGCGCCAGCGCGTCCACCACGGCGTTCTGCACCGCGGGCGTGGAGCCGATCGTGCCGGCCTCGCCGATGCCCTTCACGCCCAGCGGGTTGCGCGGCGTCGGCGTGACCGTGGTGCCGGTCTCGAACACGGGCAGCTCGTTGGCGGTCGGCATGGCGTAGTCGAGCAGCGTCCCGGTCAGCGGGTTGCCCTCGCGGTCGTGGACCATCTCCTCGTACAGCGCCTGCGCGGCCCCCTGGGCGATGCCGCCGTGCACCTGGCCCTCGACCAGCAGCGGGTTGACCTGGGGCCCGCAGTCGTCCACCGCGATGTGCCGCACCAACCGCGCCTCGCCCGTGTCCAGGTCCACCTCGACCACCGCGATGTGCGTGCCGAACGGGAAGCTGGGCTCGGCCACGGTGTCGTGGTCCTGCCGGAGCGCCGGCTCCCCCCGCTGCGCCGCCGCCGCGACCAGCTGCATCCACGTCAGGCCGGAGCCGGGCACGCCACGCACGCCCAGGCGGCCGTCGCCCAGCGCCACCACGTCGTCCGGGTTGGCCTCCAGCACGTCCGCCGTCAGCTTCCGCGCCCGCTCCAGCAGCGCCCGCGACGCCTCCAGCACCGCGCTGCCCGCGAGCTGCAGCGAGCGCGAGCCGGCGGTGCCGTCACCGCGGGGGATCCGGGCCGTGTCGCCCTCGACCACGCGCACCGACTCGATCGGCACGTCCAGCGTGTCGGCCACGATCTGCGCGTACGCGGTCTCGTGGCCCTGGCCGTGGCTGTGCGTCCCGGCCAGCACGACGAACTCGCCGTCCGCGGTCGCCTCGACCGAGCCGAACTCGGTGGGCGAGCCGACCGCCGTGATCTCGACGTAGCTGGACAGTCCGATGCCCAGCACGCGGCGCTCGCCCGCCTCGCGTCGCCGCCGCTGCTCGGCCCGCAGCTCCGGGTAGCCGGCCAGCTCCACGGCCTGGTCGAGCGCCCGCGCGTACTCGCCGGAGTCGTAGCTGGCGCCGCCGGCGGTGGTCAGCGGGAAGTCCTCGGGCGGGATGTAGTTGCGCCGGCGGACCTCGACCGGGTCCATGCCGAGCTCGGCCGCCAGGAGGTCCATGGCGCGCTCCAGCAGGGCCGTCGCCTCCGGCCGGCCGGCGCCCCGGTAGGCGCCGATCGGCGTTGTGTTGGTGGCGTACACCCGGGCCGAGTAGTCGATCCGGGGCAGCCGGTAGACGCCGGCCAGCATCTGGCCCGTGAAGAAGGGCAGGAACGCGCCGACCCCGGGATACGCGCCGGCGTCGGCCAGGACCCGCGCCCGCAGCCCGACCAGGTCGCCAGAGCGGGTGGCGCCCAGCTCGATCTCCTGGATCTGGGCGCGGCCCTGCGTCATGGTCAGGAAGCACTCGGAGCGGGTCTGGGTCCACCGGACGGGGCGGTCCAGCCGCCGGGCCAGCTCGGCGACCACCGCCTGCTCCGGGTACGTGAACGCCTTGGCGCCGAACCCGCCCCCGACGTCGGGCGAGATGCAGCGGACCTGCGCCTCGGGCAGCCCCAGGCACTCGGCTACGTAGTCGCGGACCTGGTGCGGGTTCTGCGTGGACGCCCAGATCCGGACGCCGCCGGTCTCCTCGTCCGGCGCGACCAGGACGTTGTCCGGCTCCATCGGCACCGCGGCCAACCGCTGGTTGACGAACCGGCCCTTCACGACCACCTCGGCGCCCTCGAGCACGTCGCCGTCGCCGCCGTACGCGTTCTCGAAGGCGACGTTGCTGCCGTGCTCGGGGAACAGCAGCGGCGCGCCCTCGGCGGCTGCCGCCTCCATCGAGGCGACGACCGGCAGCGGCTCGTAGTCCGCGACGATGGCCTCGGCGGCGTCGGCGGCGGCCGCGCGCGTCTCGGCGACGACCACCGCGACGGCCTCGCCGACGAAGCGCACCGTGTCGGTGGCCAGCGGCGGGCGCACGAACGCCGGGGGCATCAGGCCGAAGGCCAGGCGCGCCGCCATGCCGAGGTCGGCGGCGGCGAACACGCCCACGACGCCGGGGACGGCGCGGGCGGCCGTCAGGTCGAGGTCGCGCAGCCGGGCGTGCGCGAGCGGGGAGCGGGCGAAGGCGGCGACCAGGCCGCGATCGGCGGGGAGGTCGTCCACGTACCGGCCCTGGCCGCTGACCAGCCGGGGATCCTCGCGCCGCCGCACCGTACTGCCAAGTATCGATCCGGGCATCGGCTATATGTACACCACGACGGCCCCACGGGTGACCCACTGTGGCCCAGCGGTGGCCTTGGACATCGCTCGGGCCGCGAGCGATGATCGAAGGGCATGGCGTCGTTCCGGAGAGCGTGGCACCGGAACGCGGGGGTGTGGGGAGACGGTGTGAGGGTGCGTTGGCCGCCGTCGCGAGAGCGGCGGCGCCGACCGCCCTCGTTTGCGGCCTCTCTTGCGCGGCTGACGGAGAATGGGGGTCGGTGGTTCGCGCCCTCGTCTTCGACTTCGACGGCCTGATCCTCGACACGGAGGTCCCGGTGTTCACCGCGTGGTCCGAGGCGTACGCGCGTCACGGACAGCGGCTGTCGCCCGAGTTCTGGACCTCGATCATCGGCTACGGGGCCGATCACTTCGATCCACTGGCCGACCTGGAGCGCCGCGTGGGCCGGCCGCTCGACCGGGACGTCCTCCAGGCCGCGCGCCGGGAGCGGCAGCTGGAGCTGACCATGGAGCTGGACGTCCTGCCCGGCGTCCGCGAGTGGCGACGGGAGGCGGTCGAGCGCGGGGTGCGGCTGGGCGTCGCGTCCAGCTCGGGCCGGAGCTGGGTCACCGGGCACCTGGAGCGGCTGGGGCTCGACGGCTGGGACTGCGTGCGCTGCGGCGACGACGTGGCGCGGACCAAGCCGGCGCCGGACCTGTACCTGGCCGTGGTCGAGTGCCTGGGCGTGGCGCCGCACGAGGCGGTGGCGGTCGAGGACTCGGGCGTCGGCGTGCGGGCGGCCAAGGCGGCCGGCCTCTACTGCGTGGCGGTCCCCAGCGCCCTCACCGCCGGCCACGACTTCGGCAGGGCCGACCTGGTCCTCCCCTCGCTGGCGGAGCTGTCGTTCAGCGACGTGGCCCGGCGCGTCCGGCGCTGAGCGGCCCGGCCTACGAGACCTCTTCGTCCTCGTCGCCGACCAGGCGCAGCTGCCCGGCGGTCTTGAGGCCCAGGTTGCGAGCGAAGAACCCCGCTACACGCTCGACGTACAGCGACCGGTCGGCGAAGTAGCCGCCGGTGTGGGGCGCGCCCTGGACGATCCAGATCTCGCGCGGGCCCCGGTAGGCGTCGTAGAGCCGGCGCGAGTGCTGGGAGGAGGTCGTCACGTCCGCCGAGCCGTGGATGAAGAACAGCGGCCGCGGCTCCAGGCCGCTGAGCACGGCGATCGGGCTGGCGTCGGCCAGGCGCACGCCATGCCGGAGGCGCATCCATAGCCCGACGGTCATGACGAACGGCGAGCCGGGCAGCAGGGCGTACCGGCGCACGTTCTCCCGCACCACCTGGCGCAGGTCCGCGTACGGGCTGTCGAGCACCAGCGCCTCGACCGACGGGTCGCCGGCCGCGCCGAGCAGGCTGACCACGGCGCCCATCGAGTAGCCGAGCAGCCCGATCTTGGCCCCGCGCACGTGCCGGCGCGCGAACGCGATCGCCTCCGCCAGCTCCTGCACCTCGTGCACGCCCATCGTGACCGTGGCTCGATCGCTGCCGGCCATGCCCCGGTACGAGTAGCAGAGCACGTTGAAGCCCTTCCGCCACAGGCCGACCGCGATCCCCAGCAGGTCCTGCCGGCGGCCCTTGTGACCGGGGCTGATCACGATCACCTGCGGCGAGGACGTCTGCCGGAAGAACCAGGCGCCGAACGACACCCCGTCGACGGTCGCCAGGTCGACCTCCTCGTAGTCGGCCTGGAACTCCCAGGGCGTGAACATGAAATCGTCGAAGGGGACCGATCGGTTCGGGACGAAGAGACGCCGGTACAGCACGACGGACAGCGTCGCGTACGCCACGAGCGGGATCCCCAACACGAATCCCAGGACCAGATACGGCATCGGAACTCGGGGTGAAGTCTACGTCGCGACCGGACCGGCCGGGATCACCGGGCCGGCGTCGCCCGCACCCCGGCCCGGGCCTCCTCGAAGCGCCCGAGCACGAACAGCACCAGGCTGAGGCGGTTCAGGTAGCGGCGCGCCTGGTCGTTGTCGAGGCCGCCGTCGCGGACCAGGGTGACGCAGCGGCGCTCCGCGCGGCGGACTATGGTGCGGGCCAGGTCGAGCGCGCCGGAGGCGGGTGTGGCGCCCGGCAGGACGAAGCCGTCCGGCATCGGGACCTCGGCCTCCAGCTCGGCCAGGAGCGCGTCCAGGGCGGCAACGTCGGCCTCCGACGTCCGGCCGAAGCGGCCCGTGGACCGGGGGTTCGTCGCCAGCTCGGCGCCGAGTCGGTAGAGGTCGCGCTGGAGCCGCTCCGCGATCTCCCGGACCCGCTCGACGGCCGTCAGCGCCTTGGCCAGCCCGATCGCGCTGGACGCCTCGTCCACGGTCCCGTACGCCTCGATGCGCAGGTCGTCCTTGGCCGCCCGGCCGCCGCCGAGCAGCCCGGTCGTGCCGTCGTCGCCGCCGCCGGCCAGCTCGTGCATCGCCTTCTTTCGCTCGGGCACAGGCCTACTCTATGCTCGTGACGTTGGCTGCCGAGACGCTCATCGACGAGATCCGAGCCGACCTGTCGCCGGTCCGCGACCAGCTGCTGACGCACGCCTACGTCGCCGCGGTCGAGGAGGGGCTGATCCAGCTCGAGCAGCTGCGGCCGTTCGCCCGCGAGCAGCACGCGATCATCTCCAGCGACCTGCGCAGCGTCGCGCACCTGGTCAGCCGGTTCGGTCCCGACGTGTTCCTGGACGTGCTGGGCGGCGAGCACGCCGCGCTGCAGGCGCTGGGCACGTTCGCGACCGCGCTGGAGCTGACGGCCGCCGACCTGGAGGCGTACGAGCCGCTGCCCGGGGCGCACGCGTACGCGGCGTACATGGCGTGGCTGGGCGCGTACGGCTCGGACGCGGAGGTCGCGGCGGCCTACCTGGTCAACTTCCCGGCCTGGGGCGAGAGCTGCGCCAGGCTGAGCCGCGCCCTGACCGGCCGGTACGGGCTGACGCCGGACCAGGTCCGCTTCTTCGACCTGTTCGCGGAGCCGGACGGCGGCTTCGAGGAGAACGCGCGGCGGGTGATCGCGGCGGGCCTGGAGCGCGGGGTGTCCGAGCGGCGCATCCGGCGGGCGGCGCGGCTGCTCCAGGGCTACGAGCTGATGTATTGGGACACGCTGCTGGGTGAGCTTCAGCGCTGAGCTGCGGCGCGCCGCAGATCCCATCTGGCAGGCGCAGCACGACCATGCCTTCGTCCGCGGCATCGGCGACGGGACCGTGGACGTGGAGCGGTTCAAGCGGTGGCTGCGGCAGGACTACCGGTTCCTGGTCGAGTACTGCCGCGTCTTCGCGCTGGCGGCGGCGCGGTCGCCCGACCTGGCCACGCTGCGGAAGTTCGCGGAGCTGCTCCAGGCGACGGCGGTGACCGAGATGGACCTGCACCGCTCGTACGCGGCGAGCTTCGGCATCGCGGCGGCGGAGCTGGAGGCGGAGGAGATGGCGCCGGTCACCCGCGCGTACACGGACTTCCTGGTCCGGACGGCGGCGACGGGCGACTTCGCGGAGCTGGCCGCCGCCGTCCTGCCCTGCATGTGGGGCTACAACGAGATCGGCCTGCGTCTCGCGGAGCGGGGCCGGCCGGCGGACGAGCGCTGCGCGGCGTGGATCGACGCGTACGCCGACCCGGGCTTCACGGAGCTGGCGGGGTGGTGCCGGGACCTGGTGGACCGGCTGGCGGAGGGAGCGGGCCCGGCGGTCCGGGCCCGGATGCGGGAGGCGTTCCTGGTCTCGAGCGGGCACGAGCTGGCGTTCTGGGACGTGTAGCGGGCGCGGTGGCGGAGTTTGCCGTGCAACCGCCACCCCATGAGCTGGCCATGACGTGGCACCGGTCCGGCGAACCGGTCGGACGGACTTAACGGGTTAGAGTTCCCACCCCGGCCGGTCGGGGCTACCGTGGCGGGCATGTTCGCCGGGCTCGACGACCGCCGCCTTCTCGCCGAGCTGCTCGGGCCGTCCACCGCCGCCGGGGTCGAGCACGTGCCCGTCGCCGCGCTGCTCGACGCCGACGACGGGGAGCTGGCCGGCCTCGGCCTCGGTCCGGCCGCCCGGCGCCGGCTCCTGGCCGCCGCGGAGCTGGCCCGGCGGTTCCAGCCGGCGGCCGGTCCCCTGGACGAGCGCTGGGAGCGTCCGGAGCAGTTCCTGCCGCTATTGGAGCCGCTGCGGGCGGCGCCGGTCGAGGTGCTCGCCGTGGTGACGCTCGACGCCCGCTTCGGGCTGCTCGGCGACCTGTGCACGGTGGCGTGGGGCGGCGTCATGCACGTCGGGGTGACCGCACGGGAGGTGTTCGCCCCCGCCATCCGGCGGCGAGGCGTGGCCGTCGTCCTCGCGCACAACCATCCCTCGGGCGATCCCGAGCCGAGTGCCGAGGACCGCGCCTTCACCCTGCTCATGGCACGGGCGGGCGCGGTCCTGGGCATCCAGGTGCTGGACCACCTGGTGGTGGCCCGGCGAGGCTACTTCAGCTTCGCCGAGGCCAGACTGCTCGGTCTCAGTAGATGAACCCGATGAGGGGGACGTCCTTCACGTGCAGGAGGCGCGTGTCGATCACGTCCCAGGCCTTGAAGTTCATCTCGGAGATCACGAACGACCCGTCGGCGTTGACCTGCTCGACGTACGCCACGTGACCGTAGATCAGGCTCTCCCAGGTCACCATGATCGCCCCGGGCTCGGGCACCTGGCCCTCGGCGAAGCCCATGGCGCGGGCGTTGGCCCACCACATCCAGGCGTCGCCCGTCCAGGGCACGTACCGGCGGCTGGCGACGTACCAGGTGCACTGGCCGTAGGTGAACTTCGCGTTCGCGTACGGGCCGAGGGCCGGCGGGTTGTCCGAGGCCCGGCGCGGGAACAGCAGCGGCCCGCGGCCGTTCGGGACGACGAGCACGTCGCCCGCCTTCACGGTGGTGTCCCGGAGGTAGTTGAAGTCGACGATCGCCTCCTGGTCCACCTTGTAGGCGGCGGCGATCGTCTGGAGCGTGTCGTTCGGCCGGGCGACGACGACGATGCCCTGGACCGGCGGGATCAGTAACTGGTCACCGGCCTTGACCAGGTCGCTCTTGGTCAGGTTCGCGGGATTGGACCAGCGCAGCTCGTCGGCGCTGATGTTGAACTTCTTGGCGATGGCGTAGACGTCCTCGCCCTGACGCACCGTGTACTTCGTGGGCGTGTGCTGCACCGGCGCGTTGGCCGGGATGGCGATCGGCTTGATGATCGCTCCGGTCCGGCCCAGCTCCACCGAACCGGCGGTGCCGCCCTGGCCGAAGGCCTGGCCCTGGGCGTTGACCACACCGAGGCGCAGGCTGGCCGCCTGGGGCAGCCCCCTCGCTATTGACGCATAGCCGGAAAGACCGATCGCCACCACGAGCACCACGAGATGCACGAAGTAGCGGTGAAATACCGTCACGTTCGTCTACCCCCCTGTCAGATTCGCCCTCCCACAGGCGAAAAATTGACGGGGGCAACCCTAGCAAACTTCTCAAGAAGATGTCAAACGGACGGACCTGGCTGGTTCGTTACGCTTTCCCGCCAGGCTGACGTCCATATAATCCCCGTCAAGGGGAGGAGTCGGAGGACGGGTATGAGTCGTGCGGCAGAGGGAGCTTCACTCGACATCGTGCGGCGGGTGGCCGAGCCGGTGCTGGCCAACGTCGCCCGGGCCATCGTCCACAAAGAGGACGAGGTCCGGCAGTGCCTGGTCACGCTGCTGTGCGAGGGGCACCTCCTGATCGAGGACGTCCCCGGCGTGGGCAAGACCATGCTGGCCAAGGCGCTGGCCCGATCGCTGGACTGCACGTTCCGGCGCATCCAGTTCACGCCTGACCTGCTGCCCTCGGACGTCACCGGCGTCAGGGGCTTCAACCAGAAGGAGGGCGACTTCGAGTTCCGGCCGGGCCCGGTGTTCGCCCAGATCCTCCTCGCGGACGAGATCAACCGGGCCACGCCCAAGACCCAGTCGGCGCTGCTGGAGGCGATGGAGGAGCGGCAGGTCACGATCGACGGGGAGACCCACGAGCTGCCCAAGCCGTTCCTGGTCATGGCCACGCAGAACCCGATCGAGTACTCCGGGACCTTCCCGCTGCCCGAGGCCCAGCTCGACCGCTTCTTCATGAAGGTGCGGCTGGGCTACCTCACGGCGAAGGAGGAGGCCAAGCTCCTCGGCCAGCAGAAGGTCGAGTCGCCGTTCGAGGAGCTGCAGCCGGTCGTCTCGCCGTCCGAGCTCCGGGAGGCCCAGCGGGCCGTCCGCGAGGTCTTCGTCAAGGAAGAGCTCAAGGAGTACATCGCCCGCCTGGTCGAGAAGACGCGGACCCACCCGGAGATCGCGCTGGGCGCCTCCACCCGGGGCACGCTCAACCTGTTCCACGCGGCGCAGGCCCGGGCCGCGGTGCTGGGCCGCGAGTACGTGCTGCCGGACGACGTCAAGGTGCTCATCGAGCCCGTCCTCGGCCACCGGATCATCCTCCGGCCCAACGCCGAGATGCAGGGCGCGAGCGCGAGCCGCATCCTGCACCAGGTCATGGAGCGGGAGCACGTGCCGCAGATGAGCTATGACGCGTAGCGCACGGGCGACAGGGTCGCCGGGAACAATGGGCTCCGCCCGAGTGAGTGAGTCCGTCTTCCCGAAGCCGCCGGACGCGGCGTTCAGACCCGAAGGGATGCGCCGGAGGCGCCCCCAACGTCCCGGACAAGAGGGGGGATTCCGGAAGGGGGGGCCTGCCCCCTCTTGCTCCAGCCGAGCGGGATGAGCAGGGCCCTCCTCGGCCTCAGCCTCGCGCTCCTCTTCATCCTCGCCTACCTGACCGCGATCAAGCCGGCCTACGTCCTGGCGTACGCGCTGGTGCTCCTGTTCGTCCTGGCCTGGGTGTGGCCCCGGCTGGCGGCCAGGGGCATCCGCATCCAGCGCACGCTGGACGCCGGCACGCCGACCGTCGGGGAGTCGTTCGAGGAGACGTTCACGGTCCGCAAGCAGGGCCGCGTCCCCGCGCCGTGGGTCGAGGTGATGGACCTCAGCCGGCTCAGCGACTACCAGCCGGGCCGGGTCGTCTCGCTCGGCCGCCAGGCGGTGACGTGGACGGCCCGGGGCGTGTACCGCCAGCGGGGCTGGGTGACGTTCGGGCCGACGCTGGTCCGCGTCAGCGAGCCGTTCGGCCTCTTCAGCCAGGAGGTCCGGCTCAACCAGAAGAACCAGGTGCTGGTCTACCCGCGGGTGCGGACGCTGCCCGAGCTGCTGATGCCGGCGACGCAGCACGCGGGCACGGCGCAGCGGTTCGGCAACTGGGCGGACTACCCGCCCGAGACCGGCGGCGTGCGCGAGTACACGACCGGGGACTCCTTCGGCCGGATCCACTGGCCGCTGTCGCACAAGCACCAGCGGCTGATGAGCAAGACGTTCGAGCAGCCGCTCACCGCCGACCTGTGGATCGTGCTCGACCTCGACCGCGGAGTGCACCACGGCGACGGCGAGGAGTCGAGCGTCGAGTACGCGGTCAGCCTCGCCGCCTCGGTCGCGATGCAGATCCACAACCGCGGCCGGAAGGTGGGCCTGATCGCCAACGACGCCCGCGGCACGCTGCTGGAGCCGCACCGGGCCGTCCGCCAGGACCGCCTGATCCTCGACTACCTGGCCGTGGCCCGCGCCGACGGCCCCCAGCCGCTGGCCAGGGCGCTGGCCTGGGACCGGATCCGCCGGCTGCCCCGCCGGGCGATCGCCGTGATCACGCCGAGCCCCGACCCCGGCTGGGTCCGGACGATGCAGGGCGTCCGCGGCCGCGGCACCTCGCTGCTCGCGTTCTACATCGACGCGTCGAGCTTCGGGGCGCCCGAGCCCAACCTCAGCTTCGACCTGGGTTCGGACGTGGACCTCTACGTCGTGCGGAAGGGCGACGACTTCGCCCGCCTGCTGAGGACGCGCGATGCCGTCAGACTGGTCTAGACGACTTGACCCGCATCCGTCGACGTCGGGAACGAGATGGCACCCGTGATCTGTCCGAGTGAGCTGAAGCACGAAGGCACGAAGCGCACGGAGACGCACGAAGGGCTTGGCGAGATGGTCACCAACGACCGCCGAAGACCACGTCGGGGTTGCTCCGGGAAGGAGGCGACGCGGCGGCACCCGGCGCTTCGTGCGTCTTCGTGTCCTCCGTGGCTTCGTGCTTCGATACGCTCAGAAGAGATCGCACGCGCCAATCTGTTCCGGAGTTGGCGTGGCTCGCCAGCGCGCCTGATTCGGGATCAATCGTCTAGCGGGAGGCACGGCTGATGCTCGCGACCTGGCCGCGATCGATCCCCCAGCGCCTGCGCCTCCCCTCGGGGACGCTGCCGCTGGCCGTGTTCGTCTTCCTGCTGACCGTCTGCCTCGGCAACTCGACGGTCGCCGCGCAGTGGGTGCCGGGTTCGGACGGCCTGACCAGCCTGGCCCTGGCCGGCGCGTTGGTGATGGGCCGCGTTCGTCTCCGCCCACGGCACGCTGGTCAAGGCCCACCCCGACGACCCCTCCGACCCGCTGCGGCTGGCCGGCGTCTGGCTGGGCCGGATCGCCAGCGGCGACGCCGCCAACGACACCGCGTTCTACCTGTACCTGCTCTGCATGCTGTTCTGGGTCGTCGGCGGCTGGCTCAGCTGGTGCTCCCTGCGCTGGCGGCAGCCGCTGCTGGGCCTGGTCCCGGGCGCCGCCGCCTTCGCGACCAACGTCCTGAACTTCCCGAGCGAGCAGAACGGCTACGTGGTCGCGTTCCTGGTCCTGACCCTGGGCGTCCTCCTCTGGACGAGCTACCTCCGGCACCTGGACAGCGCCACGCGGCGCCGGGTCCGGCTGAGCAGCGACGCCCGCTGGGACTTCTGGGAGAGCGGCGTCGTGGTGATGGCCGCGGTGATCGCGATCGGCCTGGTCGTGCCGCCCCTGACCACGGCGGACCGCACGGTGGACATCGAGAACGGCAGCTTCCGCGGCTGGGCCGAGCTCGAGCAGCGGCTGAACCATCCCGTCGCGTTCGGGAGCGGCGCCGCCGCCGGCACGTCCACCGGCTTCGCGTCGCTGGCGCGGCTGGCCGGCCCCATCCAGAAGACCAGCGGCATCGTGTTCACGTACACGATCACCGGCTCGTACGGCGGCCCTCGCTACTTCCGCGGCTTCAACCTGGACTCGACCAGCACCGGCCTCGGAGGCGCCTCCTGGCGCTACTCGGAGCTGGGCGCGGTCAACGTCCCGATCGAGAAGGGGGCGGTGGCGCCGTACGCCGAGACGTACCAGCAGGTCGCCGGCGGCTCGTTCAAGATCCAGATGCTCAAACCGCCGTCGACCGCGACCGACGTGCTGTTCTATCCGGGCACGCTCCAGAAGGCGGACCGCACGGCCACCGCCCACAGCTACCGGGGCGGCCAGCCGCCGGCCGGCCTGTCCCCGCCCGAGCGGATCGACACGCTCGACCGCCTGTCCGTGAGCGGCCGCAACGGCGGCTCCGGCAACTACCAGGTGACGGTCGACTACTCGACCGCGACCGAGGACCAGCTCCGCGCCGCCAGCGGCGACTACCCGGCGTGGCTGGACCCGTACCGGGACTTCGCCGGCGCGTACCGCACACCGGCGGACGCCGGCGGCCCGCAGCCGATCACGGGCTCCGCGTACCGCTCCAAGGCGACGCTGCAGGAGATCCAGGACCTGGCCCGCCGGGTCACGGCCGGCAAGGACAACCCGTACGACCAGGCGACGGCCATCGAGAGCTACCTGCGCGCCAACTACCAGTACACGCTGACCCCGACCGAGCCGCCCGCCGGCGCGGACCCCCTCGAGTACTTCCTCTTCCACTCGAAGGAGGGGTACTGCGAGTACTTCGCCTCGGCCATGGGCGACATGCTGCGCTCGCTGGGCATCCCGACCCGGCTGGTCAACGGCTACGGCCCCGGCTCCTACGACGAGAAGCTGGGCAAGTACGTGGTCAAGGAGTCGGACGCCCACACGTGGGTCGAGGCGTACTTCCCCGGCTACGGCTGGGAGCCCTTCGAGCCGACGCCGGACGGGACGTACTTCCCGATCCCGCGCGGCAGCGTCAGCGCCGCGTGCGCGACGGACAGCGAGATCTGCAGCGCGGGCGACACCACCGCGGGCGGCGCCGGCGTGGTGAACCCCCGCCCGGACCGCGGCGACCTCCTGGCCGGCGACCAGGGCCTGGGCGGCGGCGGGGGCGTCGCGTCCAGGGTGCCGGGCGGCTTCCCGGCCGCGCTGATCCTGGTGCTGGCGGTGCTGGTCGCAACGTGGGTGGCCGCCACCCGCTACCTGCGTCCGAGCACGGTCAGCGGCGTCTGGAAGCGGACCTCGATGCTCTCGCGCCTGGCCGGCGTCGAGACCCACTCGGGCGAGACGCCCCACGAGTTCGGGGCCCGGCTGGCGCGCGAGATCCCGGAGGCGGCGAAGCCGGCGCGCGAGCTGGCGGAGCGCTTCGCGATCGCCGCGTACGCGCCCCGGGACGTCGCGATCAGCGCCCGCGCGGGCGTCCTCACCGCCTGGGAGGAGCTGCGACCGCTGCTCCTGCGCCGCCTCAGAGGCCGGCTTCGGTTAGCCTCGTGAGAGAGATGACCCTGCTGAAGGTGTCGGAATCCGGCCAGGTGTATGACGTCGAGCTCCCGAACCTGAAGGTGACGCGCGATCAGGGCGGCGGCTATTTCGTCCACGGCCGTGGACACTTCGAGTTCTTCGCGGAGCTCGACGCCGCCGAGCGCAAGCGCCGCCAGCTGGAGCTCGAGGGCGGCTTCGGAGGGCGATTCCCGTAGCCGCCGTAGCCGGGCGGGCGTACCCGCCCGTCGAGTTCACGATCGAGGCCGCCCACGTGGCGGCGTTCGCCCGAGCGCTGGGAGCGGACCCGGCGGACGGCGTGCCGCCGACGTATGCGGCCGTCTACGCGCTGTTCGCGACGGCGCCGCAGCTGTTCGGCGACCCCGAGGCCGCGGTGGACTTCGCGAACCTGCTCCACGCCGAGCAGGAGTTCACGTGGGACCGCCACCCCGCGGTGGGCCAGACGGTGACGTCGCGCGGCCGCGTGGCGGCGGACATCGAGCGGCGGGGCATGCGCTTCATCACGTTCGAGACGGAGGTCACCGTGGGCGACGAGCCAGTCTGCCGTTCCCGTGCGCTCTTCGTGATCCGCGGCGCCGCCTCGGCGACTGCCCCAGCATGAGACCCGAGGCCATGAGACGAGTTGGAGAGGGCCGGGTGGCCATAAGCAAGGGCTTCGCCCGAGTGTGTGCGTTCGTCTTCCCTCGATCGCCCAGGCGCCGGCTTCAGACCCGTAGGGATGCGCCGCAGGCGCCCCGAGCGTCCCGGACTGGCGGGGGAGTTCTGGAAGAGGGGGCCTCCCCCCACTCAATTACCCATACCGGCCGCTGATGGTGGAGCTGCCGGCCGGGGCGGCGGTGTGATGGTCGGTGACACGCTGCCCATTGTCGCGCAGGCCCCGCCCGGTCGTGCAGGCCCCATGTCGGTGACCCAAGCGGCGTCCCGGTGACCAAGCCCCCACGCCCATCGGGGAGGCGCTGGAGGGCTTGCCCTTCCTCGCACCTCCCCCGAGCGGTTGTGGGAGTTTATGAGGCGAAGCTAGACCGGCCTGGCGTGCGGGGCTATGACGTAGGGGCGTCAATGTCGCGAAGCGCCGTAGGGGAGCCTTGAGGCCCCGGTGGCAGTGGCCGTCCAGGCTGGTCCGTAGCGGTGCCCCGAAGGGGTGCCGTCGAGCCCAGAAGGCCGTCTTCAGCCGTGTCGCCTTCGGACACGATCGGCGTGAAGGATATCGCGACTCACCACATGTATTGGCCGCCATCCACCACGATCCTCTGGCCGGTGATGAAGCGGGCTTCGTCGGAGAGCATGAGGATTACGGCGTCGGCGATGTCGTTCGGGCGGCCAATACGTCCCAGCGGAATTGCCTCCTCACGCGTGCGCAGAACGTCTGGATCACCGAGATTGAAGCGGCGTTCGGTCTCCTCAGTGAGCGTGAGACCCGGGATGATCGTGTTGACCCGAACTTTGGGGGCTAGCTCAAGTGCGAGGCACTGAGTCATGAGCATCAAGCCCGCCTTGGAGCTGCATGTGTTGATACCATTACGCCTTGCTCTGATACCGGTAGAGGCACCAATGTTGAGGATCACGCCTCCGTCGTCCTGCTGAAGCATGTGCTTCGCTGCGGACTGCGAGCAGAGAAACGCGCCCTTCATGTTCACATCGATGACGCGGTCCCATTCCGATTCGGTCATCTCCAGTGCGGGTTGGTCGATAACGCGTGCTGCGTTGTTTACCAACAGATCGAGACTACCAAAATCGTCGACTGCTTGTCGCATCATCGAATAGACCGCGCTGCGGTCACTGACATCAGCTTTGATGAGCTGAACGGTCGAAGTCATCGCCTTACATCGGTCAAAGGCTTGTGCGGCGCGGAGATCATCTGACGAGTAGTTGAGAACCACGTTGTAGCCGGTGCGGAGCAATCGGTCCGCTATAGCAAGGCCGATGCCGCTGGTGCTACCTGTGACGACAGCGGTTCGGTTCACGAAGCAGACTCGCGGGGCAAAAGAGGAAAACGATCGGACAGTTGTTTCAACCGACCTTCGTGCGGCCACGTATTGAGTGCGCGCCGCCAGGCTTGAACGGCTTCGCGCTGGCGCTGCCTGCTCTGCAACCGACGGGCACCTTCGATGCCGTCGATAAAGGAGCTCTCGAAGGCGTCGAGATCATTCAACAGTGTTGCCGTCGTGGCTTGGTGGTTGACGATCTCAAAGCGAATGCGGTCAGGGACAGTGCCGGCTGATGCACTCTGCATTCGATCGAACGTCGTCATAGCCTTCCCTTCGTAGCCGCGACCGGGATACTGAATTGCGAGAGCCAGGAATGCAAGTCCTTGTTCGAGGGCCAGCGAGGCTGGCGTGAACTCGGCGTAGAGGAAGCTACGGTCTTGCTCCGGTTCGCTGGGATACAGCTCCTCAGCTACGCCCAGGGAGCGAAGTGCATCCTGCTGGCGGTGCAATTGGCCGTAGACGACGGACAGCTCAGCATGAATACGCGAACGCTGGAGGCTGGGAATGTCTTGTTCGTGGGCCAAAGCTCGTTCGTACACAAGTGCGGCTTGACTCGGATCGCCAGCGTAGAAGTGCGTACTGGCCAGGGATATCAAGGCCGACACGGTCGCGCTGGAATCGCTGGCAACGTCAGCGTAGTGTACGGCTTGCTGGCAGTGGCGTTCGCGGGCCTTCAATTCATTGCGGTGCAATGCGACGATGCCGCAGA
>VBJR01000344.1 GCA_005880175.1 Chloroflexota bacterium
GCGACAAGACCTTCGTGCGTCGATCCAGGGGATTCCGTATCCGTCGCGCAAGACGGTACCTCTCCAAAACGTCGAGCGTCGTTGTGGTGCCGCCCGTGGTGTGGGCGAGCCGCGCCGCAAGATCCATGGGCTTGATACCCGGCTCTCGCTCGATGATGCGAAGCGCACGCACTCCGGTTTCACCGATGTCCAACTGCGCCGATGCAGACTTGGTCAAGCAGTCCATGACCTCGACAAGCTCACGCACGAGGGGCAGCGCATCATTCATTTGCTCACGCTGAACTGAATCTGGATGCGGCGGTTCGAGCTGCCGGTCCGTCGCGATGCGGGGAAGGGGCGAAGCTCCCGTGCGGGGACGCGGAACGTCTGCCTTTCGACGCTGGCGACCCCGCCGGGAACCTGCCCGCCGGCTTCCCTCACGGCCATGGACGATCCGCCCCGCCCATCACCAGCCCGACCAACAGCAGCACAGCCACATACACGACCAGGCCCACCGCCAGCCCAGCTCGACCGAACCGGACCCACGCCCGGCACAACGCGAACCAGTACGCGTTGAACACTCGCACCGCCCGGTCCCTGGCCCGCTGGGTCGGCATGGCCAGTCCCCGCAGCTCGCCCAGCGGTCATCCCGCCTGGTCCTCGCCGTCCGCCGCCACGCCCGGCAAGCTCGCCCGGCACTGTTCGACAACCACGCCGCCCAGCGCTTCGCTCTCCGAACTGGCCCGCCTGACCAACGTCACGCAGCGGTTCAGGCCGTCCAGAGTCCGCCATATCTCCCTCACCGTCTGTTCCAGCGGCGGACCTTCGACACCACGCATTCGGCTCGCCTTGCCAGCCACGATCCACCAGTCATCCATGATCCGTCCCTCCGTCCCTGTCCGCGTCAGCAGGTGCGAAGGGCAGGCACGCGCCCGCCCCCGCACCATTCGGAAGGGTTGATGGCCCGCCGGAGCCCAGAGGCCAGGGGGGCCGAAACCGGCCGGCAATCGATCGGCCCGACCCCCCGCGTACCCCAAAGTGTCCTCACCGACCGCCCTCCCCGCCGGGGCCATCCACCGCCCGGTGGACCTGATCGAAAGTCAGCCCCAGGCCCGCGAGCATCCGATCCGTGGTCGTCCTCGTGCACGTCACCGTCCCCCTCAGCCACGCGTACACGGTCCCGATGCCGACCTCGACCCGCCGCGCGAACGCAACCGCGTCCTCGCCGTTGGCTTCCTGCACCAGCCGCACCCGCCGGCACAGGCTCAAGTCCCGCTCGTACCACTGGCCCGCGTACCGCACGCGGACGCTCTCTAACCGGCCCTTCCTCACGTCCCCGCACGGGCTCATCCCACCCGCCCCTGGCGCAAGCTCCGCAGCAGCGCGGACGCCGACGCCTCCACGTCCCGCACGGTCGGCCCCGCCGCCTCCCGTAACGTCAGCTCCAGCTTTCCTATCAAGCCCGCCGCGCGTTCGTCTCGCGTCTCCCGCAACTCCCTGATGGCGAAGTCGAGTTGATCGACGTACGCCCGGCTCTGTCCCACCAGATGCAGCACTGCCGTCACCAGCTCCCTGTCACGATCGACACCCACAGCCATCACCGCACGTACACCAACGTCGCTCCCAGCACCCCGGCCGGCGCGCGGTACACGACACGATCGCCAGCTCGCCGGCCCAGCACCGCTCGCCCGAGCGGGCTCGCCGTGGACACCCGCCCAGCCGTCGCGTCCGCATCCTCCGGACCCGCCAGCGCGAACTCCTCGCTGCCGCCGCTCGCGTACTCCACCAGCACCCGCGAGCCGACCCCCGCAACCGTCACGGCACCCGCCGTCAGCGGCCCACCCGGGCACGCTCCATGCTCCCCGAACACGGGCACTACACTTGTCGAATGCGCATGGCTACGACAAGGTTCTAAATGACGGGAATTCCCGTGAAACCTAACGGTAGCGAGTTCAGAACCACCCTCCTGACGCCCCCTCGACGCCCCGCACCCCGGCGCGTCCTGGGCACCGTCGCCGCCCCGCGTACTCGCTCTGGGACACCCTCATGAGCCGCCCGCGAGGCTCCGTCCTCCGCGACCGCGTTGATCCCGTCGGCCCCATCGGCAACTTCGTCAAGCGGGTGTTGACGTCGCACCGGCCCCGGTGGTCCTACGACGAGGCCGCCGAGGCAATCACCCGCCAGGCCGAGAACGACGGCGAACGCAACGCGCGCTTCGACCGCTACAACATCCGCGCCTGGCTCCTCGGCTCCGAGCCCCGCAAGAAGAACTGGAAGTGGATCACTCGCGCCTGGAACATCACGATCGAAGACCTCGCCGCCGTCATCGATGAGCACCGAACTTGGAAATCTCGGCAACTCCACGCGCCAACCGGTTCTGGTACCCATCCGGACTCCGAGCCATCTAGCGGCACCGACCACAACGACGTCCCCGACGGTCCTCCGCGCGCCGACCTCTTTCCGCCGCCGATCCTCGACGGTCAGCCCGTGACCATTTCGGCGGCTTCACCGCCGTACTATGTGTGGGACATGCGACGACGACAATTCGTCCGCGTAGCTGGGATGGGTCTCCTACTATCCGCTTTCCCGTCATTGCCGCTAAGACTTTGGGAATCCGATCCTTCCGATATGCAACGGTTTACTCCCAACAGCGATCCCATAGAGTCCTACTGGCAAATTCTTCAGCAGTGCTGGCAGCTCTGCAACAGCGGCCAACTGGAGACCGTCGATCGACTCATTCAGAGCTTCTTGCCCGACGTGCTTCGCAATGCCACTGACAAGCCCGTCTCCGCCGCACTAGCTGCACAGAGCCTCCGTCTGCTCAGCGTGGTTCGAACTCACGAACTCCGCCTGCACGAGAAGATCGCGCTCAATCAACAGGGAGTAGAGTATGCCCGGCATACCGACGACGCCTCCACCCTCGTCGCTGCATTGACGGAACTTGCCGTGGCATTCAAGTATGCCGATCAGCCACACAATTCTTTCGCCGCATACACCGAAGCCCTCATTCATGCCGACAAGGCCAGTCCGCTCGTTCGATCCCGCGTCTATGCAGCCGCCGCAGCTAGTTACGCTCAGCGCTCACTTACCAGAGAGGCCGCAAAGCTCATGTCACGGGCTCACAACGCATTCCCGGCAGACCCAACCCAGGAACCGGACTGGCTGTTGGCGGACTATGGCGTGTGGTTGCTGGCCTTCTACGAAGGGCAGGCGCGTATGTTCGCTGGAGATCATCCAAACGCCCTGGCTGCATTCACAAGCTACGACGAGCATCCGACCGCGAACCTAGCTCCCGAACGGAACCGCTTGGAGATCCTCAACCAACGGGCACGCGTGGCAATACTGACGGACGATCCCGACACCTTTGCTATCTGCCTCCACGATAGCCTCACTCGTTCTGCGTTGATCCGCAGCAGGAAACGCATGAATGAGGCCATGGCGATCTACAAATACGAATCCCCGCGAACATGGCAGTCCCATCCCGAGGTTCAGGCCATCAACGATCTCATACAGGGGCACACCCTCAACGGGCCAGTATCTCAATAAGCGCGCGTGATGCCGCCGTCGAATATGATGTTGCCTCCCGTGAGGTGATTTGCGAACCGACCAAGCAGCGTCACTATCACATGCGCTGCATCGTCCGGGTCGCCATACTCGCCAAGCGGTATCGTTTCGGGCGTCTCACGGGCTGGCACGTCTTCCTCAACTCGATTCTCAAGTCGTCTAACGAAGCGCTCGGTCAGTGTTGCACCCAGCGATACGGTGTTTATCCGTATGCCTCGCGAGCCCAACACGAAGGACAGCCGCTTGCACTCGGCAAGCCATGACAGCCGGACAACATTGCCCTATGCACGCTTGCAGCACTGCCAGCGGATTTACAAAGCACAGATTCAAGGCCGCCCGCCAGTCCGTGCTCTCAGGCAACTCCACCGACGATTTCGGAACCGATGGCACGATCAAGACCACGCCGTCCAAGCCACGGCTCATACGCACGATGGCTTCGACGCATGATGCCGTGCTTAGGTCGTCATCGAAGTCAACAACGAATATTCGGGACGTGTCCTGTTCAACGTCGTTCACAAGGCTATTCAGACGCCGTAGTTCCTCTTCGTTGCGTCCGACTGCGACAACCTCACCGCCTCGCTCTCCGATGAGACGACACACCCGCCGCCCGATGCCGCCAGTCGCGCCTGTCACGAGAACCCGCTTGCCGTCGAACTCCTCATCTACCAGTCGCATCCTCCAGCCAATATGCCATGTCTCATCGTGCTCGTGCTGCTCGATAGTGGACGCTATCGGCGTAGCTTCCCTCAGCTTTCTTATCCGATACGTTCCCCCGCGACCGGGAAGGCCAGATCGTTGGCCGCGGTAATCGCCGCTCGGCGCAGATGCGGCGCCCGCCGCTCATCCTGGCTGAGTGCGCGAAGCGGGAGGATGGCCGCCGTGGAGCCGATCGACCCGAGCGTATCGATGACTGCCTCCAGCAGCTCCGCGTCCGCCTCTTGATCGAGCCTGGGCAGTAGGACCTCGGTGTCGTCGGGGCCGCCAAAGTTCACGAGGAAGGTCAGAGCGGCGGCGCGGGCCAACGGGTCGTCATGGCCAACATAACGCCGCACGACCGGCAGCGCCTGGCCGGCGAGGGGGCAGCGCAGCGCGTCGATAAGTAGATCGGCATTTGGTCGCGGAGCCCCGAGCAATCCTGCGTCCAGCGCATCGATCAACCTCGGCAGCATCACGCAGTTGTCGCCCACCCCTGCCGGACACTGGTCGGTCCGGGGCGCGCAGGCGATTCGCACCTCTGCCAGCCAATCGCCGACCCCCGAGTCAGCTAGCGATGTGACGAGATGGCCCATGCACTCGCAGGACGGCTCAGCCTTCACCTTCTGAGCCGTATGCTAGCCCACGAACAGATCATTGACTGGTCAATCGGCTTCTCGGGCTCGACGGAGCCCCATCGGGGCACCGCTACCCGGACCAGCCTGGACGCCCCTGCACCCGGGGCATCAAGGCTCCCCTGCGGCGCTTCGCGACCTTGACGCCCCTACGTCATGGCCCCCGCACGCCACGCCGGTCTAGCTTCGCCTCATGGACCCCCACAACCGCTCGGCAGAGGTGCGAGGAAGGGCCAACCCTCCAGCGCCTCCCCGATGGGCGTGCGGGCTTGGTCCCAGGACGCCCCATCGGGTCACCGACATGGGGCGAGCGCGACCGGGGCGGGACCTGCGCGACCGGGCGGGACCTGCGCGACAATGGGCAGCGTGTCACCGACCATCACACCGCCGCACCGGCCGGCAGCTCCACCATCAGCGGCCGGTATGGGTAATTGAGTGGGGGGAGGCCTGCCCCCTCTTGCACTCCGTTCACTCGTCGGGCCAGGTGACCGGCACGCGGGTCGTGCACTCGGTCATCTCCTGCGACGCCTTCGTGTAGCGCACCACGGTGGGCAGGTCGCCCTTCAGCTTCAGCTTGCCCTGGAGCATGCCGCGGGTCGCGTCCAGCTCCCTGGTCGCCACCTGCTTCCAGCGCGAGTACGTGCCGGAGATCACGAAGTCGCACGCCTGCGCTTCCTCGGCGCTCCCGACCCGGACGTCGCGCGCCTCGCCCTCGAACAGGTCCATCACGACGCCGCGGGAGTCCGGGAAGTTCTTGTCCGGCTCCGCCTCGACGACCAGTCCCACCGTCCACTTCCAGCCCTTGCCCGCGTCGCGGTAGACCGGGCTCTTGTTGATCTCGTCCTTGAACGCCTGCGCCCACTCGGGCGAGAACGCGGCTACGGCCATGGGGTGTCACCTCCACAGAGAAACGCTAGTCGACCACCGGCGAGGCCAGCGTACTGGCCCGTACCTCGCCGGGGCAAGACGGCGTTACTCCCCGGCCGCGACGGCCTCTGACCGGCCGGCGGTGACGCCGGCCTGGAGGTGCCGCCCGAACCAGGAGGCGATGCGGCGCAGGCGCTCGATCCGGCGGTCCGGCCGGCCGCCCCGGGAGAGGTCGTGCGACTCGCCGGGGAACCGGACGAACTCGACCTCCTTGCCCAGGAGGCGCATCGCCCCGAACAGCTCCTCCGCCTGCGAGACCGCGCAGCGCAGGTCCATCTCGCCGTGCAGGATCAGCAGCGGGGTGGTCATGTCGCGGACGTACCGGATCGGCGAGCGCCGCCACAGCTCGTCCGGGTCGGGCCACGGCCGCGGCCCCATCTGGACCTCGCCCCACAGGACGATGTCGTGCTGGGGAAACTCGCTGACCAGGTTGGAGATGGAGCGCATCGTGACGGCCGCCGCGAACCGGTCCGTGTGGCCGATCACCCAGTTCGTCATGAACCCGCCGTACGAGCCGCCGCCGACGCCCATCCGGCTCTCGTCCACGAACCCGGTCCGCGCGATCAGCTGGTCCAGAGCCGTCATCAGGTCGCCGTAGTCCTTCCCGCCCCAGTCCCGCACGCAGGCGGAGCGGAACGACTCGCCGTAGCCGTCAGAGCCGCGCGGATTGGTGACGAAGACCAGGAACCCCTGGCCCGCCAGCACCTGGAACTCGTGGAAGAACGCCCAGCCGTACTGCGAGTGCGGGCCGCCGTGGATCTCCATCACGAGCGGGTGGCGGCGGGACGGGTCGAACTCGGGCGGCTTCATGAGCCAGCCCTCGATCTGGAGCCCGTCCGCGGCGGTGAACACGTGCCGCTCCGGCTCGGCCAGGAAGCGGTCGCGCAGCCAGGGGTTGCTGTCGGTCAGCGTTCGCTCGCCGCCGGCCTCGGCCAGCGCGACCTCGCCCGGGGTGGACGGGTCGCCGAAGCAGAACGCGACGCGGTCGCCGGCCACGTCGAAGTCGTAGACCGCGCGCCGGTCGGCGGGGACCACCACCGCGGCCGCGCCGTCGAGGT
>VBJR01000311.1:0-2058 GCA_005880175.1 Chloroflexota bacterium
TGGCAGGCCGACTACGACCACCCCGGGGACTGGTACGACAACCTCTTCGGACGGGCGGCGGGCTGCCCGGACTCCAACTGCGGCTCCGGCTACGACACCCCCCTGTTCGACCAGCTGGCGGCCCAGGCCGCCGCCCGGTCGCTGCCGGACGCGCTGCCGCTCTACCACCAGCTCGCCCAGGCGCTGAGCGCCGACGCGGCGTACGTGCCGCTGGTCTATTCGACGCGGACGTACATGATCAAGCCCTACGTGCGCGGGGCCGGCGCCAACAACCTGCTGGAGCACCCGTGGGCCGAGTACCAGGTACTGGCCCACTGAGCTGGGCGACTCCGAATCGATACGGCCGCTTCGGGGAGTCGGGCGTCAGGCCGGGCGGACCTCGACCCGCTCCACCGCGAAGCTGACGCAGCGGTAGCCGACGCCGTCGAGGTTGGGCCCCGAGTAGCGGGGGTCGAGGTCGTCGGGCACGACGCAGCCCTGCCGGGAGCGCAGGTCGAGCTGATGTGGCCCGGGCCCGAGCGGAAGCGGCCCCAGCTCCAGGTCGGTGAGCGCGTCCACCGGGAGCGCGACCGTCCCCAGCATCCGGCCGTCGAACCGCACCTCCAGCGTCATCGGCCGCACGTAGGACGAGGCCCGCAGGAACAGGCGTGCCTCGCCGGCCCCGGCCCGCTCGACCTCCAGGCGCGCCTGCGGCCCCAGCATCCGGCGCGGCTGGCCGTCGGTCAGGCGCCCCAGGTACGGGATCCAACCGGGGCCGAGGCGGTAGCCGGCGCTCGCGTCCGGCCCCGGCGGGCCGGGCACCACCCGCCAGGCGGTCAGGCCGTCCCCCGGGCTGGCGTAGAGCGGCGCCCCCAGCGTGCCGTCCAGGAAGCGCAGGGCCGTGGCGTAGTTGGACGGCTGGAAGCAGGGCCACAGCGCCGCCGGCTCGATGCAGCTCAGGCGGTGCAGGACCACGTACGCGATCCCGTGCGCCCGCAGCCCGGCGGCGAAGCGGCCCAGCGGATAGATGTCGGCGCCCGCCGCGGCCGGCGCGGTGTCCGACTCGGGCAGCGGCCAGCCCTCGGCCAGCAGCGAGTAGTAGGGCACGTTCTCGAGCTGGAGCGCCGCCGGGTCGGGCAGCCGGGGGACGATGCCGGCGGCCAGCCGCTTGTGGCTGACCGTCTGGAAGTACTGCACGCTGCCGGCGGCGGGCGGCAGCTCCAGGACGAGCCCGTCGTCCGGCGCCGCCGCCAGGACGCGGTACAGCTCGGGCACCCGGACCGGCAGCGCGGTGAGGCCGTACCCGAACAGGAGACTGGGGGCCAGGCCGGCGCCGGCCAGGCCGAGCACGGCGGCGCCCGCCGCCGCGCGCCAGCGCCGGGCCGGGGGCAGACGGGCCAGGAGGGCGGTGACGCCCAGCGCCGCCAGGACCGCCACCGCCGTCAGCGTCAGGACCGTCAGCCGGCCGGGCGCCGCGAAGGCGTCCAGCGGCGGCCAACGGTACAGGAGGTCGTAGAAGGGGAGCGGGACCAGGTACCGGCCCCCCGCCCGGAGCGCCGGCCCCAGCGCCAGCGCCGCGCCCGCGATCGCGACCGCGAGCCAGGCCCGTGTGGCCCGATCGCGCCACCGCAGCGCCAGCGCCACCGCCGCCAGGAGCAGTCCCGGGAGGCCCAGGAAGGCCGACCGCTCGGGGACGCCCGGAACGGCCGGGTAGAGGCCGGCGACGCGCGTCCCGACGACCGGGTCGGCAGGGTCCGGGACCAGCAGCCCGACCAGGTCGGCGCTGTAGACGCGCAGCTCCCATCGACTGGTCTGGGCGTGGATGGCGGCCACGTCGTCGGGCTTCAGGCCCGGGTAGTCGGCCAGGCTGGGCGCCGCGACCAGGACCCCGACACCCGCCGCCAGCCCCAGCAGGGCGGCGTGGCGACGGCTGGCGAACCACCGCCGGTCGGTGAGCATCACGCCGCCGGCGAGGAGCAGGGCGAACGGGACCAGGAAGTAGGCGGCGTAGTTGACGGCCGCCCAGGGCACCAGGCCGGCGCCCACCCCGGCCAGGACGGCGGCGCGCGGGGAGGGCCG
>VBJR01000311.1:2097-5231 GCA_005880175.1 Chloroflexota bacterium
GGAGAAGCTGAACACCAGGCCCGCCACCACGCGGGCCGTCCAGCTCGGCGTGAGCTCCGAGGCCAGCAGGTGCATGGCCAGCGCGGCCGCGAAGAAGCCCAGCAGCACCGTGACGTCATAGGCTCCGACCGGGGTCAGGAAGGACTGCAGGGGGAGCGCGACCACGTGGTCGGCGAGGCCCTCTACGAAGATGGGCACTGACGCCGCCTGCCCGTAGACGTCGTGGGTGTACCCGGGCAGCCGCCCGGCCAGCAGGGCGCGCCGGAACTCCCAGACCGACCAGGCGTAGTAGAAGTTGTCGAAGTCGCCGGGCCCGATGATCGCGACGTCGAGCCGGGTCCAGACGTCGCGGCCGAGCCACGCCACGGCCGCCGCGTACACCCCGAGCGCGGCCAGCGGTCCTGCCGGGATCCGGGCCGGGCGGCCGCTCACCGCACCAGGTGGTCGCTGGCGAAGCAGAGCCGGCGATACCAGCCCCTCTTCGTGGGACACCGTGCCCACGCCCGCCCCGCGATCCCGTCGCCGATCACGACGTACCGGCCGGTCATCTCACCGCTGGAAGTAGTCCGCGTTGATCCTGATGAAGGAGCTCCACTCGGCCGGGACGTGGTCCTCCGGGTAGATGGCGCTCACCGGGCAGGTGTCCACGCAGGCGCCGCAGTCGATGCAGGCGGCGGGATCGATGTAGTTCATCTCCGAGCCGTCGTCGGAGTGGATGCAGTCGACCGGGCAGACCTCGACGCACGTGGCGTCCTTGGTGCCGATGCAGGGCTGGGTGATGACGTGGGTCATGGTGTCGCTACCCCCCAACTGGAAAGATCCGCGAGCACCCGCGGCGCTCTGGTCAGTTCAACGAACGCCGTTCCCGGATTCATCGACAGGGCCGCCATCGATGAAACGCCACCCCGCGTTCGTTGAACCGGGCAGAGGTGAGCCGCACTCACCCACTTCTCACGTCAAGGGGTAGCGATGCACTCAGAGCGCAACGCCACGGAAAGCCCGGCTCAGCGGCGTCCCAGGTCACGCGTCGTGAAGTCGAAGTTCGCCAAGCCGCTCCTCACGTCGCTGGGAGCCGCCACGATGCTGGCCGCCAGCACCTTCGTCCTCCTGGCCGTCTCGGCCACGGGCAGCGCGCGGCCGTGGGACTGGACGCGGGCCGACCCGGCCGTGGCCGCCAGCCGGTACCAGGTCTGCGGACAGCAGGGCCTGGGAGCCATCGGCTGCATGCTGGGCGCCAGCTTCCGGCCGGCGTCGGCGAGCGAGTCGGGCTCGTCCGGAGCCGCCCGCAAGTCCCTCCAGCCCCTGCTCTCGGTCGCCACCGTCCAGGACCAGCCGGCCGCCGGGGCCTCTGGCCCGGGCTCCGCGCCGGCGCGCGGCTCGTCGTCCGGCACCCGGCCCGGCTCCACCGGCCCGAGCGCGGCGCCGCGGCTGGTCAAGCCGCCGGCCAACACGCCGCCCGAGGATGTGCTGGCCGCGTGCCAGGCGGCCATGCGGACCGCCCAGTCGCAGGGACCGGCCGCCGTCCGCGAGGTGGAGGACGAGTGCGGGCCCGTCCTGCGGCCGTCCCCGTCGCCCTCGCCGAGCGCGGGTCATGACGACGACTGAAATGCCCGGAACCCGGGGAGGGACGGCATGAGCCAGCAGGCCCGCAAGGAGCAGGAGGGCACGGTCGTACGGCGCCTGACCGCCGGCGCCGGCGCGGCCGCGCTGGGACTGGCCTGGTACTTCACGGCCTCGGCGACCTCTGCGGTGCCCGTCGCGTTCGGCGCGCAGCCGGCGGCCGACGCCGGGCAGCCGGTGATCGGCGTCGAGCAGCTCGACGACCACGTCTTCGTCCGGACGGTGCACGTAGCCGCCCCCGCCGCCCCCGCCGGCGGGGTCAGGTCGGCCCGGTCGGCGTCGGGCGCCACCGCGCCGGCGGCCACGACGCGCGCGTCGGGCGGCACCACCACGACGTCGGCGCCGATCGCGCAGGCGGTGCCGGCCCCGGCCGCGCCGGCCCCGACACCGGTGGCGACCACGGGAGGCTCCACGCCGGCCAAGTAGGACGACGATCACCTGCCTCTGTGGTGGGCGCGCGGGCCAGCGGCCCGCGCGCCCCACGGGCGTGGCAGGCGATCGGTGCCCCGGCGGCAGAGAGATGAAGGGGGGAGCGCGCGTGACGGCGGCCGAGCAGTGGCAGGCGCTGGGCACGACGGCCCGCGTCGTCATCGCCGGCGACGGCGACGTGCAGGCGGCGCGCGGAGCCGTCGAGACCCTGCTGGACGCGGTTGACGTGGCCTGCAGCCGGTTCCGCGACGACTCCGAGCTGTGCGCGCTGAACCGCGCCGAGGGCCGCTGGACCGACGTGAGCACGCTGCTCATGGACGCGCTGGGAGCGGCGCTCTGGGCGGCGGCCGCCACCGGCGGGATGGTCGACCCCACGGTCGGCCGGGCGCTGCGGATGACCGGCTACGACCGCGACTTCGGGGCCGTGCCGGCGTCCGGGGCGCCCGTCGTGATCCGCCTGGAGCGCGTTCCCGGATGGCGGTCCATCGAGCTCGATCGAGCTCGACGCCAGGCCCGGCTGGCGCCCGGCGTCGAGCTCGACCTGGGCTCCACCGCCAAGGCCCTGGCCGCCGACCGGGCGGCTGTGGCCGCCCACGCCGCCGGCTGCCGAAGCCCCGCGAGCGGGACCCTGGTCTCGCTGGGCGGCGACATCGCCGTGGCCGGCGCGCCGCCCGCCGGCGGCTGGCCGGTGCTGGTGGCGGAGGACTGCACCGTCCCCGCGGCCGGGGAGGGTCCGGTCGTGCTGATCGGGGACGGCGGCCTGGCCACGTCGTCCACGCGGGCCCGCCGCTGGACGCGGGGCGAGGTCGAGCTGCACCACATCATCGACCCCCGGACCGGCGGCCCGGTCGAGGGCCCGTGGCGGGCGGCCACGGTCGCGGCGGCGACCTGCCTGGAGGCCAACGCCGCCGCCACGGCGGCGATCGTGCTGGGGCTGGAGGCCGCGGAGTGGCTGGAGGAGCGCGGCCTGCCGGCGCGCCTGGTGGGCGCGGACGGCGAGGTGGTCACCGTCGGCGGCTGGCCCGACGAGCCCGAGGAGGTGATGGAATGATCCCACTGGCAGCCACGCCCAGTCCGCTCTGGTA
>VBJR01000049.1:0-1520 GCA_005880175.1 Chloroflexota bacterium
TCGACGGCTCGGTCGAGGTCACCGGCGTCGACGGGCCGGTCCCGTTCGTCGATCTGTTCCAGGGTCGCGACGAGCTCGTGGTCTACAAGCACATGTGGCACGATGGCGCGCCGCACCATGTGCAGTGCGAGGGCTGCACCACCACGGCCTGGCACATGAGGGACGCCGTCTACCTGAATGCCAGGGGGGTCTCGTTCGCCATCCTGACCTCGGGCCCGTGGGACGAGGTGGCTCCGTACGTCGAGTTCATGGGCTACACCCAGCCCTGGTACTCGGTGCGGGGTGTGGAAGGGCGGGTCGGCGGGGAGATGGGGCACATCGTCTGTTTCCTGCGCGAGGGCGACCGCGTGTTCCTCACCTACTCCACGACCAGCCGGGGCAACGAGCCGGTCAACGGGTCCCTCGGCCTGCTCGACATGACGCCCTACGGCCGCAGGGAGGCGTGGGAGGACAACCCCGAGGGCTGGCCCGAGGCCCCTCAGGCGGGCTCGCCGGTCGGTGGGCATGGCTCGCCGATCTGCTGGTACTGGCGCTCGGACGCCCACGGCGTCGCCACCTGGGGCCCAACCAGCCGGCCCGTGCCGCAGTGGACCCGCCCCGGCGCGACCCCGGTGGAGACCCCTGGCCGCCAGGGCCACCGCCGCTGACGCGGGGTTCATCGGGCTGGCGGCTGGTCGGCCCGCTCGTCCGCGGCGGGAGCCGGCCGCCGCCAGTGGCTCCGGGCACGTCGTGTTGCCGCCCTGCGGTCAGGTCGTGGCGATCGACACGTCGTCCACCCGGAACACGGTCGGCAGCTCGAAGTCGTCGCTCGCGTTGAACACCAGCTGGATCGTCTGCCCCTTGAACGAGGTCAGGTCGATCGCGGCCGGCTGGAAGTACGTGCCGTCCATGTTGCCGTCCTTCGACCGATCGCGGTTGTCCAGCGTCAGCGGCGTCGAGAGCAGCGACCCGGACGAGCTGTGGACCTCGACGTGGAGGAGGTCGAACGCCCGCGTCGTGCTCGTCTCCTGGCTGACCACGTTCACCCAGAAGGTCAGGGCCACGGTCGACGCGGTCGACGGGACGGCGACCGACTGGGTCAGCGTGTCCGTCTCGTTGTTCGCGCCGCCCAGCTCCGCGTAGTTCGATCCAGTGTGCGGGTCAGCACCCCGGGCCACGACCACGCTGTGGCCAGAGGTGTTGGTCGCCCCCGTCCAGCCGGGCGCGCCGAGGCCACTGGCCGTCGCCGACTCGAAACCGCCGTCCGCGACCAGCTGCCCCCCGCCCGGGGTGGGTGTCGGCGTGGGCCCCGTTCCGAAGGTGATGCCCAGCACCGCATGGAGCTCGATCCCGTTCGGCGCCACGCCCGTCTGGCCGTGCAGGAAGTCGAAGAACCCGACGCCACGCACCTGGACCGCGACGCTGGCGGTCTGGAACGACGTCGTCACGGTGAACCGAGCATCGAAGGCCGACCGCGCCGTGCGGACGCTCGGCAGGAACGGGCTGCTCGACCCGACGCAGGCGGGATCGGGGATTTCCGC
>VBJR01000049.1:1582-5994 GCA_005880175.1 Chloroflexota bacterium
GGTTGTTGCTCGGCAGCGTGTTCGGCGCGGTGCGCGCATCCAGGCTGGCGATCGTGGTCGCCGTCGTGCTGCCGAGGTTCACCTTCGCGACATCGGCGTCCGTGCCGGTCTTGACCGACCACCGCTCCACGCCGCAGCTCCCCGTGGAGGCGTCGGGTGCGCCGATCACGTCCTCCTTGTCGCCCTGCTCGAACGCCGGCGCGGACGTGCCCTGGGCGAGGCGTGAATCAGCCGTCAGGCCGGCTGCCCCGACCACCAGCAGGCCGACGATGATCGGGATCACGTGACGCGGCGTCGCTCTCATGCTCGCTCCCCCCTCCGGCGAACCAACGGCGGCGTTGACGCTGTCGCATCCAGCCTATCGGGTGCCGGCGCACCATGCGGTTAAGGGTCGGAGAACCTCGGCGTACGGCAGGCACTCAGCCTCCTCGACCTCGCCGTTTGGCGGACCGGCTGGCCTCTGCTACAAAGCAGGCGCGGCCGACCCGGCCGCGCTCCGACAGCTCGTCACGAAGAGGAGAGGTGGTTCGATGCACTTCCTTTCGCTCGTCCGTGCACGTCTCGTCCTCGCGAGCGCCATCGCGATCGCGGGCTTTGCCGCGCTGGCCCAGGTCGCCTTCGCCAACGTGGCGCTCACGCAGGTCAGCTCCGACCCGTTCACCGACACCGACGCCCAGCACATGACGCAGGTCGAGCCCGACACGTTCGCCCAGGGCTCGACCATCGTCTCCGCATTCCAGACGGGCCGCGTCAGCGGCGGCGGCTCGTCCGACATCGGCTGGGCCACGTCCAGCGACAGCGGCGCCACCTGGACGCACGGCTTCCTGCCCGGCGTCACCGTCAACCAGGGCGGCGGCCAGTTCCAGCAGGCCAGCGACGCCGCCGTCGCCTTCGACGCCCGCCACGGCGTCTGGCTGATCTCGTCGCTCGGCGTCAACGGCCCGGGTGGGAACCTCGCCGTCCTCACGAGCCGGTCCACGGACGGCGGCCTGACGTGGAGCAACCCGGTCACGGTCACCACCGGCCAGCTCGACAAGAACTGGATCGCGTGCGACAACACCTCGACCAGTCCGTTCTTCGGCAACTGCTACACCGAGTACGACGTCACCAACAGCCGCAACCTGGTCAGGATGCAGACGTCGTCGGACGGCGGGGCGACCTGGGGGCCGGCCCGGTCCACCGGCGACAACGCCCACGGCCTCGGCGGGCAGCCGGTCGTCCGGCCGAACGGGACCGTGATCGTTCCGTTCGAGTCGTCGGCCGGCACCATCCGCTCGTTCCGCTCGACCGACGGCGGCGCGACCTGGCGCTCCACGGTGCTGGTCTCCAGCGTCAGCCATCACACGATCGCCGGTGGCCTCCGCGCCGAATTCCTGCCCTCAGCGGAGATCGACAGCGCCGGCACGGTCTACGTCGTCTGGTCGGACAGCCGCTTCCGGACGGGAGGCGCGGAGAACGACATCGTCCTGGCCAGGTCGACCAGCGAGACCACCTGGGCGGCGCCGGTCCGGGTGCCCATCGACGCGACCACGAGCACGGTGGACCACTTCGTGCCCGGGATCGGTGTGGATGCCTCGACGTCCGGGGCAACGGCCCGGATCGGGCTCACGTACTACTTCTACCCGACCGCCAACTGCTCGGCGACGACCTGCCAGCTCGACGTCGGCTACACGTCGTCGACGGACGGCGGCTCGACCTGGAGCACGGCCACGCAGCTGGCCGGGCCGATGACCCTGTCCTGGCTGCCGAACACGAGCCAGGGCCGGATGTTCGGCGACTACATCTCCACGTCCGTGCTGGCGGGCGGCCGGGCCTTCCCGGTCGTCTCCGTTGCCAGCGCGCCGACCGGCAGCACGTTCAACCAGGCGATGTTCGTGCCCACGGGCGGCCTGGCGGTCGGCAGCGGCGCGGCTCGCGCCACCGCTGCCGGCGCGGCGGCGCAGGGTGCGAGCGTGGCGGTGCCACAAACCGCGCGGTAGCGACATCTCGTGGGTCCGGTTCCACGGAGCCGGACCCTCTCCACGCGGGACAGCGACTGACCTCGGTTTGGATCAGGTCCGCGAGGAGTGGCCCGCATGTACCTGCGGTCGGGCGAGCGTCGCCCGCGGGGCGTGGCCGCGGATCGACGTGTTGTTCAGCGCGGCCTCCACGTGGCTGGCGGACGTCTCCGGCACGTCCACGAACGAGAACTTGTCGAAGAGGGTGATCTCCCCGATCGAGTGCGACGGGATGCCCGCCTCGTTGGCGATGGCTCCGACCAGATCGGCCGGCCCCACGCCATGGTGCCGGCCGACCCGGAGGAAGAGGCGGGCAGTGGCCTCGTTCCGGCTCCTTCGCGGCGGGCGGCCGCCGGTCCCGTACCGGGGCCTGGCCGGCACGGGCTCATGTGCCCGCCGGCTCGGGTCTGGCTCCGAGGGCCGCCGGTCGGAGACCGGCTCGGGAGCCGGCGGAGCGGGTGTCTGACGCTCGGCCACCGATGGCGCCGCTCCCCGCCCGGCGGCCATCCTGAACGCCGCGGCCGCCAGCCGGGTGACGTCGTGCGAGGCGGACAGCTCGTCGACCAGCGCCGCGAACGGCTCCAGTCCCCCCGCGTCCAGGGCTCCCAGCAGCTCGCCGCGGAACGCCGCCAGACGGCGGCCGGCCAGCTCGGCGTCAGTCGGCAGCCGCCGCCGCTCCAGGCGCCGGCGGACGCCCCGCTCCAGCATGGCCAGCAGGCCGCGCTCCCGCGGCGTGACGAACGTGATGGCCTCGCCCGCGCTGCCGGCCCGGCCCGTGCGGCCCGGCCGGGATGTCCAGGCCCCGGCCGGCCACGTCGGTGCCGACCAGCAGCCGGGTGTGTCCCGCGCGAAAGCTGCCCAGGACCCGCTCGCGGTGCGCCTGCGAGATGTCGCCGTGGATTGCCTGTGCCGAGTAGCCGAGACCGCTCACGTGCTCGGCCACCACGTCCGCTTCCCGCCGCGTCCGCACGAAGACGATCGCCGACTCCGGGCGCTCCCACTCCAGGATCCTGGCGAGCGCGTCCGGTTTCGCGGTCCAGGGCACCTCGTAGTACACCTGCCGCACCATGGGCGCGACCGCGCTGCCGGCCTCCACGCTGACGTGCCTGGCGTCGCGCAGGTACTGCTCGGCGAGCCGCCTGATCCGCTGGGGGATCGTCGCCGAGAAGAGCGCGGTCTGGCGCTCGGCCGGCAGCGCACCGAGCAGCTTCTCGATGTCCTCCACGAAGCCCATGTTCAGCATCTCGTCGGCCTCGTCCAGGATCGCTGTGCGGACCTGGTCCAGCACGAGCGTCCCTCGTGCCAGGTGGTCCAGCAGCCTGCCGGGCGTCCCGACCACGACCTGGACGCCCCGGGCCAGCGCTCGGAGCTGCGGGTCGTACGGCTGGCCCCCGTAGACCGGGAGGGCCACCAGGTGGCGGTGCCTGCCCAGCTGTCCCAGCGCGTCCGCCACCTGGATCGCGAGCTCGCGGGTGGGCACAACGACGAGTGCCTGCGTCCGCCGGTCCCGCTCCGTCAGCTGGTCTACGATCGGCAGGCCGTACGCGGCCGTCTTGCCAGTCCCCGTCGGTGCCTGGGCGATCAGGTCGCGGCCCGCCAGGAGGATCGGGATGGCGCGCTCCTGTATCACCGTCGGGGACTCGTAGCCCAGGCTCGCGACCGCCTGCAGCGCCGCCGGTCCGAGGCCCAAACCAGCGAAGCCCGTTCCGACCGGTTCTTGCTCGCCTGTGCCGGAGGCGGGGCGGTCGAACCCGTGCCCGTCGCTGGCGGTTCTCTCGTTCTCCATCGGACTCCTCGTCTGAATGCCTGCTCCTGGCCTGGTGCCGGTCTCGCGCAGCCAACCCGCTGGCTGCTGATGCCTTCAGCACCAACTTCGAGACGAGAGCCCGAGTGAGCGTCTCGGACGAGAGATAGTACCGCTCCCGGCCGCCGGCTCTTCCGAACCGCCAGCGGGCGCTGCCCGGGGGCCAGGCTCCCGGATCACCAGCCGGGCTGGTCTCCCTTGGCAGAGACTCCTCGCGACGATAGACTGCGGCTGCATCGGAGCCGACGATCCCATGTCCATCTCGGCAGAAGCGCGTCGACGCGACGCAGGAGACGACCGTGACCGATCCTGGCTGTAGCGGGGACGCCGCCGAGGCGCGGGTGAGGGCCGACTGTACGTGATCGACCGGCGGCCGATCTGGCGGGTCGACAGGCGCGCGGACTGGGGGCTGCCGCGCTACCGCTGGCGCGACGCGCTGGCGGAGGCGGCCGGCGTCGTGCCCCGCCTCGGCGCCGTTGCACGGCTGCGACTCAGCTACCTCACGACACCGGGGGCGCTGGCGCGCCGCCCGCACCTCCGGCTCGCGCTGGGCTCGGGGCCCGTGCCGCCGGACGGCTGGTGCGGCCTGGACATCTCCCGGACGGGGCCGA
>VBJR01000049.1:6225-9446 GCA_005880175.1 Chloroflexota bacterium
GGTGTCGCACCAGTGGGGCGAGCACCGCAGCCTGCTGACGGCGGGCATGGTGGCCAGCCTCCTCGCGACCGCCGGGTTCGTCGCGGTCCACGCTCCGCCGGCCGGGGAGAGCGTCCACTTCCCCGTCCCCCCGGACGTCCACGCCCGGCGGTTCCCCGACGAGCCGAAGCACGTCAACTTCGCGGTGGAGGCGCTGGCCCCGGGTGACACCCCGTGACCGGCGGCCGCCTCACGGTGTGCCTCGTCGCGCCGGCGATGCCCCCGACGATCGGCGGCGCCGAGACGCTCGCGGAGCTGCTCACACTGACCCTGGCCGGCGCCGGCGTCGCCGTGCGCGTCCTGACCGCGGAGCCGCCCCGGCCCGGCGTGGCGGAGGCCGTGCGCGCGGCCGGCGGCGACGTGGAGATCCTCGGCTCGACGTTCGGCCCCGTCGACGGCAGCGTCGGGTGGGAGTGGGCGACGTTCGCCCGCGCGGAGGCGATCCACCGGGTCTGCTCGACCGGGCGCGTCGACATCGTCCACGCGCTCAGCCACGACGCCATCGTCTCGGCGTGCATCGCGCTCGCCGGCCCCGGTGCGCCGGCGTGCCCACTGGTCGCGACGACGTCCGAGATGTCCACCGAGGACACCCGCTTCGGCGCCGCCCGGTCCGCCTTCGTCTACGGGCTGCCGATCGACGGCCTGCTCCAGCTCAGCCAGTACTACAGCGACGTCGCGGACAGGCACGGCTGCCGGCCGCGCGCCAGGCGCGTCGCCGCGGCGGTCGACGTCGACCTGTTCACCTCCGGCTCGGGCGAGCGCGGACGGCGGCTGCTCGGCGTCGATCTCGACGCGCTGCTCGTCACGTGCCCCGGCCGCTTCTCGCCGCGCAAGGGCCAGCTCGACCTGCTGGCGGCGCTCGACCTGCTGCCCGACGGGCTCCGCGGCCGCGTGGCGTGCGTCCTGGCCGGCAGCACCAGCTCGGCGTCGGCCGACCACCGGCGGCGGGTGCTGGACGGGGCCGGGCGATCAGGCGTGCGCTGCGCCGTCACGGCGGTCGCGCGGGCGGACATGCCCGACGTGCTCGCCGCGAGCGACCTGGTGGTGATGCCCAGCCACCTCGAGGGCCTGGGCTTTGCCGCCATCGAGGCCATGGTGGCGGGGGCGCCCGTGCTGCTCGCTGACGTGCCCGGCCTCCGCGAGATCCCCGGGGCGCCGGGCCAGGTCGCGTTCGTCCCCGCCGGCCGGCCGCCGGCGCTGGCCGCCGCGCTCGCGAACCTGCTGTCAGACCCCGACCGCCGGCGCCGCCTCGCGGCCGCGGGGCGCGAGCGGGCGCTGGACGCGTTCGCGCCCCGCCGGCTGGCGGAGGCCGCGATCTCGCTGTACCGCGAGCTGCTCGCCCGGCCGGCGACTCACGACGTGGCGGGCTGACCGGCGCCAGCGCCCCTGAGGTGCTCCTCCAACTCGCGCAGCCCTGCCGGCGACCCGGCCTCGTAGAAGCGCTGGTGCACCTCGCAGCCCGCGAGCTGGCCGTTCAGGCTCAGCGCCCGCTGCACGTCGGCCAGGTCCGCGACCGCGCCCGACGGGACGCTGCGCATGATGGACGCGCGCGTGAACACGGACAGGCCGTAGTCGATCCAGGCCATCTCCCCCCGCCGCTCGACCGGCCGGCCCTTGTCGTACAGGACCACCCGGCCGTCGCGGTACACGCAGTTGCTGCGGTCCCAACGGTCGTCGTTGCGCAGCACCGTCATCAGCGCCGGCAGCCCGCTGCGCCGCCAGGCCTCCTCGACGGGCCCCGGGTCGATCGGCAGGTAGGAGTCGCCGTACAGCACCAGGAACGCCTCGTCCAGCAGGCCGAGGTCCACCGCCAGGCGCAGGGCGCCTGCCGTGCCCAGCCGGCGCGCCCCCTCGTCGGCCCAGCGGACCTCAAGCCCGTGGCGGGAGCCGTCGCCGACGTGCTCCACCAACTGGTTGCCCAGGTGGCCGACGCAGCAGACGACGCGACGCACGCCGCGGCCCGCGAGGAGGTCGAGCTGCCAGTCGACGAACGGCGTGCCCAGGACGGGGAGCAGCGCCTTCGGCACGGTCCGCGTCGCCGGGCCCATGCGCGTCCCGAGGCCGCCGGCCAGGATCGCGCACTGGAGCATCTCTAGTCGCGCGCGACCACCGTCGAGCCGTCCAGGTCGAAGCCGAACCGCGCCTCGGCCAGGCCCTCGCCGGCCATGGCCCGGCGCAGCGACGCCGGGTCGGCCGCGTAGAACATGAGGAAGCCGCCGGCGCCGGCGCCCACCAGCTTGCCCCCCACCGCGCCGTTCGCCAGGCCGGCGTCGTGCCAGCGGTCGATCCGGTCGCTGGACAGCGCGGCGCTCCGCGACCGCTTGAGCTGCCAGTGCTCGCGCAGCAGCTCGCCGAATCCCAGGGTGTCGCCCCGCTCCAGCGCCTCCCGCACCTGGCGGCCGATCCTGGCCGTCTCGTGCAGGTTGTCCAGCATCGCGGCGTCCCCCTGCTGCGAGCGGCGCCGCTGGTCCTCCAGCACCGACCCGGCGTTCCGCGTGCTGCCCGTGTAGAAGAGAAGCAGGCGCTCCTCCAGGTCGTTCAGCGTCTCGTTCGAGACGCGCAGCGGCGTCACCCTGACCGTGTCGTCGGGGCAGAACTCGCAGCACGTGAGCCCGCCGAACGCGGCGACGTACTGGTCCTGCTTGCCCACCGGCCGCCCCAGCCGGTCGATCTCGATATGGCACGCCTCCTCGGCGAGCGCGCCGGCGCCCGCCGGCGTCCGCTCCAGTCCGTGCAGCGCCCGCAGCAGGCCGACGGTGAACGCGCCCGACGAGCCGAGGCCGGTGCCGGCCGGCACGTCTGCCATGCTCACGATCTCCAGCGACGGGCCGACCGGGTGGAGGCTGAGAGCCTCGCGGATGATCGGGTGCCGGATCGCCTCCACCGACCTCACCCGCTCCGACTCCGCGTACCTGAGCTCGTAGTCGCCGGTCAGCGTGCGGTTGACGCCGACGTAGACGTACCTGGTGATCGCGGCCGAGATCACCACGCTGCCGAAGCGCCGGTAGTAGCTCGGCAGGTCCGTGCCGCCGCCGCCGAGCGACACGCGGAGCGGCGTCCGCGTGATCAGCACGGGCCCGTCACAGCGCGTAGCCCGCCGCCCTGGCGTCCTGGTGGAACATCCGCACGGTCGCCAGCGAGAAGTCCGCCAGGTCGCGGCCGAGCAGCGGGAGCTTGGCGAG
>VBJR01000049.1:9546-13314 GCA_005880175.1 Chloroflexota bacterium
CGATCCGGCCCGCGAACACCGAGATGAACGCATGCGGGCCGCCAGCCAGGCATGCCACCGCCGTCCGGACCTGGTCGAGCGTCAGCAGCGCCGTCACGTTGACCTTCACGCCTCGCGCCACCATGCGTCCCAGCAGGGCCGCCGACGACGCGCCGCACGTGTCGGTGATCGGGATCTTGACGTACACGCGCTCGCCCCAACCGGCGATCCGCGCCGCCTGGCGCTCCATCTCGCCGAAGTCGTCGGCGATCACCTCGAACGAGATCGGACGGCCCTCGGAGCAGGCCAGGGCCTGGCGCGCAAAGCGCTCGTAGTCCGTGACGCCCGCCGCCCGCATCAGCGTCGGGTTCGTCGTGAAGCCCCTGATCAGCGGGTCGCCGGCCAGCCGCCGGATGCCGGCCACGTCGGCGCCGTCGGCGAAGACCTTCGTCCGAAGCCAGGGGAGCGCGCTCACCGGCGCCCTCCCGCCGCCGCGGCACGCCTCACGATCCACGGCACCGCCTGCCGCAGGCTGCCGGCGACGAGGTCGGCGCCCACCGCCGGCCGCTCGGCGTAGCGGCGGTCGATCAGCACGGTGGCGCAGCCGGCGGCCCGGCCGGCCCCGACGTCGCGCCAGCGGTCGCCGACCACCACGCTCCCGGCCAGGTCCAGGCCCCAGCGCGCCGCGGCCTCCAGGATCAGGCCGGGCGCCGGCTTCCGGCACGCGCAGCCGTCCGCGTCGTCGTGCGGGCAGACCAGCACGTCGTCGAGCCCGACCCGGCGGCGCACCTCCAGGTTGATCGCGTCCACGGTCGCGCGATCCTGCGCGCCGCGGGCGACGTCCGGCTGGTTCGTCACCATGATCAGCAGCAGGCCCGCCCGCCTGAGGTCGCGGCACGCCACCTCCGTGTCTCCGGTCACGACCAGGGCCTCCAGCGAGGCCGGCGGCCTGGGCGTACCGTCGACCACGATCGGCTCGTTCAGCACGCCGTCGCGATCCAGCAGGACGGCGCGCGCGGCGTCCCCCGAGCCGCTCACGAGCGGGCCACCGCGGGCGCCGCCGCCTCCCACCGCGTCGGCGACCGCTGCAGCAGCGGGTGGGACACCAGCAGGTGCCAGATCACGGCGCACAGGCCCTCCGTGTGCGGCGTGACGCGGTCCGCGAACAGCGCCGGGACCAGCACCGAGGCGTCCGCCGCCGCGCGCGTGTGGCCGCCGTCCCTGCCCACGATGCCGAACACGCTGGCGCCGACCTCCCTCGCCAGCTCGACGGCGCGGACCAGGTTGACGGAGATGCCCGCGTCCCGGCTCCCGCCCCCGACCGAGAGCACCAGCACAGCATCGCGCGCGCCGAGGCGCGACGCGGCCAGCCAGGCCGCGAACGACGTGTCCCAGCCCTCGTCGTTGACCCGACTGGTCAGCTCGGACACGTTGTCGGTCGGCGCGTACGCCTCGAACCCGCAGAGCTTGCGGAAGTCGTTGACGGCATGGCTGGCGTGGCCGGCCGACCCGCCGACGCCGAGCACGAACAGCCGGCCGCCGCCGTCGCGGACGCGGGCCAGGCAGCCGGCCAGCCGCTCGACGTCCTCGCGGTCCAGCGAAGCGATGATGGCCTGGGTCTCGGCCAGGTATGCCTCGGCGAACCCGCCCGCCGCGGGCCCGGTGCGTCTCACCGGCCCGACCCGTCGCCGGCCGTCACCGGGCCGCCCGACACAGCCAGCTGCGGCCGAGCCTCGCGCCTCGCCGCCAGGCAGCAGAGTGCGCCGACCAGCAGCACGGCGCTGACCGCGACGAGCGCCGGCCGCATCGCGGCGACGAACGCGGCGACGAACGCGCCGGGGGCGAGCCCGACGTCATGGCCGGGGCTCGGCAGGGCGACTCCGCCGAGGCGGTTCTCCAGAATGGCGCCGGTCGCGGCGCTGCCCAGGAGGCTGCCCACCTGCCGGATCGTGTTCAACGTGCCCGAGGCCGCCCCGGCGAGCTGCGGCCCGACGTCGCGCATCGCGATCGCCGGCAGCGGCCCGAACGTGGCGCCGATCCCGAGGCCCGCCGCCGCGAGGCCCGGCACCAGCGCCGGCCAGCCCGGCCGTGCGGCGGCCGCCCAGCCCAGCCACAGGACCCCGGCGCCGACCACGACCATGCCGGCGGCGAGCACGTACTTGCCGGCGGCGCCGCCCGCCAGCCGGGCCGTGAGCAGGCCGGACGGGATGGCCAGCGCCGCCATCGGGACGAACATCAGCCCGGCCTCGATCGGCGTCAGCCCGAGCGCCGACTGCAGGTGGATCGTGATCGGCAGGAACAGGCCGGTCAGCCCGAAGGACAGCGTCAGGCTCACCCAGCACATCAGCGCGAAGTTGGGGCGCCGCATCAGGGACGGTGGCACCAGCGGCTGCTGGCGGCCGCGGTCCCAGGCCACGAACAGCAGCAGCAGGACCACGCCAGCGGCGACGATCAGCGGGATCGAGATCACGCCGGCGACGCCGGCCCAGCGGTAGCGCTCGCCCTCGATCAGCGCAAAGCTGACGCAGAGGAGCCCGGCCGTCGCCAGGACGAGCCCGACCGGGTCCAGCCGGTGCGGGCCGCCGGGGCGCACGTCAGGGACGAAGTACAGCGTCAGCGCGAGCGTCACCAGGCCGACCGGCAGGTTGACGAGGAAGATCCAGCGCCAGCTCGCGTTCGTGACGATCAGCCCGCCGGCGATCGGCCCGGCGATCGAGGCGACCACGCCGACGGCGCTCCAGATCCCGAACGCCAGGCCGCGACGGCCGGCCGCGAAGATCGTCGCGATGATCGGCAGCGCCTGCGGCGTGAGAAGCGCGCCGCCGGCCCCCTGGACCACGCGAGCGGCGATGAGCTGCTCCGGGTTCTGGGCCAGCCCACAGGCGGCCGACGCGAGAGTGAACGTCGCCACGCCCGCCACGAACGCCGTGCGCGGCCCGAACCGGTCGCCCATCCGGCTGGCGCTGATGAGCAGCACGGCGAAGACCAGCGTGTAGCCGTTCAGCATCCACAGGACCTGGTCGAGGCTGGCCTGGAGCCCGGTGACAATCCCCGGGACGGCGATGCTGACGATCGACAGGTCGAGCAGCACCATGGCGGTGCCGAGGCACAGCACCAGGAGCGGCGCCCAGGGCGTGGGTCGGGCGGCGGCGCTCACCGGGCGGCGACCGCCGGGATGAACCGCTTGACCTTGCCCGAGCCAGGCTGGCGCTCGACCGCGTCCACGATCCGGACGTCGACGACCGGTTCGCGAACGCCGAGCTGGCGGAGCGAATCGACGAGCTTCGCCACGATCGGCTCCAGCGGCAGCGGCTCCAGCGCCTCGACGACCACGTCGGCGCCCCGCGCGGTCTGGCGGACCTGGTACTCGGCGATCCGCGGGTCGCGGCCCAGCGCCGACCAGAACGCGTACGGGTGCGCGACAACGTCGCCCGGATACACGAACAGGTCGTCGAGGCGCCCCTCGATCGCCTCGATGCGGCGGCCGGTCCACGGGCCGGGCGGCGCGGGCTCGTCGATGAACGTCACCTCGTCGGTCAGCTCGTACCGGATCAGCGGCAGCGCGTGGTTGATGACGTTCGTGATGAGCAGCTTGGCCGAGCGGACGCCGGGCGCGACCGGCCGGCCGAGCGCGTCCACCGGCTCGTACACGGCGGTGTCCTCCACCATGTGGAGGCTCGGCGACCCCGGGAAGGAGCAGCCGATCATCCAGCCCTCGGAGCAGGCGTACGTGTTGATGACCGTCGCGCCGAACGCGCGCTCGATCGCCTCCCGCATGTGCTGGTGAAG
>VBJR01000049.1:13336-38383 GCA_005880175.1 Chloroflexota bacterium
TTCAACCCGGAGACGATCGCGGACAGCGGCAGCGTCACAGGCAGCACGAGGCTGTCGCCGGGCGGATCGAACGTGATCCGCATGGCCTCGGTCATGTGGATCGCGTGCTCGGCCGCGATCGTGACGCTGCGCGACGGGCCCTCGAGCAGGCCCAGGTACGCGACCAGCCAGCCGACGTGCCGCCACGAGGTGAACGCGGCGTCGAGCCAGCCCTGGCGGTCCCACAGGAACACGCCCGTCGAGCCGCCGGTCGTCACCACGTTGTAGTCGTCGAGCAGGTACGACAGGCCCTCCTCCGCGACCGTCGCGAGGTGGCGGCGGGCCAGGTCCAGCGTGATCCGGCGGTCTGTGACGATCTCGTCCCAGTTCGCCATCAGGTCGGCCTTCGTCATCGGCGGGATGGCCGACAGGTCGTCCCCGGTGATCCTGTCCGCGTCGACGTCGCGCAGCCGGCGCGCGTGCCAGGGCGAGCGCTCCTTGGCGGTCCGGACGAGCCCGCGCAGGCGTTCGTCGCGCAGCGCCCACAGGCGCTCCCGCGGCCACGTCGCCCGCTCGAAGTGGCCGGTCACGCCGGCCAGCATCGCCTGCAGGTGGGGCTGGCGCGCGACCTCGTAGTCGGCCGCCGTCGTGCCGCCGGCCGTCACGGCTGCTGCCCGTCCGGTTTCTGGGCGTTCGCGCTCAGCGCCTGCAGCGACGGCCGCTCGCCCGCGGTCAGCGCCGGCTGGCCGGTGAGGCCGAGGGCGCCCAGAGAGTCCATGCTCAGCTCGTACGACTTGAACAGGAACTCCTCGGAGCCGCCCGCGTACATCTTCACGGAGAAGTCGGTGACGACCGACTCGGCGGCGCCCAGGAACTTCAGCGTCTCGTCCTCGATGTGGACCTTGAACAGGTCCTCCATGTCGCCCTCGATCAGCGCCATCGCGCCGAGGCTGCCCGTGACGCCGCCCCAGAGCCGGAAGCTCGTGATGCGGCCCTCCGCGTTCAGCCGCTTGAAGTACTCCCAGGCGTTGCCCATCACCTGCCAGGCCAGCTCCTCGCGGCCCGGTATCAGCGACCGCCAGGTGATCAGAATCGCTCCTTCCACGTCAGCTCCTCCTACTGCTTTCTTCTGGCGCGGCCGCGCGGCAGCCGCCGTTCGACGGCCAGCACGGCGCGCACCGCCGCCTCGCCGACCACCACGCCACCGACGATGTCGCTGAGCCAGTGCACGCCGAGCGCCAGGCGGGACGCGGCGCACGTCGCGATCGCCGCCGCCGCCGCCGCCTCGGCGGCCGTCGTCGCCGGCCCGGGGCCCAGGTGCCGCCTGACCATCCGCGCGGTCACCCCGAACACGGCGGTCGCCATGACCGTGTGGCCCGACGGGAACGAGCCGACCGTCCACGCGAAGATGCGGCGGTGCAGGGGCTCGGTGCCCGTGTAGTTGACGGCGGCCTCCCAGTTCCGGGGTCGCGACAGCCCGGTCACCGCCTTGGTCGTCTCCGAGAACACGATCGGATCACGAGGGCGGGCGGCAGCGTGACGTAGCCGTCGCCCAGGAAGCCCAGCCGGTTGGCCGCGCGCCGCACTCCTGGCGACTGGACGCGCGCGAGCAGCCGGCCTGCGGCGCGGTCGACCGGGCCGAGCAGCCCGGCCGGGTCCTCCGCCGCCGCGGTGTCCGCCGACGCCGTGCCCGCCGGCGCCAGCGTGACGTAGGCGTGGCCGGGAAGCAGCCTCACTCCCCACCTCCATTGGAATCGATCGTCTGCCCGGTGATCCACGCGGCCTCGTCGCTGACCAGCCACGCGATGAGCCGGGCGGCGTCCTCGGGCTGCCCCCAGCGGCCGTGCGGCGACGCGGCGCGCACCGCCTCGCGCAGCGCCGCGTCCGCGTACCCGGTGTCGGTCGCGCCGGGGTTGACGGTGTTGACCGTGAGGCCCGGCGCCAGCTCGGCAGCGAGCGTGCGCGTCACCTGCTGGATCGCGCCCTTCGTCGCCACGTAGCCGATCTCGCCCGGCATCGCGCCGAGGTGCTGGCCGGACGTCATCAGCACGATGCGGCCGCCGGGCCGGCCGTCGTGCTGCGCCGCGACGGCCTGGACGAGCAGCAGCGTCGCCCGCACGTTGACGGCCCACTGCCGGTCGAGCTCCTCCGCCGTCGTCTGGCGGATGCCCTGCGCGTCGCTGCGGGCATGGTTGGCGACCAGCACGTCGACGTGGCCGAGGCGCTCGCGGGCCTTCGCCACCAGCGCCGCCGGCACGGCCGGGTCCGAGAGGTCGGCCGGCTCGTGCTCGACGCGCACGCCGGCCGCCGCGAGCTCGTCGGCGAGCTCGCCGACCGGACGGTCCCCCGGGCCCCAGGGCCAGCCCTCGTCGTGCGCGCGCCACCCGGTCAGGAGCAGGTCGGCGCCGTCCATCCCCAGGCGGCGCGCGATGGCCCAGCCGATCCCGATGCTCCGGCTGACGCCGGTCACGATGGCGACGCGACCCGCCAGCGGCCCGCTACGCACGCGCGCCTCCGTCACGGCCGTCGAGCATCTCCAGCACCGCCGCCACCTGCTCCCAGTGCGCCGGGACCAGGCGCGGGTCGTCCACGCACTGCAGGCAGAACTCCAGGTTCATGTCGTAGAGGTTGCGGGGCGGGCCCTCGGGGACGAGCTCGCACTCGTGCTCCTCCCAGTAGCCCGGCGTCTCGACGACGCGGACGGACCCGTCGGGCGCCCAGAGGTCGAGCTCGATCCGCCCGCCCGTGCAGTAGACCGTGCACGACGGCATGCCCAGCCGGTGCCGGCCGAACGCGACGTGCGCGGTCGCGACCGGCCCCTCCGGCCACTCCATCGTGAGCACGAACGTCTCGTGCAGCGCCGCGGCCGCGATCGCCGTCGCGCCGTCCCGCAGCCCCGCCTGGTCGCGGACGGCCTCCGCCGCCATCCGCCGCCACGTCCAGCCGGACGGGCGCCCGAACAGGGCGACGGCGGTCGTCAGCGCGTACGGGCCGATGTCCATCGCGGCGCCGACCGAGCGGCCGTAGAACCAGTCGCGATGCGCCTCCAGCCGGCCGTCGACGGCCGGCCCCACCTTCGAGGCGTCGATGTGGGCGGCGGTCGCCGAGCCCAGCCGCCCGCTCGCCAGCAGGCCGAGCACGGTGGCCATCGACCAGCCCCGGTGGAGCTGGGGCGCCGCGACCAGCGCCAGCCCGGCGTCGCGGGCCTGGCACGTGAGCCGCCGCCACTCCGCGGCCGTGCCGGCGCCCGGCTTCTCGGACAGGCAGTGGAAGCCCGCCGCGAGCAGGCGCGCGTTCACCTCGCCGTGGAGTGGCGCCGGCGTGAGGTCGATCGCGACCGTGCGCCCGGCCTCCGCGGCCGCGGCGGCGTCCTCGACCGTGGCGTACCCCGCCAGGCCGGCCGCCGCCGCCCGCGCCCGGCGGTCGGGGTCGGGCTCCACCACGCCCACCACGCGGCAGGCGGGGCAGCGGGCCAGCGCGGGCAGGTAGGCATGCTCGGCGACGTGCCCGTAGCCGACGACCAGCGCGTCCAGCCGGGCTCCGGTCATGGGCGGGCGCCCGGCGCCGCCGGCGCCACGGGCTCCAGGTCGAGCTCCGGCATGACCTCGGCCGCGAAGCGGCGCATCGTGTCGACGATGCGGTCGCGGTTGCCGCTGGCCTCGAAGCCGCACACGAAGTGCTCGAGCCCGACCTCGTCGCGCAGCTCCTGGATGCGCGCCACGACCGCCTCCGGCGTGTCCACCGGGTTGCAGTCCAGCAGCCGCTGGACGCCGAGGTCGTCGACCGTCGTCGGCGTGCCCGTCTGCGCGGCGAGGAGGCCCTCTTCCCAGCGGCGGAACGCATGCTCGTAGCTCGTGAGGCTCTTCAGCTCCTCATAGGTGAAGTACGCATGCGACCCCGCCTCGCGCCACCACAGCATGTTGTCGTAGACGGCCGCCTGCGCGGCCTGCCTGGTGTCCTCCAGGTGCACGATCATCGACACGACGTGACGGGACGGGTCGGGGTCCTGGCCGTGCGCTTCGGCGACCTCCCGGTAGAGCTCGACGTTTCCGGCCAGGGTCTCCCGCTGGATCCAGTAGGACAGCAGCATCGGGAAGCCGTTGCGCGCGGCGTACTCGACCGACGTGGGCGAGTCGCAGTCGGACGACCACTCGACGCGCTCCTGCGTCCACGCCGTCCGCATGATCTCGACCCACTCCTCCATCGTCCGGCGGTTGTTGGACGCGTCCACGCCGAACACGGGGAAGTCCTTGTTGCCGGCGCCGCGGCCGATGCCCAGGTCGAAGCGGCCCTCGCTGAGCTGGTCGATGAGCGCGACCTGCTCCGCGAGCCGGATCGGGTGCTCCAGCGTGACGATGGAGACGGCCGTCCCGACGCGCATCCGCCGCGTCCGGCCCAGGACGTGGGCCGCCATGACGATGGACGACGGGCAGATCGACAGCGGCGTGAAGTGGTGCTCGAGGATCCAGATGTTCGTGAAGCCGAGCTCCTCGGCCAGCTCGGCGTACTCGAGCGAGTTCGCCAGCACCTCGCGCTGGGTGAGGAACGGGGGCTGCGCCGAGACGAGAAAGATTCCGACCTTCATGCGGGGGAGGCTCCTTGGGGGGTCAGGGGGAGCTGGCCTGCCTGCCGGCTGCGCTGCAGGCGCCGCTCCCAGATCACCTGGTGGATGAGGTCCTGGTGCGGCGGCTCGACCGTCGGGCGCGGGTCGCCGTCCAGGTCGGCCAGGCACGTCACCACCTGGTTCAGGTGACGCCGCGCCGCCGCGAGGTTGACGCCGAGGTCGTGCCCGGCGTAGGGCAGCTCGTAGACGACGCGTGGGTGACGCGACACGCCGGGGCCGATCACGGCGCGGACGTCCTCGATCGAGACCCAGGAGTCCTCGCGCGAGCTGAGCGCGATCACGGGCGCCTCGATCGCGTCCACGTCGCGCCGGGTGTCGGCCATCTCCCACCACGCCGCCTCGTGCGCGTCGCGCCAGAACTCGGGGCCGCGGATCGGGAGCTTCTCGAACGGCACGAACTCCGGCAGGTCCCGCTCCGGGATCGGCGCGTAGTCGATCCCGAAGACCACGGCCATGGTCGCGCGAAAGTTGACGACGCCGACCACCGAGAGGACCGCCGCGATCCCGCGGTCGCGGCTCGCGAGCCGGAACGCGGGCCGCGCCGTGAGGCTGACCGGGACCAGCACCACGGCGTCGGTGCCCTCGTGGCGGCGGACGGCCGCGACCGTCGCCTCCAGGCTGCGCGCGAGGTCGCTGACCTGGAAGTCCTCGATCTCGCCGTCGCTCAGCCCGACGTTGTTCACGGAGTCGAACCGGTACACGGCGCTCCCGTTGGCCGCGAGGTAGGTCGCGAACGGCGCGAAGCTGGGCATCGAGCGGGCCATCCCGCCCCCGATCACGACCACGCGGCGCGGCGCCGCCGGGCGCAGCCCCCAGATCGCGACGCGCTGCCCGGACGGCGTCGTCGCGCTCAGCTCGTCGACCGCGAACGCGGGCTCCAGCGGCCGGGTCATCGCCCCTCCTCCACGCCGTATACCTCCATCTTCAGGGCGCAGCCGCGCGCCTCCACCCGCTCCAGCCGGCGCACGACGTCGAGCGTCGTCCCGGGCAGGCCGCACGGGCAGCGGTCGGCGTGCACGAGCCCCACGTCGTCCGCCAGGAGGAAGCAGGGGTAGCTCTGCGCCGTCGGGTCCAGGTAGCTGAGGAGGCCGAGCTCGCCGGCGAGGGCCGGCGACAGATCGTCCAGCCGCCGCACGATCACGTGCAGCCAGGGCGGCGCGTGCTTGCGGCCGCCGCGGCACTCGAACAGCACCGTGTTGAGCTCGACCATGTTGAACGCGTCGCGCACGAGCGGGCGCGCCCCGATGCCGAACGCCTCGCGGACCAGGGCGTCGAACCGCGGGCGGTCGATCCGCTCGCCGGCCTGCCGCTTCCAGCCGCCGGCGGTGATGACCATCGGCGGCTCGCCGGGCAGCGCGCGGCCCTCGGCGAGCAGGTGCTCGGCCAGCCGCCTCACGAGCACCGGCGGCCCGACCAGGAACGCCTGCCCCTCGCGGCAGGCCGCGTCCAGGGCCGCCTCCGCGCGGTCGAGCCGGAGCACGCCGTCGGCGACCACGTGCTCGGCCGGCGCGATCAGCTCGAGCAGGCCCATCACGTACGCGAACCAGAGGTCGCCGGCGTCCTCCGGCGGCGGCCCCAGGTTGACGACGTGACGCTCGTTGTCCACCCAGTCGCCGAGCAGGCCGACGCCCGAGATGACCGAGCCGAGCAGCCGGTCGATGGTCGTCCGGTCGCGCTGCACCACGCTGACGCCGCCCAGCGTGCCGCTGCTCGTGCAGCGCTTCGCCACGGGCTCGCCGCTCGCCGTCACCACGTCGGTGCGCTTGAACAGCGTCGCCGGGAGCTGGGGCACCGCCGCCAGGTCCTCGACCGCGTTCAGGTCGCCCGGACGGAAGCCGCGGCGCTCGCAGAACGCGGCATAGCGCGGGTTGCGCGCCACGTGGTACGCGACGCTGTCGGCCACGGCGTCCAGCCGCAGCTCGGCCTGGTCGGCAGCCGTGAGATCGGCCCACGCGATCTCGCCGTACAGCACCTGGTCGAGCCGCGACAGGCCGTCGAGCACGCGCGTCCCCGACGCCGGGCTGGCCGTCGTCACGACGCCTCCCGCCATGCCCGCAGCACCGTCTCCAGGTGCGGCGGGAATGCCAGCGGCGCCGGCAGCGCGTCGCGCGGGAACCACGCCCGCTCGGACGCCTCCGAGCCGTGAGGCATCTCCGGGCCCGACGGCCTGGCGAGGTAGTAGACGACCACCGGCGGGGCCGACGAGCCGGCGCTCGCGTCCAGCCAGATGCCGTGGAAACCGCGGATCTCGATCGGGCAGCCCGTCTCCTCCAGCGTCTCCCTGACGGCCGTCTCCATCGGGTGCTCGCCCGGTTCGCAGTGGCCGCCCGGCACGTCCCAGTGGTCCCGCCACGGGTCGATGGCGCGGCGCAGGAGCAGCACGCGGTCCCCCGAGGCCACGATCGCCCCGGCGCAGACGCGCGGGTTGTCGAACGCCTGCGCGCCGCAGCGCCGGCACGTCACGGGAGCCGGGCCCGGCAGCGCGGCGGCGCACGCCGTGCAGTAGGTCACCGGCCGGCGCCCCGCGCGAAGACGTCGCAGGGGCCCGGGCGGTCGGGCACCGGGCGCAGGCCGTGCGCCTCGAGGTGCGCGACGATCGGGGCCGGGTCCACGTACTTGCGGTGGATCTCCATCACGACGAGCCGGACCGCGTCCAGCCAGGGCGTGTCGCCGGCGAACAGCTCGGCCTCGGCGCCCTCGACGTCGACCTTCAGGACGTCGATCGTCTCCAGCCCGCACCGCGCCATCAGGTCGGGCACCGACCACGCCCGTGTTTCCACCGGCGGCAGGCGGAGCACGTGCTCGAGCCGCGTCCGGCTGCCGGTCCTGGCCTCGCTGACGCTCCTGGTGGTCGAGCTGGAGCTCCACCACTCGTTCGGGTAGAGCTGGACCGTGCCGCTGCGGCCGGCGATCGCCGCGTGCTCCACCGTCCAGGCGAAGCCGTTGTCCTCGGCGTTGCGCCGCAGCAGCTCGACGTTCTCCTCGACAGGCTCGACGCAGACCAGCCGGGCGCCGGGGAGGCGCGCCTGGAACCAGAGCCCGGACAGCCCGATGTTGGCGCCCAGGTCGACGACCGTCGCCACGCGGCCGAGCTGCCGCTCGTACGGGAAGTCGTAGATCTCGTAGAGGAAGTTCTCGCGCAGGATGTAGAGGTCGCTCTGGTTGCGCCGGAAGCGGACGCGCAGGCGCCGGCCGCCCACCGTGACCGGGGCCGTCGCGACGCGGCGCGAGGCCATCGGGTGCACGAGCATCCCGGCGTGGTAGGCAGCCGCCCAGAAGCCGAGCCGGGGCCAGTTCCGCGGCGGCTGGCGCAGCACCCGGCCCAGCTCCCGCGCACACTCGCCCGCCTCCCGCGCCAGCAGCCACGGCCAGGCGCGCGTGTCGCCGTCGCGGTGCAGGTAGCGGAACGTCACCGCGGGGATCACCGGCCGCTCCCCACGAGCTCGCGCTGGGCGGCGACCTCCTCGCGCACCGCCGCGACGATCCCGGCCGCGGCCTCCACGGGCAGGTCCGGGTAGATCGGCAGGCAGAGGTGGTGCGCCGCGAACCAGTCCGCGTCGGGGAGGTGGTGACCGCCGTCGCGGTACGGCGGCTGCCGGTGGACCGGCACGTCCTGCGTGCCGTTCGGCAGCCGGAGGTCGTGGTTGGCCGCGCACGCCTGCCGCACCGCCTCGGCGTCGACGCCGTCGGGCAGCAGGACCCAGAACTTGTACCAGTTCGGCGTCACGCCGGCCGGGACCGGCATCGGCGGCACCAGCGGGTCCTCGCGCAGCAGGTCCAGGTAGCGGCCGGCGATCCGGGCCCGCCGCGCGAGGATGTCGTCCAGCCGGCGCATCTGCGCGCCGGCCACGATCGCGTTGAACTCGCTGAGGCGCCAGTTGAAGCCGAGGCGGACGCTGAGCAGCGGGTCGGGGCCGCGGCCCTGGTCGCTCAGCGACGCGGCCACGGCGGCCAGGGTCGCGTCGCTCGTCGTCAGAACGCCGCCCTCGCCGCCGGCCGTCACCTTGGTCGGGTAGAAGGAGAAGCATGCGGCGGTCCCGAACGAGCCGGCCGGCCGCCCGTCGAGCCGGCTGCCCAGCGCCTGGCACGCGTCCTCGACCAGCGGCACGCCGCGCTCGGCGCACAGCCGGGCGATGGCCGGCGTCTCCGGCGAGACGATGCCGCCCATGTGGACGATCACGACCGCCCGCGTGGCCGGCCTGAGGGCGGCCGCGACGTCGGCCGCCGACGGTGCCAGCGTGTCGCGGTGCGACTCGACCAGGCGCACGCGAGCGCCGGCGTGCTCGGCGGCGGCGGCGGTCGCGATGAACGTGTTGGTCGGCACCACGACCTCGCCGCCGGCCACGTCGAGCGCGCGGAAGACCGCCTCCAGACAGGACGTGCCGCTGTTCATGGCGATGCCCGTGGTCGCGCCGCACCACGCGGCGACCAGCCGCTCCAGCGAGGCGGCGTGCGCGCCGGCGCGGAGCTGGTCCCCGCGCAGGACGGCCTCGACGTCGCGGAGGATCTCGTGGACGTCCGCCTCGGGGAAGTAGGTCCGCGACGAAGCGATCGATGGCATGCCCTCTCCTTCACTCACAGCACCAGGTCCGTGATCCGCCCCAGCCGGAGGGCCTCGGTCTGGTCCATCCGGACGACCATGCCCTTGCCGTGCACGGCGGCCGGGCGCTCGTTGGCGACGATGCGCGTCAGCCGCTGGAGCGGGTAGTACGCGTCGTGCGGCGAGCCGGGCCGGAACACGTTGGCCAGGCCCGGCTCCACGATCCGCGCCGCCCCGGCCAGGGCCAGCCCGTCGCGAAGGCGCTCGCTCGACCGCCACGGCGCGACCGTCACGGTCTGGACGTCGCGGTCCACGAACGGCAGCGCCTCGCGCAGGTCCGGCACGGGGTGGACGAACAGCGTGCGCCCGAGCGGGTGCTCGCCGACGTGGCCCGGCGCGCACGTCACGACGGTCCAGCGCCCGTCCGGCGACGTGCGCACCTCGCTGCCCAGGAACTCCTCCTCCAGCCGCCGCAGCGCGCGCCTGGCGCCGGCGTCCTCGGCCGGGATACCAGGTGGGTACAGGCCGTCGTAGGTCGCGAGCGCGTCGACCAGGTGGTCGACCAGCCCGAGCGCGTCGGTGTGGACGAACGCCTGCAGCGTGGAGAAGCACGCCTCCTGGTCGTAGAACGCCACGTCGTGCGCGATGCCGATCGCGGCCTGGCGCAGGTCGGCGTCGCGGTCGACCAGCGCCAGCGAGCGCCGGTGCCCGAACGGCAGGAACGCCGCGTCCGGCCTGGCCGCGTCCCGGGCCCAGCGCACCGCGTCGGGGCCGCCCCAGACGCACACCGCGTCGGCGGCCTGCATGATCCGGGCGGCGGTGTCCGACCCGGGGTCCCAGTGGACGACGCTCAGGGCTCGCGACACCGGATGCTCGGGGTCGATGTCCAGGAAGCTGAGGCCGAGCGACACCGGCGTCACCGGGTCGCGGCTCGACAGCTTCACGGTGCACACGTTCTTGGTGAGCAGTGCCCGCACGATGGACGTCACGCCCGACAGCGGCACGTTGCCGGCGAGGACGTGCACGCTGTGTCCCTGCGGGAACGCGCGCACATACGCCTCCTCGCGGGGCACCCACTCGTCGAGGACGAAGCGGCTGCCCAGCTCGACCTCGACCATGTCGTACATGCGGCCGTGCCCGGTCAGCAGCACGCTGATCCAGTCGGCCTCGGTCTCGGCCATCGGCTCCGAGTAGCCGAGCAGTTCCACGGCCTGCCTCACGAACAGGCGGCGTCGGATGAACTCCCTGCTCTCCCACTGCCGCCCGACTCGGTTGAGGAACTCGACGATCTCCTGGAACGGGACGCCGGCCAGCAGGGCGCGGTCCTGGCCCAGGATGCGGTCCACCATCGCCTGGTCGAGCTCCGGGACGGCGACGGGGACCGAGCCGGCGTCCCGTGCCAGCGGCACCAGGCGCGAGCGACCCGACGTCCGCCTCCCGGCGACCAGGAACGGCACGTCCCGGCGGCGCACCGCCACCTCGACGCTCACGACGCCCTCGCGGCCGCCGGCACGGCGGTCAGCCATCCATCGGCGTCCCGCTCGCGGCCCTCGCAGATGGCCAGGTAGCGGTCCCGGCAGGCGGTGGCCACGGGGCCGGGTCGGCCGTCGCCGACCGCAAGGCCGTCCACCCCGACCACCGGCGCGATCTCGGCCAGCGTGCCGGCCAGGAACACCTCGTCGGCGACGTACAGCTCCGTCCGGTTGAGCGGCCGCTCGACGGTCTCGATGCCCATGCCGGCGAGCAGGCGCATCGCGTGGCCGCGCGTGATGCTCTCCAGGATCGACGACGAGACCGGCGGCGTGACCGCGACGCCGCCGCGGACGGCGAAGACGGTGGCGCCGGTCGCCTCGGTGACGTCGCCGTCGTGGCCCAGCAGGATCGCCTCGTCGAACCCTCGCTCCGCCGCCTCGATCGCGGAGAGGCGGAACGCCTGGTACGCGGCGCCCGACTTGATCCGGGGCGGGAAGACGGCGTCGGAGGCGCGGCGCCACGTCGAGATGCAGCACCGGAGGCCGCGCTCGGCGCCGGCGGCGCGCCCGACCGGGAAGGCGACGACGTAGGCGCCCATCGCCATGTCCGCGTGGCGGCCCTCCTCCACGTACACCGTCGGGCGGACGTAGAGGTGCGACGGCTCGTCGAGCGCGGCGACCAGCGCGAAGATCGCCTCCGTGAGCGACGCGCGGCTCACGTGCGCCGTCGGCAGGCGAAGCAGCCTCGCCGACTCGAGCAGGCGCCGCAGGTGCGCGTCCAGCGAGACGAGCCGGTGCACGCCGGCCACGTCATCCCGGTAGGCGCGCAGGCCCTCGAAGACGTTGGTGCCGCGCGTGGCGACCTCCGACCAGACGTGGACCGTGGCCTCCGCCCACGGCACGATGCGGCCGTTGAACCAGAGCACGGGCGGGCGGACCAGCTCAGGCATCCCGTCCCCCGACCGCGACGCGGCGGCCCGTGCGCGCCGAGCGGTAGGCCGCCTCGACGAGCTCCATCGCGGCGACCCCGTCCTCGCCGGAGCCGAGGGGCACCCGGCGCTCCCTCGCCGCGCAGCAGAGCTCCTCCCACTCCAGCCGCCACGAGGGGTCGGCGGCGCGGTACTCCGTGATCGTCTCCGCGAACGGCGCGGAGGGGTCGCGGCTCGCGACGACCAGGCGCTCGGTGCCGTAGCTGCCGCCGAGGCCGGTGACGGCGGCGTATCCGTCCGCGCCGTAGACCTCGATCTCGAACCGGTTCCTCCACTGCAGCAGCGACGCGTGCACGGAGGCCACGAAGCCGTCCTCTCGCTCCAGCAGGCAGAACGCGTTGTCCTCCAGCGGCTCGATCGGGAAGACGGCGGTCGCGGTCCGGCACGTGACGGCGTGCGGCTCGCCGGTGAGCCAGCGGAACAGGTCGATCGCGTGGATGCCCTGCTCCATCAGGTGGCCGCCGGCCGTCCGGCGCGGGTCGGCGCGCCACTCGCCCGCCATGGACGGCCGCCCGCCGAATCCATAGATCGCCCTGCCGAACAGGGGCCTGCCGACGCCGCCGGCCTCGACGTGCGCCTTCATCGCGGCGACGGCCGGGTGGTGCCGGTGGTTGAACCCACACTTGAGGACGCGGCCTCGCGCGGCGGCGGCCCTGACCATCTCCCTGGCCTCGGCCGACGTCATCGCGAGCGGCTTCTCGCACAGCACGTGCTTGCCGGCGGCCAGCGCCGCGAGCGCGATCTCCCTGTGGACGTCCGGCGGCGTGCAGACGACCACGGCGTCCACGTCGTCGCGGGACAGCCAGCCGCGCACGTCGGCGCCCCACGCCGCGCCCAGCGGCTCGGCCACCGCCCGGGCCCGGACGGCGTCGGGGCCCACGACGGCGACGACGGAGGAGCCGGCCACGCTCGCGATGGCGGGCGCCCGGCGCGACGCCTGCAGGCCGCTGCCGACGATCAGCGCCCTCACGCCGCGGCCCTGCCCAGCACGACGTGGCGCAGCCCGGCCGCCCGCACGTCGGCGGGGCGGAACGCGTTCCAGCAGTCGACCAGCAGGGCGCCCGGCACGACGGCGCCGAGCCGGTCGAGCCGGACGCGGTCCGGCGCCAGGCCGTCCTGGAGCACGACGACGGCGGCGCAGCCGGCGGCCGCGGCGTACGGGTCGTCGAACGCGCGGACCCCTGGCGCCGGCGGCAGCGACCTGGCTGGCACGAGCGGGTCGTACGCGTGCACCACCGCGCCGGCCGCATGCAGCCGGGCCGCCAGCTCGAGGCCGGGCGAGCGCCGCAGCACGTCCGAGCCGGACTTGTAGGACACGCCGAGCACGGCGACCGCGCCGCCGGCCAGCGTCACGTCCGCGGACATCGCCCGCAGCAGCGCGTCGAGCCGGCCGGCGTTCACCTGCAGCGCCGCAGGCGCCATCGTGGGCCGCAGCCCGACCTCGGTCGCCAGGCGCTCCAGGAAGCGGAGGTCGCGGGCGAGCGTGCCGCCGGCGAAGCCCAGGCCCGGCGTCACCCTGGCCCGCTCGCCGATGCGCCGGTCGAGGCGCATGGCCCTGGCGACGGCGTGCCCATCCGCGCCGACGGCCGCGCAGAGGTCGCCGATCTCGTTCGCCAGCGAGATGGACGTGCCGAGGAACGCGTTGATGGCGTGCTTCGCCATCTCGGCGGACTCCAGGTCGGTGACGACGCGATCGCCCGGCAGTGAGCGCAGGAGGTCCAGGACGACCTCGGCGGCGGCGGGGCAGTCGGAGCCCACGACCAGGACGTCGGGCCGGCGGAAGCGGTCCAGCGCCACGCCGAGCTGGAGGTTCTCCATCACGTACGCGACGTGCGAGCCCGCCGGCAGGACGCCCGCCAGGCGCCGGCACGTGCCGACGGGGACCTGGCTGCTGACCACGAGGGTGAACGGCCCCGAGGCGCAGGCGGCCACGGCGGCCGCCGTCTCGTGCAGGACCGCCGTGTCGGCGCGGTCGTGGTCGTCGAGCGGCGTGTCGAAGCACAGCCAGACGACGCTCCGGCCGCCGACGGCGGCCGCCAGGTCGGGCTCGACCACGAGGCGGCCGGCCCGGCGCTGCTCGGCCAGGAGCTCGGCCAGGCCCGGCTCCCAGACCGGCGAGGCGCCGGCGCCGATCATGGCCGTGACGGCCGGGTCGGCATCGTGGACGACCACCCTGACCCCGATCTCGGCCAGGCACGCCGACGTCACCAGGCCCAGGTGCCACAGCCCCAGCACCGCGACGGACGCCCTCATGACCCGGCCACCCCGCCGGCGGCGACGGCGCGGTCCAGGCCGAGGTGGGCGACCATGCGGCGCACCGCCTCGTCGACCGCCTCGTCGGAGGTGCGCCTCGCCCGCCAGCCGTGGGCCGCCGCCAGGCTGACGTCCAGCCGCACGCGGGGCTGGTCGCCGGGCCAGGCGAACCGGTCGCCGCGCACGGTGATCGCGACGTCCTCCAGGCCCAGCTCGGCGATCACCCGGCGCGCGATGCCCTGCACGTCCGTGGTGCCGGACGCGCCGAGGTTGACCACGCGGCAGGGCCGGTCCTCGTCGGCCTCGACCGTCCCGGCCAGGTGGAGCATGCCCTCGATGCACTCCTCGACGAGCAGGTAGCTCTTGGCCTGCCGGCCGTCGCCGAGGATCTCCAGGTGGCGGGGGTCGCGGGCGAGGCGCGTCGCGAAGTCGCGGATGACGCCGCGCGGCATGCGGGCGCCGAGCACGTTGCCGAAGCGGAAGATCCAGGCGCGCAGCCCGAACAGGTGGCAGTACGCCGAGATGAACGCCTCGGCCGCGAGCTTGCTCGCCGAGTACAGCGAGTTCGGCAGCAGCGGGCCCGCGGCCTCCGTCACGCCGTGCTCGCCCGGCAGCCCGTAGACCGCTCCGGACGAGGAGAACAGGAGGGTGCGCACGCCGGTCGCGCGCATCGCCTCGAGCACGTTCCGCGTGCCGGCGACGGAGCTGTCGAGGTCCATGCGCGTGTCCTCGTAGCCGCCGGGGATGTCGGCGCTGGCCGCCAGGTGCCAGACGGCGCCATGGCCGCCCATCTCGCGCCGAAGGCGGCCATGATCGGCGAGGTCCGCGATCACGACCCGGAGGCCCGGCCGCCCGCGCTGCGCGTCGAGCCAGGCGCGGCTGCCGGTCGAGAGGTTGTCGAAGATCGTCACCGACCGTCCGCTGGCCAGGAGCGCGTCGGCGCAGTGGCTGCCGATGAAGCCGGCGCCGCCGGTCAGGAAGATGGACTCGGGCGTGGCCGCGGGGACCGTCACGCGCGGCGCGGCCGTGGGCTTGCTCATGCGCTGGCCACCACGATCAGGCGCGGCGCGTCCGGCCCGTAGGGGATGCCGTCCAGCGACCCGTACAGCGTGACGTCCGCGAACCCGGCGCTCCGCAGCAGGCTCGAAGTGGACGCGGCGCACGGCGTCGCCGCGCACGTACAGCATCGTGTTGCGGAACCGCGTCCACGACTCCCCCACCTCGGCCAGCTGCACCTCGACCGTCCCGTCGGCCAGCACCTTCGCCGACGCCGGGGAGAACACCTGCGCGAGGATCTCCTTGCTCAGCATCTCCAGCAGGAAGATCCCGCCTGGCGCGAGCCGCTCCCGCACGCGGCGGGCGAACAGCACGTCGTCGCTCGCGTCGTCGAAGTAGCCGAACGACGTCCAGAGGCACACGGCCAGGTCGAACGTGTCCGCGAGCTGGAGGTGGCGCACGTCGGAGCGCACCCACTCCACGTCCACGCCGGCGCTGCCGGCCGCGCGCCTGGCGCGCTCGAGCAGGTACGCGGAGCCGTCGACGCCGACGACGCGGAGCCCCCGCCGCGCGAGCTCGATGGCGTGCCGGCCAGGCCCGCAGCAGACGTCGAGCACCGATCCGCTCGTGACGCCGGTGAGCGCCAGCAGGCGGTCGACCTCGCCGGGCGCGGCCGCGAACCGGTCAGGGGTGAAGAAGCACTCGTACTGGGCCTCCCAGAACGACTCGTCGAGGCACCACTCGGTCGTCACGACGTCCTCGATGCGGCGCCGGCCGCCGCCAGCTCATCGCGCTCGAACCAGCGCACGGGGTGCTCGACGCCGTGCTTCGCCTCGTACGCGCGCCACATGGTCTCGAAGTGCCCGCGGTAGGCTTGCTGGACGTCCCTCGCGACGGGCTCCGAGAGCCCGATCGCGTGTATCCGCTTCGCAAGCTGGCCCACCGAGTACTCGCGGAAGTCGAGCGGGCTCTGGCGCAGCTCCGGCGGCTGGTCGCTGGGGTCGGGGACCTCGAGCCGCGTGTCGGGGTCGACGATGGTGAGCACCGCGGCCTCGGAGAGCTCGAGCAGCTTGAGCGCGACGACGCGCGCCATCTCGGGGTCCTGGAGCACGCGACGGCGCAGCGCGAGGACGCCGAAGCCGATGTGGCGCGACTCGTCGCGCGCGACCGCGATGAACCCGGCGTGGAAGCCGGGCATGAAGCCGGTGGCGCGGGTGAAGCGGAGGAGGCTGCGCTGACCGGTGAGCGCCAGGAAGCCCTCGATGACGATGTGGTAGGTCACGACCGCCTCGACCCACGCGCGCAGGTCGCGCGGCTCGCGGCGGACGGCGTCGGTGGCCGCGACGAGGTGGGTCTCGAAGATCCCCCTGAAGCCGGCGGTGGCCTCGGGCCCGACGGTCTCCAGCGCGGCCTTCAGCCCCCCGTGGACCTCCAGCACCTCGTCGAAGAAGCGATGGAAGAAGACGGTGTGACGGGCCTCGTCGGCGACCTGGGTGGCGAGGAAGATGCCCTCGTCCTCGTGCGCGGCCGCGTGCAGGATCGGGCTGAGCGTGTCGGTGACCGCCTGCTCGCCGATGAAGAACAGGGTCATGGTGCGGCGCACGATCCGCCTGGTCTCGTCGTCCAGGGAGGACCAGTGCTGCACGTCGGTGGCGAGGTCCAGGTCGTAGACGGCCCACTGCTGCCGCTCCCAGCGCCGGTACAGCGACATCGCGTCCATCGTGGGGAGCAGGTAGCTGTCCATCTGCTGCTGCACGTCATCGATCGAGACGTGGACGAGCTCCGACAGCGGCGAGCTCTCCACACGCCGTACGACCGCCTCGACCTCATCCAGCTGACTCATGAGCGCGCTGTGCCTCCGGTGTGTGCGAACGATTGACTGGCGGCGAGTGCCGGCCGAGCTGCCCGGCCGCGTCTCGCCGGCTCCCCACTAACCGTCGTCAGCGCGGAGTGTTTCGTGCTGTCGGCAGCGTATCGGCGGCCGATCCTAACCACCACGTACACCCGTACAACGCGGCACGTACAATCAGTTGGACGTTCACGCGCGGGACGCCGTGCGGGCAGGGAGACGGACGGGAGGGAGCTCCCGCCAGCCTCTGCCTCTGGATCTCCGGATGCCGGGGTGGACGTCTGTGGCCGATCGGTGGTCGTCGCCATGCCGGCTGCCAGCATCCCAGCGCCCGCGGCAGCCGCACATCCGAAGAATTACCGAAGGACTACCGACTTTTCGATCCAGGTGGTGAGTAGCTGCCTCGGAGCCCCTGCTCGACGCGCTGGATATCGAGCACGGGCGAATCGTCGGGTACGAGCCCCGACAGGATCATGCCGCGGAGGTGGTAGCTCTCATGGAACGCATTCGAGCGCCGCACCGGCCGCCGCGGTTGCGGTTTGGTGGGCCGGGAGGGAGTCGAACCCCCACAGCTTTCGCGGCGGTTTTACCGACCGTTGGGCTCACCACATGCCCTTTGCCGACCCACGGGCGGAGGCCGACCGGCCTGCGGGCCGGTGGCTCCGAGCTTGGAGCGCCCACTATGGTACCCAACCGCTGGCCTCGACGCTTCCCGCCTACCATGGCTCCGTGCCGCCTGGTCGTCCCGTCGCCGCTGCCGGGCCCGGTCGGCCCCGGCCGCGGGCCTGGCGGTCCCTGCTCGTTCTCCTTGCGGCCTGTCATCCGGAGCCCGCGGCCGCCGTCACCATCCTGACCTCGCTCCTCGCCCTGGCGGCTGGGGCCGGGCGTGGGACGCTCTGGATCGCCGCTGCCGTTGGGGCCGGGCAGCTCGGGGTTGGGTGGTCGAACGACTACCTCGATCGAGAGCTCGATCGGGCCGCCGGTCGGGCTGACAAGCCGCTCGCCGCCTCTGCGGCTGACCAGGGCGGGGGCGCCAGCGCCGCCACCGTCCGCGTCGCCGCCCTCGTCGCCCTCGTCGCCGCCGTGCCCCTCTGCGCTCGCCTACAACGCCGGGCTCAAGGCGCGGCCGCTCAGCGTGCTGCCCTACGCCGTCGCCTTCGGGCTCCTGCCCGTCGCCGTGGCCCTCGGGCTGCCCAGAGCCGGTCCCGGGCCGCACTGGCCGCCCGCCTGGGCCGTCGCCGCCTCCGCGCTGGCCGGTGCCGGTGGCCACTTCACCCAGGCCCTCCCGGACATCGCCGCCGACCGGGCCCTCGGCATCCGCGGCCTGCCCCAGCTGGTCGGCAGGCGCGCGGCCGCGCTCGCAGCCGCGACTCTGCTCCTCGCCGCCAACCTCACCATCGCCCTCGCGGCCGCGCTCGAGCCGCGGGCGCTTGCAGCGCTCCACACCGCCCTGGCGGCAGCGCTCGCGGCCGGCATCCTCGTGGCAACCCTGAGGAACCGCGAGCGCCTGGCCTTCCGGCTCACGCTCGGCTCGGCCGCGCTCGCCGTCGTCGCGTTCGTCGCCGGCGGCGGCCGGCTGTGACGCGGCCTGGTTAGTAGATGAACCCGATCAGCGGGACGCCGCCCGGCTTGATCTGCCGCTGGTCGATCACGTCCCAGCGCACGAAGTTCATCTCGGACACGACGAACGAGCCATCCGGGTTCACCGCGTCCACGATCGCGACGTGGCCGAAGCTGCTCTCCCAGGTGACCATGATCGCGCCCACCCGCGGCGTCTGGCCCGTCGCGAAGCCGGCCGCCTGCGCGTTCCCGAACCACTGCCAGGCGTTGCCCAGCCAGGGCACCGCCCGCCGGTTGTACACGTACCAGGTGCAGTAGCCGAACGAGAAGCGGTTGCCCGCCCGGACCGGGTACGAGCCGCCGACCGTCAGGATCGAGTACCCGCCGTTGCCGCCGTGCGCGACCGGGCTGGCCACGCTCGAGCTCGACGCCGGCGTCTCGAAGCTGGCGCCGGTGCCGCCGGGGATCACGACCACGGTGCCACCCGCGATCGGGTCCTGCTCGGACGACCGCAGGTAGTTGAAGTCCACGATCGCGCTCGGCGACACGTGGTAGATGTTGCCGAGGCTGAGGGGCGTGTCCCCCGGCTGGGCCGTCACCACGATCCCGTCCACCGGCGGGATCATGATCTTCTGGCCCGTGCTCACGTCCTTCGACGTGCTCTTGAGCGACGAGAAGTTCGACCACCGGATGCTGTTCGTCGAGACGTGGAACCGGGCCGCGAGGTCCTTCAGCGTCTCCCCGTTCTTCACCTCGTACGTGATCGCCGTGTGCGAGACGGGTTCCGACGTGGGGATCCCGATCGGCTTGATGATCGTGCTCAGGCGGCCGAGCTGCACGCTGCCCACCTGGCCACCCTGGCCCATCACCAGGCCCTGGGCGTTCGTCTCGCCCAGCCGCAGGCGAAGCGCCTGCGGCAGCCCGTGATCGAGCGTCGCGTAGCCGGAGAGCGCCAGCGCCAGCGCGAATACGACTCCGTGCGTTATGTGTCGACCAGCGATCACCGAGAGCTACCCCCCAATGGACCACCCGGGACATGGGTCCCAAATGAGTGGGCCCAGAGGCTAGCAGCCGCCCGCCGCGGCTGTCAAACCTGTCCCGAGAACCCGACATTCCGTCCCGGCCGCAGGTCCGAACACGCCCGGCAGTGCGGTACAGTCCAGGGCGGGATGCGGTGGCGAACCGGTCTCCTCGCGATGGCGCTCGCCGCCGCGGCGTGCAGCAGCGGGCAGACGGCGGCCCAGCCTCGGCACGCGCCAGCGGCCACGCCTACGCCGCGGGCCACGGCCGCCCGGACGCCGGCCCCCACCCCCACCCCGCAGCTGCCTCCGTATGCGATCGAGTCGCTCCGCGCCCGCGCCTACCCGGGCGGTCAGCTGACCCTCGGCGACCAGATGTTCCGCGGCGCGGGCTTCACGAAGTACCACATGAGCTGGCCCAGCAACGGCCAGACGATGACTGGCACGATCTCCCTGCCCGACGGCCCGGGGCCCTTCCCGGTCGTCGTCGTGAACCACGGCTTCATCCCGCCCGAGCGCTACTGGATCGGCCAGGACTCCGGCATCTTCGGCGACCCCATGGCCGCCCACGGCTTCATCTCGGTCGCCCCCAACTGGCCCGGCTACTCGGGATCCGGCCCGGCGCCGGCCGACCTGCCCCAGATCGTCGGCCAGCTGGTGACGGCGCTCGACCTGGTCACCGCCGTCAGCGCGCTGCCCCAGGCCGACAGGAGCCGGATCGCGTTCGTCGGCCACAGCAACGGCGGCGGCATCAGCGAGCTCGCGATGGTGGTCGATCCCCGCATCCGCGCCGTCGTCCTGCAGGCGCCCGTCAGCACCGACATGGCGGACAACGCGCGCATGTGGTGGGTCCAGCGGCCCGACTCGCTGGCCGGTCTCGGCACGCCCGACTCCAACCCCGACGGCTACCGGCACCTGTCGCCCCGCAACTACCTGGCCTCGTGGGAGCCCCCGGTGCTGATCGTCCAGGGCACCGTGGACCACACGATCCCGGCCGCCTGGACCAACGCCACCTACACGGCGCTCCAGCAGGCGGGCGTCGAGTCGAAGCTCATGTGGGTCCCGGGCGGCGACCACGACCTGGTCGGCGCCAATCTGGACAGCGCCGTGTCGGCCCAGGAGGCCTGGATCCGGCACGCGCTCGGCATGTGACGAACGACTGACACCGATTCGCGCCGGTTTCGCCCCACTCGCCTCCTAGACTCCCTGGCGATGGGTGCCATCTTCCAGGGGCTCGTTCGGCGGCGGACGTACGTCTCGGCGATGTTCCTCGCCACCCGGTTGCCGCTCGGGTTCCTCTACTTCGTCGTCCTGGTCATCGGCCTCGCCGGCGGCCTCTCCGGCGCGCTGGTCCTGGTCGGCATCCCCGCGATCGTGCTGACGTTCGTGTTCGCCCACGGCTTCGCCGCGTTCGAGCGCCAGCTCTCGCGCGCGTGCGCGACCATCTTGCGAACGCCGTCACCTGGAAGAGCATCCTCTACCTCTTCCTCCAGTTCCCGGTCGGCCTGCTGGCGTTCCTGCTGGAGGTGCTCGGCCTCAGCGTCGCCCTGGCCGCGGCGCTGACGCCGGCGTGGTACCTGCTCGACCGGCTGACGTACCACCCGTCCGACGTCCAGTTCCAGGGCCTGCTGCTGCTCGCGACCGGCAGCGGCACCGGCATCGATCTCCGCGGCCTGCTGCTCGCGCTCCTGCTGGGCGTCGCCGGGGTCGTGCTCCTGGCGTGGGTCCTCTGGGTCCTCGACCAGGCGGCGGCCGGCTGGGGCGCGGTCGCGTCCTGGATGCTCGGCGTGAGCGACGCGCAGGTGCGGCTGGCCGAGGCGCGTTCGGCAGCCGAGGCGGAGCGGCAGCGGGCCGAGCGCGCGGACCAGAGCCAGCGCGAGCTGATCGTCAACCTCTCGCACGAGCTGCGCACACCGATCGCCAGCATCCGCGCCCACGTGGAGTCGCTGACGATGCGCGACGACGCGGCGACGCTCGACGCGGAGGTCACGCGCTACCTCGACGTGATCGGCCGCGAGACCGAGCGCCTGAACGCGCTCGTGGACGACCTGCTGGCCGTCGCCCGCGCCGAGGCCGGCGAGCTGCAGCTGATGCTGGGCCCGGTCTCCGTCGTCCAGGTCGTGCGCCACGCGCGGGAGGCGCTCGGGCCCATCGCCCGGCGCCAGCGCCGGGTCACCCTGCTGGAGCGCCTGCCCGAGGGCGGCGTGCCGCTGGTCATGGCGGACCCGGACCGGCTGACGCAGGTGATGCTGAACCTGGTCCGCAACGCCGTGACGTACACCCCGGAGGGCGGTCTGGTCTCGATCGAGGCGACGATGGACGGCCCGGGCCACGTGGCGCTCTCGGTCGCCGACACCGGCATCGGGATCCCGCCCGAGGACCTGGAGCGCGTGTTCGAGCGCTTCTACCGGACGGACGCCTCGCGCGCCCGCAGCACCGGCGGCTTCGGGCTCGGCCTCTCGATCGCGCGCGACCTGGTCGAGGCGATGGGCGGGACCATCTCGGTCGAGAGCGAGGTGGGGGCCGGCAGCCGGTTCACCGTGCGACTCCCGGTCGCACAGCTCGCGGAGGTTGGGTGATGGCGCTGGTGCTGGTGGTCGAGGACGAGGTGGACATGAGCAACCTGATCCGCGACCGCCTCGTCGCCGAGGGTCACGAGGTGGCGCAGGCGTTCGACGGCCGCACCGCGCTGGCCGTCGCGCAGGATCGGTCGCCCGACCTCGTGATCCTCGACTGGATGCTGCCCGACCTGGACGGGCTCGCCGTCTGCCGGCGGCTGCGCGAGGAGCACCTGATGCCGATCATCATGCTGACGGCGCGGACGGAGGAGGTCGATCGCGTGCTGGGCCTCGAGGTGGGCGCCGACGACTACGTCCCCAAGCCGTTCTCGATGCGCGAGCTGCTGGCCAGGGCCCGGGCGGCGCTGCGCCGCGTCGCGCTGGAGAGCCAGCGCGGCGCCACCATGGCCACCGCCGGCGCCGGGCCGACCCCGGTGAGCGCCGGGCCGGCCGCGATCCTCCACGGGCCCCTGCGCATCGATCCCGGCGCGCACGCCGCCACGCTGGACGGCGAGACGCTGCACCTGACCCCCAAGGAGTACGACCTGCTGGTGCTGTTCGCGACGCACCCCGGCCGGGCGTTCAGCCGCGACTTCCTGCTGGAGCGGATCTGGGACGGCGACTACGAGGGCTTCGACCGGGCGGTAGACACGCACATCCGACGCCTGCGTCGCAAGCTGGGGCCGCTCGGCGACGCGATCGTGACCGTGTGGGGCGTCGGCTACCGGTTCGTGCCCCAGCCGCAGGGGAGGAGCTGACATGGAGCCGGTCCCCGGGTGGGTGCGCGTCACCGGCCTCGTGGTCGCCGTGGCGACCGGGCTGGTCGTCGTCCCCCTCGTCCTCGTGACCGCGACGTCGCTCGCCTCGACCGTCGCGCAGGTCCAGCGCACCACCACGCTCGAGGTGGGTCCCGGGCCCCGGCTCCACGTGGACGCGCGGTTCGGGTCGGTCGCGATCGAGGCCGGGCGGGACGGCCGGATCACGGTCCAGGACCGGCGCTCCGCCGGCGCCGTCACCCGGGCGGCCGCGGCGGCCGCCCTCGGCCAGATGGCGGTCGACGTCAGCCGCCAGGGCGACCTCGTCCTCGTCCGGCAGACCGGGCTGCTGTTCACGGTGCCAGCCATCGACCGCAACTCGATCATCACGATCACCGTCCCGGCACGCACGGACGTGGACGTCAGCAACGACGGCGACGTGCGCATCCAGGGCATCGACGGCACCGTCCGCTTCAGCGGCTCCGGCTCGGTGGACGTGCGCGACACGACGCTCCGCGGCGCCTCCACGCTGGACTCCCCCTTCGGCGAGGTCCAGCTGGCCAACGTGACCGTCGCCGGCGCGACCACCGTGACCAAGACGCTCGGCGACGTCACGTTCGACGGCCAGCTCGCGCCAGGCGGCAGCGGGCTCGACATCGACGACAGCGCGGGGAACGTCTCGATCGTCCTGCCCCAGCCGACGGACGCCCGGGCGACGGTCACCGCCCAGGCCGGCAACTTCCACGCGGACGGCACGTGGCTGTTCACGCCGGACCAGGTGGCCGCGCCGCGCCGGTGGACCGCGAACCTGGCCCCGAGCCCGACGGGCACGGTGACGGTCCGCGCGGTCGTGGGCCGGGTGGACTTCGCGTCGCGTCAGAGCGGCCCGTAGCATGAGTGGGTGAACGCGAAGACGGTGATCGTGGCCGGCGCGCGGACGCCGATCGGCAAGTTCGGCGGCGCGCTCGGTGAGCTGCCGGCGGTCGATCTCGGCGGCATCGCCATCAAGGCGGCCCTGGAGCGGGCCGGCGTCGAGCCGGCCGACGTGGACTACGTGGTGATGGGCCAGGTGCTGCAGGCGGGAGCCGGCCAGATCACCGCCCGCCAGGCCGCCATCCTGGCCGGCGTGCCGCGGGAGGTGCCCGCCCTGACGATCAACAAGGTCTGCCTGTCCGGCCTCAACGCGATCGCGCTCGCCGACCAGATGATCCGGGCCGGCGAGGTCGAGATCGTGGTCGCCGGCGGCATGGAGTCGATGTCCCAGGCGCCGTACCTGGTGCCCAAGGCCCGGTTCGGCGCCCGGATGGGCAACGCCGAGCTGGTGGACTCGATGGTCCACGACGGGCTCTGGTCCACGTTCACCGGCCAGACGATGGGCGAGTCGTCCGACGAGGTCAACCGCGAGCTGGAGATCGGCCGCGAGGAGCAGGACGCGTGGGCGGCCCGCTCGCACCGGCGCGCGGCGGACGCCTGGGACGCGGGCCGGCTGGACGCGGAGACGGTGCCGGTCACCGTGACGCGGCGCCGCGGGGAGCTGCTCACCGTCGGCCGCGACGAGGGCGTCCGGCCCAACACCTCGGCCGAGACGCTCTCCGCGCTGGCGCCCGCGTTCGGCGCCGGCGGCACGATCACCGCCGGCAACGCGTCCCAGATCTCGGACGGCGCGGCGGCCGTCGTGGTCATGGCGGCCGGCACGGCGCGCGAGCGGGGCCTGCGTCCGCTCGCGGAGATCGTGGCCCACGGCATGAGCGCCGAGCGCTACGCGTGGCTGCACACGGTGCCGGCGCTGGCACTGGCCCGGGCGCTGGAGAAGGCCGGGGCGCGGGCCGCCGACCTCGACCTGGTCGAGATCAACGAGGCGTTCGCGGCCGTGGCCCTCAACTCGGCCCGGATGCTGGACCTGGACGAGGAGCGCGTCAACGTCAACGGCGGCGCCGTGGCGCTGGGCCACCCGATCGGCGCGTCGGGCGCGCGCATCCTGGGCTCGCTCGTGCTCGAGCTGCGCCGCCGCGGCGGCGGGATGGGCTGCGCGGCGATCTGCTCGGGCGGCGGCCAGGGCGACGCGGTGATCGTGGAGGTGAACGGGGGCTGACCGCGAGCGGGGCGGCCTTCTTCGACCTAGACCGGACCCTGATGGAGGGCTCCTCGGCCTTCCAGTTCGGTCGCGCGGCATCGCCTCCCGGTACGCCCCCACGGCCTCGCCGTGGTCGCGGAGGGAGTTGCGCCAGACCTGGAGCGCGCCGAGCTGGGCGATGCCGTACTCCACGTAGTAGAAGGGGTGGGTGTAGAAGTGGGGCTGGGCCAGCCACCGGGCCGTCCGCCAGTCGGTCGGGCCGCTCCAGTCCACGCCCGGCTTGAACCGGTCGCACAGCGCCGCCCAGTGCCGGTCGCGGGCATCGCGGTCCCGCCCCTCGTCGCTCGTGTAGATCCAGTGCTGGAACGCGTCCACGGTC
>VBJR01000050.1:0-1611 GCA_005880175.1 Chloroflexota bacterium
TCGCCAAGCTGGCGGGCGACGGAGCGGACGTCTTCTACGTCATCTGCAGCGACGGCTGCCAGGGCGGCGAGGACCCCTCCGTGCCGGACGCGGAGCTGAGCGCCACCCGGTACGCCGAGCAGCGCGCCGCCGCCGAGGTGCTGGGCGTGAAGGACGTGGTCTTCCTGGGCTTCCGCGATGGCTACCTGGCGCCGAACACGGAGCTGCGCAAGGCGATCTCCCGCGAGATCCGGCGCTACAAGCCCGACCTGGTGCTGACGCACCTGCCGGTGCGCTCCCTGGGCATCGGCATCGGGGCGTCGCATCCGGACCACCTGGCGGTGGGCGAGGCGACGATGAGCGCCGTCTACCCCGACGCGCGCAACCCGCGGGCGTACCCCGAGCTGCTCGAGGAGGGCCTGGAGGCGCACAAGGTCAGGGAAGTCTGGCTGCCGGGCTTCGACAACCCCGACCACTTCGTGGACGCGACCGGCCTGGTGGACAAGAAGATCGAGGCGATCCTGTGCCACCGCAGCCAGTTCGAGGGCCGCGTCCCGCGCGGCGACGGCGGCCCGGGCCAGTGGATCAAGGACCGGATGCGCCAGACCGGCGAGAAAGCCGGCTTCGAGTACGCCGAAGCGTTCAAGAAGATCCAGACGGGCTGAGCCCGGCTTTTCAGGGCCAGGAGGCGGAAGAGGGCTGTCGGTCGGCTTGGGCCGCTGGGCATCCGCGCGACGCCAGCGGTGTGGGCGCTCGACGAAGGGGACGGGCTAGCCCACCGGAGGCGCCCCTCGCCGAACTCCCACACCCGGACGCCGCGCGGCGCAGAACGCCCCAAGCCGGCGCCCCAGCCCGGCCGGGCCGTCAGCCCCAGACGAGCCGCGCCGTCTCCGCGACCAGCTCCAGCTTGCGCCGCTGGTCGTCAATGGTGAGCACGTTGCCCGGTGTGCTGGACGCGTTCGACGCGAACCCGCACTGCGGGCTCAGGGCCAGGTGCTCCACCGGCACGTACCGCGCCGCCTCGTCGATCCGGCGCCGCAGGTCGTCCTTCGACTCCAGCTCGGGGAACTTGGACGAGACCAGGCCCAGCACCACCGTCTTGCCCCGCGGCACGAAGCGCAGCGGCTCGAACCCGCCCGCCCGCTCGGTGTCGTACTCGAGCAGGAAGCGGTCCACGTCCACCTCGCCGAACAGGCGCTCGGCGACCGCCTCGTAGCTGCCCTGCGCCATCCACGCGCTCCGGTTGTTGCCCCGGCACATGTGCATCCCGATCGTCACCTCGGGCCCTCGGGCCCGGGCCGCGCCGACCAGCTCGCGGTCGAGGCGGATCGTCATGTCCAGGATCGCCGCCGGGTCGGCGGCGCCACGCGGTCCGAGCTGCCGGCGGAAGTTGTCGTCGATCACCTGGTTGTAGCCGAGCGAGTCGAGCTGGATCCAGCGGACGCCCTGGTCGATCAGGCCCTCGATCTCGCGCTGCTGCAGGGTCACCAGGTCGCGCAGCATGTCGACGACCGTCGGATAGGCGGCCTCGCTGATGCCCGGCCGCCACAGCAGCCCGCCCATCGACGAGCTCATCATCGTGATCTTGTACGGGCCCGGCGCGTGCTCGGCCAGGAACGCCGCCTCGATGCT
>VBJR01000050.1:1618-19593 GCA_005880175.1 Chloroflexota bacterium
AAGTCCGTCTCCGCGACCGGCGGGTCCTCGCCGCGGTCGCTGTGCCAGCCCACGCGCGCGGCGGTGGCGAGCTCCACGACGCCGCCCAGCGACTCCAGGAGGCCGGCCATCCACGTGGCGCGGCGCATCTCCCCGTCGGTGAACACCCCGACGCCGGCCTCGCGCTGCAGCGCGATCGCGGCCTGAGCCGCCTCGTCCTCCAGCCGGCGGAGGCCCTCCTCGTCGAGCTCGCCCCGCGCGCAGGCGGCGCGGGCCCGCAGCAGCTCGGGCGGCCGGAGCAGGCTGCCGACGTGCTCGGCATGAACGCTCACGCCGACATCGTGGCAGATTCGCCGCGCCGGCGGCCGCTCAGACCGCCACGTGGACCTCGGCCGGCTCCGGCACCCGGGTCGGGCGCAGGCCCGCCCGCCGGGCCAGCCTGGCGAACGTCACCGCGTCCCGGATGGCGCAGGCGCGGGCGTCGTTGTTGAAGTAGCAGAAGACGTCGGCGCCGGCGCCCCACAGCGACGCGATCCGCTCCGCCCACGTCGCCAGCGCCCGCTCGCCGTAGCACGGCCTCGGCGTCGCCCGGCCCTCGTGGAAGCGCACGAAGCCCCAGTCCGCCGTCCGCCACACCGGCGTGCTCCGGCGCGGCGAGTCCGCCAGGACCAGCGCCGCGCCGCGCTCCTCCAGCAGCGACCGCAGCCCGTCGCCGAACCACGAGTCGTCGCGCGGCTCCACCGCCACCCGGACGCCGGACGGGAACCGGTCCAGCGTGTCGGCCAGCCGGCCCAGGTCCGCCGGCAGCGTGGGCGGGAGCTGGAGCAGCACCGGCCCCAGCTTGCCGCCGAGGCCCCGGGCCCGCTCGAAGAACCGCCCCACCGGCTCCTCCGGCTCCCGCAGCCGCCGGATGTGGGTGAGGTACCGGCTCATCTTGACCGCGAACACGAAGTCGTCCGGCGTCGCCTCCCGCCAGCGCTCGAACGTGGCCCGTTCCGGCAGCCGGTAGAAGGAGTTGTTCAGCTCGACCGTGGCGAACCGCTGCGCGAAGTGGCGCAGCCACCCGGACTGCGCCACTCCGCGGGGATAGAACGTGTTCCGCCAGTGCCGGTACTGCCAGCCCGACGTGCCGACGCACAGCATGCTTTCCGTTCTACGCGCTGATCGGCTCCTCGCAGGGCACCGGCTCGGGCACGCTCCGCGCCCGGCCCCGGGCGGCGACCGCGACCAGCAGCGCGGCGGCCACGATCACCGCGATCGGGAGCACCAGCGTCGGCCGCATCGCCGCGACGAACGCGTGGGTGAACGTCGAGTGGGCGAGCTGCGTCAGCTCCTGGACGACCGGCGCCGGCAGCCCGGGCGGCACCGGCACGCTGCTCCCCGTCTGGCCGGCCCCGATCTCGAGCCCGCGGCCGGCGGCGTCGCTGAACGCCGCCACGAAGGGGGCCTGGAACTGGTCGGGGAGCTGGTGCGACGCGGCGACCGCCTGGTCGTGGAGCGACGTCGCCAGGCGGTTCTGGAGCAGCGCCCCGACGGAGGCGCTGGCCACCACGGCGCCCAGCTCCTGGATCGTGTTGAGCACGCCGGAGGCCACGCCGGCCAGGTCGGGCCGCAGGTCGCGGGTGGCCAGGTTGAACACGGGCGTCCAGATGAAGCCCATCCCGATCCCGCTGAGCACCAGCCCGGGCACGAAGTCCCACCGGCCGGAGTCGGCCCGCGCCGTCCAGGCGATGAACGCGGAGCCGGCCGCGAGCAGGAGCAGGCCGAGGACGAGCGCCCGCTTGGCGCCCAGGCGCGCGCCGGCCGGGCTGTTGGCGAAGCCCGAGCTGAACAGCATCGCGAGCGGCTGGACGGCCACGGTGAGGCCCGCCGCGATCGCGCTCAGGCCCAGCACCGACTGGTAGTAGATCGTCAGCGGCAGGTACAGGCCGACGACCGCGAACCCCATCGCGCACAGCACGAGGGCCATGACCGTGAAGTTGCGGTCCCGGAACACGGCGAACGGCAGCAGCGGCTCGCGGCCCTGCCGCAGCGCCTGGGTGACGAGGAACACCAGCAGCAGCGCCACGCCGGCGCCGATGATCTCCGGGATGGTCAGGGCGCCGGTGACGGTGCCCCAGTCGTAGCGCTGGCCCTCGATCAGGCCGAAGACCAGGCAGAACAGGCCCGCCGTCGCCAGCGCGACGCCGAGGAGGTCCAGGCGGTGGCGCCGCCCCGGCCGGAGGTCCGGCACGATCGCCAGCGCCGCGATCACGACGGCGATGCCGAGCGGCACGTTGACGAAGAAGATCCAGCGCCAGCCCACGTTGCTGACCAGGAAGCCGCCGACCGTCGGCCCGGCCACCACGGCCACGCCGGCCAGGATCCCGAAGACCGCGAACACGGGCCCCCGCCGCTCGGGCGGGAAGATGCCGAGCAGGATCGCGAGGCTCTGCGGCGCCAGCATCGCGGCGCCCACGCCCTGGATGGCCCGGCCCACGATGAGCTGGGTCGGGTCCTGGGCGAGGCCGCTGAACACCGAGGCCGCCGTGAAGACCACCAGGCCGGCGACGAAGAGGTTGCGGGGGCCGAGCACGTCGCCGAGCCGGCCCGACGTGATCAGCAGCACCGCGTAGGCGAGGCTGTACGCGTTGAGCACCCAGAGCACCTGGTCGAGGCTGGCGTGGATGCCGTCCACCAGGCTCGGGATCGCGATGTTGACTATCGTGAGGTCGAGCAGCGTCATGAACAGGCCCAGGGCCAGCACCACGAGCACCGCCCACGGGTTCACGCGTGACGACGAGGACATGGTCGAACGCTCCTTGCTCAGAGTGAGGTCTGTGTTCACCCGCGGAGCGCGGCCCGGTATGCTGGCGGTGATCGACTGCCGGGCTGGGCCTGCTCGCGGCGGGACCGACTCGGAGGTGACCCTCGGCGGCGGGCGGCAACCCGCCGCCGGGGCCGTGCCCGCTAGGCCATCCCCTCGTCCTACTCGCCGCCGTCGAGCGCCTTCACGGGCCGCGCAGTCAGGTCCAGAGGGCGGCCGCCGCTGGCGAGGTCGGCGTACTCCGTCCGCAGCTGCTCGTGAGTCCACGCCAGCCGGCCGGTGCGCAGGTCCTCGACCAGGCCCCGCATCCAGTCCAGCTCGGCCTGCCGCAGGGCCAGGGCGAGCTCGGCCTCGACGCTGAAGATGCGCGGGAGCACGCCCTCCAGGCGGCGCATGGCCGTCTGCATGGCGGCGACCTCGCTCTCCAGCCGGAGCAGGCGGCTCTCCAGCTGGAGCCGGGCGTCGTCCGCCTCCAGGATCGGCAGGACGGAGAGCGCCTGGACCACCTGCGGGAAGTCGTTGGCGGGCGTGGCGAGCATCTCGCGCATCCACTCCTCGAGCTCCTCGCGGCCGTTCGGCGTGATGCGGTACACGGTCCGCTCCGGGAACTTGCCCTCGCGGGTGGTCTCGACCGGCTCCACGAGGCGAGCGCGCTCCAGGCGCTCGATGGTGCGGTACAGCGAGCCCGGGCGGAGATCGACATATTCGCCCTTGCCGCGTTCGCGGACCAGGCGGCGCATCTCGTACGGGTGCATGTCCCGCTCGAAGAGCAGTGACAGGATGGCCAGCGCCCAGGGGCTTCGGAAGGAAGGGGTACTCATTTGCAACTAGCTCCTCTGCAACTATAAGCTTGGAAGCTAGCTGCGCGCAAGTGGAGTGGCGGTCAGACCTCCAGGTCGGCCAGGGAGCTCCAGACCTCCACCTTGGTCCGGACCCGCCGCACGACCTCGTCGGCGAAGTCGGTCGTGCTGGCGTGGCCGCCCAGGTCCGCCGTCTTGACGCCGTCGGACACCGCCTCCAGCGTCGCCTCGTAGATCGCCCGCGACGCGGCGTGGCACGCCCGGCCCGGCATGTAGTGCAGCACGCTCGCGACGGCCAGGATCATCGCCATCGGGTTGGCGACGTTCTTGCCCTCGAGGGCGGGCGCCGTGCCGTGCGGGGCCTCGCTCATCGCCACGCGGACCTGGCCGGCGTCGTCGAACGCGAGCAGGACCGACTCGGCGCAGCGGGTCGCCGGTGGTCGCCAGCAGCAGCGCGTAGGTGGCGTCGATCAGCCGCGGCTCGTACCGGACGTCCGGGTTGGCCGTCGCCGCCCGGTCCATCTCCTCCTTGAACATGCCCTCGTAGACCGGGCTGACCGTCCACTTGGGCCCGCCGAATACGCTGGCGCCGAACCGGCGGGCGTGGGCGAACGCGTACTCCGCCACGATCCGGCACGTGCGCCGGCTGACCCGCTCGGTGCGGTACGCCCACTCCTCCAGCCCGTCGCCCTCACGCCACTCGCGGGCCCCGTAGGCGTCGTCCACGGCCATGCGGATGACCGAGATGGGCGCGTAGACGGCGGCCGGCGGCCTGACGCCCGGGATGCGGCGGCCGGTCCGCACGATCACGCGGCCGTCCACCGCCGCCCGCAGGACGGCGTTGGGGCTGCCCACGTCGCCGGGGTCCTCGGGCGTGATCGTCGCCGCCTTGAGGCCGAAGCCGGCCTCCCGGAGCGCGCCGGCGGCCTCCAGGACGACCTGGTTTCGAGTCGCCCGCCGGCGGGAAAGAGATAGGTCGTAGTGCTGCAGCGTCACCCCGGCGCCGATCACGTCGCGCTCGAGGAGCCGGAGCGCCTGGAGCAGGAGCTCCTCGCCGGTCTGGTCTCCGTGGAGGACGACCATGTTCTTCGGCCCGGACATGCTCGGCTATGTTAGGAGGGCGGGGACTCGGTCCCTCGGCACGGGTTGGCTGGCCGCGCGTCGGCCGTCCATGAGGGTGGGAACGCGTGGACGGCCCACGCTCCAACGTCCACCCGAGCGCCAGCACGAGGAAGACGGGACGGATGGCGTCCGATCTGTTAGTATTGACAACGCCTAGGACAACTAGGCTTCTTTTTGTCCCCCAGCCAGGAAGATTGACCTATGGAAACGATCATCACCCTCCAGTGCGGCGACTGCAAGCGCCGGAACTACACGACGGTCAAGAACAAGAAGAACGACCCTGACCGTATGGAGCTCAAGAAGTACTGCCGCTGGTGCCGGCGCCACACCTCCCATCGGGAGACCCGGTAGGCAGTGGCCATCCAGGCTCGGCGGCGGGTCCAGTCCGACCAGGCTCCTGGCGTCATCCGCTTCCTGCGGGACACCATCGACGAGCTGCGGAAGGTCGTTTGGCCGACCCCCCAGGAGTTGTACCGGTACACGCTGGTGGTGGTCGTGACGGTGGGCGTCATCGCCCTGTTCATCTTCGGGGTGGATTCGGCGCTGACGCAGCTGTCGCAGCACTTCATCTACAAGAAGTAAGGAACAGGGTTTAGAGATGGCAGCCGAGAGAGCCGACGTCGCGTCGGCCGCCGCCGAGGCCGAGTGGTACGTGATCCACGCGTACTCCGGGCACGAAGAGAAGGTCAAGAAGAACCTCGAGAAGCGGATCGAGTCCATGGACATGCAGGACCAGATCCTCGAGGTGTTCGTCCCGATGGAGGACGAGATCGAGATCAAGGACGGCAAGCGCCGGCACGTCCAGAAGCGGATCTTCCCGGGCTACGTCCTGGTCAAGATGGTCATGACGGACGAGTCCTGGTACGTCGTCCGCAACACGCCGGGCGTGACCAGCTTCGTCGGCTCCGGCAACAAGCCGGTCCCCCTGCAGGAGACCGAGCTCCGGTCGATCCTCAAGCAGGTGAAGCAGGAGCCTCAGATCCGCGTCGAGTTCCAGGTGGGCGAGAGCGTGCGCGTCGTGGACGGGCCGTTCGCCGACTTCCTGGGCAAGGTGGACGAGATCAACGCGGAGAAGGGCAAGCTCAAGGTCCTGGTGAACATGTTCGGCCGCGAGACGCCGGTGGAGCTGGACCTGCTCCAGGTGGAGAAGGTCCACTAGCGCTCCCCGACGGAGGCCAGAGGAGTAGCGATCGAGATGGCGAAGAGCAAGCACGGCAAGAAATACGCCGAGGCGCTGAAGAAGGTCGAGGACGCGCTGAGCGGCAACGGCGAGGCCGGTCTGACGCCCGTCAAAGCCTGCGAGGTGGCCAGGGACACGTCCACGGTCCGGTTCGACGCGACCGTCGAGGCGCACGTCCGCCTGGGCGTGGACGTCCGGCACGCGGACCAGATCGTCCGCGGCACCGTCTCGCTGCCCGCCGGCACCGGCAAGACCGTGCGCGTGCTCGCGTTCGTGGGCGGCGACAAGGCCCGCGAGGCGCAGGACGCCGGCGCCGACTTCATCGGCGGGGACGACCTCGTGCAGCGGATCCAGCAGGGCTGGACCGACTTCGACGTCGCGATCGCCACCCCGGACATGATGAGCAAGGTCGGCCCGCTGGGCCGCATCCTGGGCCCGCGCGGCCTGATGCCGAACCCGAAGTCCGGCACGGTCACGTTCGACGTCGGGCGGGCCGTTCGCGAGGTGAAGGGCGGCCGCGTCGAGTACCGCACCGACAAGGCCGGCATCGTCCACGTGGCGATCGGCAAGGCGTCGTTCCAGGCCGACGCGCTGGAGCAGAACCTCTCCGCGCTGGTGGACGCGCTGGTCCGGGCCAAGCCCGCGGCGGCGAAGGGCCAGTACCTGCGCTCGCTGTACCTGTCGACCACGATGGGTCCGTCGATCCCCGTGGACGTCAAGGAAGCCGCGAAGCTGACGACGGCGTAGGCGGCCGTCGCGAGTGAGCCCGCCCCTCCGGGGGCGGGCTCATTTTCTTCTGAGCAGGTACACCTGGGGGCGCTGGCCGCCCTGGAAGACCCGGAACGTCCGCTCCGGCTGCCACAGCTTCCTGGCGTCGTCCAGCGTCGCGTCGAACAGCCGGATCTCGTGGGTGATGACCGCGAACCGGGCCCCCGGCGCGGCCATCCGGGCCGCCTCCTCCATCAGCATCGGGTAGAGCACCGAGTTCTCCCGGTGCGACCCGACCAGGTTGCCGTACGGCAGGTCCGCGCAGAGCACCGTGTACCGCGCCATGTCCAGGCCGGTGAGCACCGCGTCGGACTCCATCAGCCGCGCGGACCTGGCCACGCCCGCGGCCGCCAGGTTGGCCCGCGCCGCGTCCAGCGCCTCGCCGCTGATGTCCACGCCCAGCGCCTCCGCGGTCCGGCACAGCAGCAGCCGCTCGACCAGCAGGGTGGCCGAGCCGCACATCAGGTTGATGAAGCGGTCGTCGGGCCGGGGCTGGGTCAGGTCGATCATCGCCGCCGCGATCGTGGCGTTCAGCGCCCCCGGGTAGTTCGCGACCCGCCACGCCCGCGTGGACAGCGGCCGCGGCGAGAGCCGGAGCAGCGCCTCCCAGCCGTCGTCGGGGCGGCCGTTGGGCCGGATGCGGATCAGCAGCTCGCCGTCGTCCGGGTCGTGCCGGAGGCCGGACTGGGCCTCCAGCTCGGTCGCCAGACGGCGGAACGTGGACGTGTCCCGGCCCGCCGCACCGAACCGGAACGTGCACAGCGTCCCTGGCGGGTGCAGCTGGCGGATCACCTGGATCCGCTCCAGGAGCGCCCGCAGGTTCTGGTTGCCCAGGAGCGCCGTGGGCCGCCGCCCGCTGAACGCGAGCCCCAGGTAGGCGGCGTGGGCGGTCCGCAGGCCGATCAGGTCGGAGAGCGGACCCTGGTACGCGAAGCGCAGGCTCGCGCGGCCGGTGTCGGCCAGCTGGCCGACCCGGCCTCTGAAGCACCGGCGCAGCTCGCGCGCCAGGATCGCCTCCATTCCGGGTAGGACGTCGCACTCCACGTCCCAGGCTTCAGGCATCCGTGTCCTTGTGGATAATCGCCAAATCCCTGGTATAGTTCCACACGCCGCAGACAGCAGGTGACGTCCCTGGGCGTCTCAATTTCCTGCCGAGGTATTCCGGAGCGAGGCTATCGCCTCCGTGCCCGTCTGCTGGCGCGGAGGTCTTTTTATGCCACGACAAGACAAGGTAGAGCAGGTCGAGCTGCTCACGGACAAGATGAAGAGCGCGAAGGTGGCCGTACTCACCGACTATCGTGGTCTGACCGTCTCCCAGCTCCAGGACCTGCGCGGCCGTTTGCGCGCGCAGGAAGTAGAGTACCGCGTCGTCAAGAACACGTTGGCGCGGCGAGCGGCGGTGGAGTCCGGCCACGGGGACTTCCAGGACCTGCTCAAGGGCCCGATCGGCATCGCCTTCGGCTACGGCGACCTCAGCGCCGCGGCCAAGGTGCTCGGCGAGTACGCCCGCCAGACGAGGATCCGCGTCGAGATCGTCGGCGGCCTGATCGAGGGCCGGGTCATGGGCCCCGAACAGGTCCGGCAGACCGCGGACCTGCCCCCGCGCGAGGTGCTCCTGGCCCAGCTGCTGGGCACCCTGCAGAGCCCCGTCGCGCAGCTCGTGGCGACCATCCAGGCCCCGGTGCAGCAGCTGATCGGCCTGCTCGAGGCCTACAAGGACAAGCTGGAGGGCGGCCCCCAGGCCGCGTAGCGAGGAGCGAACAATGGCAGCGACCAAGATCACCCCGAAGGATTTCGTCGAGGCGCTCAAGGACTGGAGCGTGCTGGACGTCGTCGAGGCCGTGAAGGCCATCGAGGACGAGTTCGGCATCAAGGCGGCGGCCGCGGTGGCGGCGGCGCCGGCCGCGGCCGCGGTGGCGGAGGCCGAGCCCGAGGAGGAGCAGACCGAGTTCACGGTCGTCCTGTCCGGCATCGGCGAGAGCAAGATCAACGTCATCAAGGCGGTCCGCGAGATCACCCAGCTCGGGCTCAAGGAGGCCAAGGACCTGGTGGACGCGGCCCCCAAGAACGTGCTCGAGAACGTCAGCAAGGAGGATGCCGACAAGGCGGCCGCCAAGCTGAAGGAAGCCGGCGCCACGGTCGACGTGAAGTAGCCAGTCTCGATTTTCGGAGATCGAGTTCAGGCCAGCCGCCTGAACTCGATCTCCGCCAGGCCGACGGACGAGCTCGCGCCGCCGGGGTACACGGCGACGACCCTGACGGTCATCGACGTCACCTGGCGGGCGTGCACGATGTACGCGGTGGCCTGGGGAGTGTCTTTCAACGTCACCTGCTCGCCGGTCCCGTCCGAGTACGTGATCTGGAGCGTCTTCGGCCGGGCCAGCTGCTGGTAGTCCGGGCCGGCCGCTCCGTTCGTGACCACGATCGCGTCCAGGTCGGTGGCGCCGTCGAACGTGACCTGGAGCGTCGGCTGCGGATCGCCGGGGGCGTTCGCCGCCCAGTAGTCGTTGTTGATCAGGTCCGTGGCCAGCTGGCCCGGGTGGCCGGTGGTCTCCGAGCTGACCGTTGTGGTCACCGGGTGGACCTGGATGTAGCTCGGGTTGATCAGGCGGCGTATGTCGGTGACCGCGATGTCCACCTCGCGGTTCACGGCCTGGCGGAACGCCGGGACCGCCAGGTAGGCCAGGATGCCGCCGAGCAGCACCACCAGCAGCATCGTCAGCAGGAACGTGCGCAGGAGGGAGCCGAACGACGTCTCGGACTCCCGGAACGGCCGGTCGGACGCCGCCGTGACGTCGCGGCGAGGGAACAGCCGCTGCCACCACGGGAGCTGGTTCGTCGCCGCCCGCGTGAGCGGCGCGCCGCAGCGGCGGCAGAAGTGGCGGCGGACGTCGTTGCGGGCCCCGCAGTTGGAGCAGTAGGGCCCGACCTCGTCCACGTCGGGCACGGCCACCGGGATGATCCGCGGCGGCGGGGGCGGCGCCAGCGGCACCTCCTCCGGCTGCCGGGCCCGGGGCGCCTCGGGCTCCGGCGCGGGCGCGTCCGGGCGGCGGGCGCTGGGCGAGCTCGACACCGGCGCCGTGGTCTGCGCGGCCACCGTGGCCGGCGGCACCCACCCGCCGGTCGCCGGCGGGGTGGCCTGGCCGGCCTCCATGCCGACCACCTCCTTCAGGCGGTCGAACCCCGTGGTGGGCGGCGGCGGCGGGGGAGGCGGGGGCGGCGGCTGTGGCTGCGGAGTCGGCTCCGGGGCCTTCTCGGCCACGCGCTCACCGCTCCACTCCAGGAAGCTTCCGCAGGAATTGCAGAACTGGTCCCGGTCCTCGTTGCGGTTGCCGCACTTCTTGCAGATGATCACGGGCGCCTCGCGGGGGCGATTGTAACGGCCATCACATGTCGACCGGCGGGGCGGGACGTCCCATTCATTGAAGCATTTGTCCCTGGTGCATGGGACATCGCCCAGTGGCACAATGGCGCAGCGGCGCATGCAGGCGACGGATGGCGTCACAGCGAGCGGCGGGGCAGTGGACGAGAGCGATCCTGGGCTGACGCGTCCGGCCCCTGGCGTGCTCGCGGCGAAGCTGCGGGCCCCGCGCGCCGAGGCGTTCCCGCGGGAGCGGCTCGACGAGCTGCTGAGCGGGCTCTGGACCCGCCGCCTGGCCCTGGTCGTGGCGCCGGCGGGGTCGGGCAAGACCACGCTGCTCGCCCGCTTCGCGGCGACGGCCGGCGCGCCGGTGGCGTGGTACCGCCCGGAGACGTGGGACGGCGCGCTGGACGTCTTCCTGGGCTACCTCCAGGCGGCGCTGCGCACCGCGCTGGGCGGCCTCGAGGACGAGTGGACCACGGTCGAGGACGCGGCCCGCGCGCTCCAGACGTGGCCGGGCAGCCGGGTGGTCCTGGTGGTGGACGACCTCCACGTGCTGGAGGGCACCCCGGCCGAGGCGGCCCTGGAGCGCCTGATCGACTACGTGCCAGCGCTGTACGTGGTCGCCGGCTCGCGCGTCCTGCCCCGGTTCAACCTGCCCCGGCTGCGGGTCTCGGGCAGCCTGCTGGAGATCGCCGGCGACGACCTGCGCTTCCGGTCGTGGGAGGTCGAGCGGCTGTTCCGGGACTACTACCAGGCCCCGCTGCCGGCGGACGAGCTGGCGATGCTGGCCCGCCGGACCGAGGGCTGGGCGGCCGGGCTGCAGCTGTTCCACCTGGCCACCCGGGGCCGTCCGCCCGACGAGCGGCGGCGGGTGCTCGCCGGCCTGAGCGGCGGCTCGCGGTTCGTCCGCGAGTACCTGACGCGCAACGTGCTGGAGGAGCTGCCGGCCGACCTCCGCGGCTTCCTGGTGGACACGTGCGTCCTCCAGCGGCTCAGCGGGCCCATCTGCGACGGGTTCCTGGAGCGGGGCGACAGCCACGCGCTGCTGGCCGAGCTGGAGCGCCGGCAGGTCTTCACGCAGGCCCTGGACGACGAGGGCCACTACCGCTACCACGAGGTGCTGCGGTCGCACCTGGAGTCGATCCTGGTCCAGGACGTCGGCGAGGTGGCCGTGCGCGACCGGCACCGGCGGGCCGGCGTGGTGCTGGAGGAGGCGGGCGCGCTGGCCGAGGCGCTGCACGCGCACTGCCGGGCTGAGGACTGGTCGGCGGTCGAACGCCTGGTCGGCCACAACGGGGAGAAGCTCCTGCAGGGCTCGCAGGTGTGGATCGACGCGCTGCCGGCGGCCGTGCTCGCCAACGACCCGTGGCTGCTGCTGGCCGGGGCGCGGCGCCTGCGCGCGGACGGCCGCTGGGATGCCGCGCAGGTGACGTACCAGCGCGCCGAGGAGGGCCTGGGCGCGCCCAACGCGGCCGAGGTCGCCCGCCGCGAGCGCCACACCCTGGCGGCGTGGCTGCAGCCGGGCATGGCGCCGGCCGGCGACGTCCTCGGGCTGCTCCGGGCGGCCACCCAGCGCGACCCGCTGGGCGTCCGGGCGCGGGCCAGCCTCGCCGGGCCGGGGGCGGCGGACCTGGTGGCGGGCCTGTGCGCGCTCCTGGCCGGCGACGTGCGGGAGGCCCGGCGGCTCCTGGCCATGGCGGCCGCCGACCCCGCCCTGGCGGGCGCGGCGGCCGTGAGCGCCCGCCTCGGCCTCGGCGTGGCCGACCTGATCGCGGGCGAGGCGCGGGGCGCGACCGAGCTGGGCCACGCGATCGAGGCGGCCGAGGCCCAGGGCTACGGCTTCCTGACGCGGCTCGGCCACGCCTGCCGGGGCCTGGAGCCGGGGGGCGCCGAGCACGCCGCGACGGCGCGGGTCACGTGCGAGCACGTGGGCGACGGGTGGGGCGCCGCGCTGGCCGGCCTGCTGGAGGGGTGGGCCCGGGCGCACCAGGAAGACGCGCGCGAGCTCGGGCGGGCGGCCGCGGTCCTCGACGAGGCGTCCGACTGGTTCGAGCTGATGGACGCGCCGGTGCTCCAGGCCTGGGCGTTCGCCCTGCGGGCGCTGGCGATGGCCCGGGCGGGCGCGTCGGACGCGGTGCCGGTCGCCCTCCGTGCCGAGCGGCTGGCGCAGGCGCGGGGCGTGTCGGGCGCGGGGCTGTTCGCGGACGCCGCGCTGGCCACGGCGGACGTGTCGAAGCGCGCGGAGCACCTGGCGCTGGCCGCGTCGCGGCGCGCGGCCAGCGGCATCGGGCCGGCCTGGGCGACCGTGGCGGCCGTGCGGCCTCCCGTGATGGTGCGGCTGTTCGGCGGCTTCGAGCTGGACCTGAACGCCCGGCCGTTCGACCTGTCGGGGCTCAAGCCGCGCGTTCGGGCCCTGCTGCGCCTGCTGGCGGTGCAGGGCGGCCGGCCCCTGCACCGCGAGGTGATCCAGGTGGCGCTGTGGCCGGAGGCGGCGCCCGACGCGGGCGCGCGGAATCTCCACGTCGCGATGTCGAGCCTGCGCCAGGCGCTGGAGCCGGGGGTGGCCAGGGCCGGGTTCACGCTCGTCGTGCGCGACGGCGACGCGTACCGCCTGGCGACCGGCCCGGAGCTGAGCATCGACCTGGTCGCGTTCGAGGAGGACGTGGCCCAGGGCCGTGCGTCCCTGGCGGCCGGCGCGGCCGACCGGGCGCTGGACCGGTTCCAGTCGGCGCTGGACCGCTACGCGGGTGAGCTGCTGCCGGAGGACGGCGCGGCGGAGTGGATCGTGACCCCGCGAGAGCGGTGCCGGTCCGCGGCTGTGGAGGCGGCCCAGCGGCTGGCCGAGCTCCGCCTGGCCCGCGGCGACACGGCCGGCGCCGCCCGGGCCGCGTCCACCGGCCTGGGCGTGGACCGCTACCACGACCCGCTGTGGCGCCTGCTGGCGAGCGCCCGCGAGCAGGCGGGCGACCACGTGGCGGCGAGCCGGGCCCGAGCGGAGTACGCCCAGGTCCTGGCGGAGCTGGGCATCGCCCCGAGCTAGCGACCCGGCCGCCCCCCGGCGGCCGGTTCTCTAACCGATCGGCCTCCCTTTACAGGTTGGGTTGTGATCGACCGCGTGGCGATGGATCGTGGTCGACATGGCGCGGCCCCCCAACGTTCCGCCGGCGCTCACCAAGGGACCCTTCACGTTGCGTGAGGCGCGTCTCGCCGGCCTGAGCTGGGATCAGCTCCAGGGCACGAGTTGGCGGCGGATCGGACGCGGGCTCTACATGTGGTCGGGCCTCGGCGAGAGCCCGCTCGTGACACTCGCTGCCGTGCGACGCCCCCTGCCCATCGCGGTCTTCTCCGGCCGTACGGCGGCCTGGCTCCACGGCCTGGACCTGCCGCCGTGCGACCCGGTGGAGGTGACGATACCTGCCGGGTGCGGCGTCTCGGCCCGAACCGGGCTGGCCGTGCGTCGCCTGGCGCTCCACGACGGTGAGGTCGTCACCCGCCGCGAGATGCGCGCCACGTCGATCCTGCGCACCGTCGCCGACGTCGGCTCGCGACCGCCGCTGGTCGACGCCGTCGTGGCGGTCGACATGGCGCTCCACCGCCGCCTCGTCGCGCTTACGGATCTGCGCGCGTATGTCGCGGAACATCCGCGGCTGCGAGGCATCACTCGTCTGCGCCGGGTGCTCGATCTGGCTGAGCCAGCCTCGGAGTCCGCGATGGAGACGCGGCTGCGCCTGCTCCTCGTGCTGGCCGGCCTACCCAGGCCGCTGGCGCAGGTCGCGCTCAATGACGAGCGCGGTCACTTCCTGGGGCGGACGGACCTCTACTACCCTGCGCAGCGGCTCGGCCTCGAGTACGACGGCGCCACGCACCGGGACAACCTCGTGCAGGACAACCGGCGGCAGAACCGCCTGCAGGACGCGGGCTTCCGCCTCCTCCGGTTCACCGCGGCCGACATCAACCACCGGCCGGACGCCGTCGTCGCGCTCGTCGCTCGCCAGCCGCACTGAGGTGATATCCGGAATTGCCGGCAAGTCAGGGTACCGACGCCTCGCGATACCCCGACATGCCGGCAAATCCGGGTCCCGCGTCAGGGGATCCCGCCCACCTCGCAGGTCAGGTTGAACGTTGCCTGGTTGGACAGGGCCGCTGGCGACGTCAGCAGCTTCAGCTGCTCCCAGCCCGTGAACGTCGTGTTCGCGTCCGAGCTCAGCTGCCAGGTGATCTGGACCTGCTGGCTGCCCGGGCCCGTGAACGACACCGAGGGGTTGGTGCTGAGGGTGGCGCCGTCGCTGCGCAGCCACGTGTACGGGACCTGGACCGGGGCGCTTCCCGTGTACGTGATCGTGGCCGTGAACGTGAACGTCACCGGGCAGCTGAACGTCGTCACGCTGGTCTGGTCCACCGTGGCCGAGACGCGGAACGGGATTGGGGTCGGCGTCGGGGCGGGGGTGGCGGGCGTCTGCGTCGGGGTGGGCGTCGTCGTCGGCTGCGGCGGCGCGGGCCGCCGCGTCGGCGTCGGCGTGGGGGTCGGGCTGGGGCTCGGCGACGGCGTGCTGTCCACCACCTGGAACGGCTGGTCGTCGAGCTCGGCCACGTTGCCCGCGAGGTCCGTCGCCCTGATCGACACCGTGTGCGTTCCCACCGTCCCGGCCACCAGCGGCCGGCCGAAGCTCACGTCGTCCGAGTACGGCGTCCAGTCCGACCCGTCCAGCCGGTACTGCACGCTCCCCACCCCGCTCAGCGTGTCCACGGCGCCGAGGCTCAGCCTGCCCGGGCGGTCCAGGACGACGTCCGCCGGCGCGTCCGCCGGCCGGAACGCGAGCGTGTATCGTGAACTTCACGATCCGGCAGCGGGGTGGAGAGCCGGCGCACGAGATGACCAGGTAGATCCCGTCGGCGCTCACCGTGTACCTGGCGCCCGGGCGCAGGTGGACCAGGACCGGCCCCCGGGCCGGCGTGGGCGCCGCCGTCGCCGTGGGCGTCGCCGTCGGGGTGGCGGTGGCCGTGCCCGACGGCGTGCCGCCGGGAGTCGCGGTCGGGATCGCCGTCGGCGTGGCCGTGGGGGTCCCGGTCGGAGTCGGCGTGGGCGTCGGCGTCGCCGCCGGGCTCGGCGTCCCGCTCCCGCCGCCCACCTGCTGCACCGTCGTGTCCCCCGAGCTGCTCGGCGGCACCGAGACGGTCACGCCGCCCTGGTGCACGCTGCCGTCCTTCACGCCCTGGACCGACGGCGTGCCCGGCACCAGCCGCGCGCAGTTCTTGCCGGCCCCGTTGTACGTGACGATCCACAGGGGGTTGTACCCGACGTTCGTGTACGAGCCGAGCGTCTTGGTCGTGCTGCCGTCCCAGGGGTCGGTGATCGTGTAGCCGTCGGCCTCGCCGCCCCCGCCCTGCGTGACGACCACGAAGTGCGAGCCGGTCTGGCCGCGGATCATCCCCCACGATCGCCGGGCTGCCCGTCTTCAGGTCCGCGTCCAGCTGGTCCCAGCTGAAGTCGGCCCGCACGCCGCCCTGGACCCTGCCGCTCGTGCAGCCGGTGGCCGCCTGCCACACGATCGGATCTGCCGCCGAGCCCAGGCAGGCATTGAGGTCCGTCGGCGACAGGAAGGCCCCGTAGTAGTTCAGCAGCATCGTCGTGGACGTCAGCGCGCAGCCGTAGCCGCCGATCGGGTCCCCGCCCAGCTGCATGATCGTGCTCTGCCACGACGGGTCGTTCTGGCTGAAGACGGGGACACCACACGGCGTCGGCGGGCTGGGCGACGGCGTCGCCGCGCGCGCCGAGCTGGCCGCGCCCGTCAGCGGCGAGGGGCCGGGCGGCCCCTGCGCCGACTCGACGCCCTGCAGCAGCCCGATCTGGCCCGCGGCCGTGAAGCAGAGCGAGGCCGAGTGCCCGTGGGCGAACACGTCGAGCGGCAGGTCCGTCACCCTCTGCGGCGGCATGGAGCCGTCGCTGCGCACCGTCCACACCTCGAACCCCGCCGCCCGGAACGCGGACAGCGGCCGGCCGACCACGTACGCGAGCGTGTCCGCGTTGGGCGACCACGCCGGCCGGACCGGCGCCAGCCCGCTGGTCAGCTGGACCAGCGGGTGCACCGTGCCCGGGCTGGCCACGTCCACGTACTGGATGCGCGCGCCGTCCATCAGCTCGTTGTCGGCCGTCACGTAGGCCAGGCGCCGCGAGTCGCTGGAGAGCGCGAGCAGCGAGTTGAACATGCCGGGCAGCGTCGCGGCCGGCTCGGTGCGCAGGACCCGCAGGTCCGAGTAGTCCAGGTTGGAGAGCCGGATGAGCGTGTTCTGGTCGTCGCTGAACAGGGTGGCCAGGTGGTCCGGCGCGTTCACGCACTCCTGCGCGGTCGAGGCGACGTGGAGTACCGGCCGCATGTGCAGCACGTAGCCGACCCCGCCGGCGCCGGCCAGCGCGAGCAGGATCCCGCCCGTCGCGGCCAGCGCGGTCGATCGGTTCAGAGCCAGGCCCCTCATCTCAGTCCCCCTCTCTTTGCGCGAAAACGAGCGTCGATAGTCTAAACACGCGGTCCGCATCCGCACGTTGAGTCCCCGTTGACTGCCCGAAAAGTCCCTGACTTCAGACTGTGCGGGCAATGGACAAAGGTGTGCTCCGCATGGCGCTGCTCGGCAGCCAGGAGCCGGCTCGAGAGCGGATCCCCATCTACGTCTCCGCCTGCGACCCCCTGTCGCGCGACGGCGTCGCCAGCCAGCTGCGCGGCCACGGCGTCGAGCTCGTCGACGAGCGCGGGCTGAACCCCGACGTCGTCGCCGTGGTGGTGGTGGACGAGATGGACGACCCGGCGGTGGGCGAGATCCGCTCGCTCCGGCGTCGCGGCGTGGACCACGTCGTGGTCGTGGCGACCCGGCTGGACGACGCCGGCCTGCTGGCCGCGGCCGAGGCGGGTGCGTGCGCCGTGCTGCGGCGCGCCCAGGCCAACCCCAACAGCCTCCTGGCCAGCATCCGCTCCGCCGCCGCCGGCGAGGGCTCGCTGCCCCCGGACCTGTTGGGCCGCCTCCTGGGCCAGGTCGGCCGCCTCCAGCGCCAGGTGCTGGCGCCCCGCGGGCTCACGTTCTCCGGCCTGACCGACCGCGAGGTCCGCGTCCTGCGCCTGCTCGCCGAGGGGTTCGACACGGCCGAGGTGGGCCGCCAGCTGTTCCTGTCGGAGCGGACCGTGAAGAACGTCGTGCACGACGTCACCAGCCGGCTGAACCTGCGCAACCGGACCCACGCCGTCGCCTACGCCCTGCGCCAGGGCCTGATCTGACGACGTCATCCGCGCGCCAGCCTGGCGCCGCTCGCTGAAGGATCGCCAAAGGGACTGTGGGCTGCCCGAAAGGGCACGGAATGTGCGCGGGGAGCGCTTGACTCACGCGCGCGCGTGAGCTGTTATTGCATCACGATGGATGCCCACGAGTACGAGCGGATGGTCGCAGTGACGCGTCGGGCGTCCGAGCGATCGAGCGGGCCCGAGGCGGCGCCCGCGCCGCGAACCGACACGATGCCGGCGGCGGTGCTCAATCTGCAGCGGATGGCGGGGAACGAGAGCGTCAGCGCGCTCCTCGGCCAGCAGGAGGACGAGGAGCCGCGGTCGCCCGTGCACGACGTCGTCGGGTCGGGCGGCGGCAGCCCGCTGGAGCCAGGCGCCCGGTCCTTCCTCGAGGGCCGGATGGGAGCCGATTTCTCGGACGTGCGCGTGCACACCGGCGGCTCGGCGGACGCGTCCGCGCGCTCGATCAACGCGCAGGCCTACACGGTCGGCACCGACGTGGTGTTCCGCGAAGGCGCCTACCAGCCCGACAGCCCCGGCGGCCGCCACGTGCTGGCCCACGAGCTGGCCCACGTGATGCAGCAGAAGGCCGGGCCGGTCTCCGGCACCCCGGCGCCGGGCGGGATCAGCGTCAGCCACCCGTCCGACTCGTTCGAGCAGGCCGCGGAGGCGACGGCCTCCCAGGTCA
>VBJR01000051.1:0-10796 GCA_005880175.1 Chloroflexota bacterium
CAGCGGTGCTGCCGCCGGGTTGCGGAGGTGGTTGACCACCTGGTGCCCAGGGTGCAGGGCGGGAACGACGACCCGAGCAACCTGCGCTCCCTGTGCGGCGACTGCCATGCAGCCAGCCATCGGGGCCGCCGTTCGGCAGCGGTGCCGCCGGCTGACCCTCCGGGGCCGCCCGGGTGCTGACCATCTGACAATGAGTCGATTTTTTTAATTGACACTTCCCACCGACAGCACGCGTAGGTTCGAGACGTGTCTCCGTCGATCGAAAATCTTTTCGCTACCGATGGAGCGAAAATGGAGAGATCATGAGCATTCCGAAGCCGCCGGCCGATTTTTCGGCCTCCTCCAAGACGCTCTGGCGCCAGGTGCTGGAGATCTACGAGCTGAGTGACGCCGAGCTGGTCATCCTGGCCGAGCTGGGCCGCGCGTTGGACCGGGCACGCCAGGCACGGGCCGAGATCGACCGCGCCGGCCTCACGATCGAGGGTCGGTTCGGCCCCCGTGCCAACCCGGCCTGTGCGATCGAGAACCAGGCCGTGATCAGGGCCTCTCGCCTGATGCGCCAGTTGGGCCTCCGCGACCTGGACGACCAGCTTGCGAAGCAGCGGTATGGCGCCACTCGTCCCGAGGTCGTCTGACGGTGCCGCAGTGGCGAGCCGCCCGTCTGCGCCGGCTGGCCGAGGACCAGCACGACGTGCTGCTCGGGTCCATGGGCCTGCTGCTGGAGCGCCGCAGGGTGCCCGGTGGCGGATGGGAGACGTACCCCGACGTCTTGGCCCGCGTGTTCGGCAGCGAGGGAAACGCCCTGGAGCTGTGGAAGTTGCACCGGGTGACGCTGCTGGCCGAAGTCGAGAACGTGGGGGCCAGGCCGGCGGCGTGGTGGTGGTGGGAGGCGCTCGGCGCGCCGATGGAGGAGCCGACCATCGCGGAGCAGCGTGCCTACCTGGGGGCTCACGGCCTGCTCCGTCCCGGCGAACGGCGAGCACTGGCCGCCGAGCGCGTCTCGTTGGCCCGCCTGATGGCCGGCGCCGGGCCAGGGTCCGTCTAATCGATTCTCCGGGGCCGGACGGTCCCGACCGGGGACCGAGCCGCCCGGCGCCCGATCGCCCCGTGAGGGCCGCCTGAGAAGCCCGCCAAGCGCTTATCCAGCGGAATAGCAGCGGTCAAGGTTAGCTCTACTCTGTACGTCCCTACTTGACTAACTCCGGTACCCTGAGTGCGTGCCGACGCTGAGCCAGAGTGAGGTCTCGATCCTGCTGAAGGCCGAGCTTGCCGGGGAACAGGCGTACGCCGAGCAAGCCGCACTCCTTCGCAGCGTCGAGGCAGAGGCGGGCCGGACGTCTGACTCGCTCGATCGCGTCGCCAAGGCGTCCGGCATGTCGCGGGACGAGACGGAGAAGTTGGCACCCTCCCTTCAGCGTCTACAGGGCGATCTCGCTGGCGCTCGCACGGAGGCTACGGCGTTCCGTGCGCGGCTGGAAGAGGCGGGCGTCAGTGGCCGAGCGGCAGACGACGCGGTCTCGCGTCTGTTCACGACGTTGGCCCGCCGTGGCGTCGTCGCGGACCTGGCCGTGGAGCTGAGCCGGTTGGACCTGGGAGGCCGTGACCTTGCCAGAACTGCCGGTTCTGTCGCCGCGGCGTTGATCTCTGCGACCGACGCGGCGGACCGTGCCGGCGGGGCCGGTGGCGGCGGCGGGTTCGGCGGTCTGTTGGCAACGTTCGGCAAGCTCGGCCCCGTCTTCACCGCGATCGGCGGCGCCGCGATACCAGTGCTCATCGGCTCATTGGTAGCTTTGGCAGCGATCCTCGGCCCAATCATCTTTATGACCGTCACCTGGACCGCCGTAACCGCCGCGTTCACAGTCGGCTTGACTGGCCTGCTGGCTGTGGTCGCGCTCGGCGTTGGCGCGTTCGCGGCGCTCGGTCTCGGCGTGGCACTGCTGGCCGAACGCCAGTTCACGAACGCGCAGCAGGCGGCTACACAGCTAGCCGCGGCGCAGACTGCGTTGACGTCCGCGACCAACGCGCATGACAGTGCGGTTCGCAGTCTCCAGAGTGCAGAGGCGGGACTGACAGCCGGCCGCGCGCCCACCGTGGCCCAGGCAAACGCCATTGCATCGGCCCAGGTTCAGGTAGCCGCTACCGCGACCGCGCTAGCTGCGGCTCACAATAACCTCGCCTTCGCTCAGGCAGAGGTCGCTCGGACCGGAACCAACGTCATCGACCCGTTGGCCGCTATCAAGGACCACCTACAGTCAGTCGCGCTCGTGCTTGGACAGCAGGCATACCCGTTGCTGGTCCAGATGGCGCAGGCCGCCGACAGGCTGGTAAAGCCGCTCCAGGATGCAGGCTCGGCACTGATAACGTATCTCGGTGGCAGGCTGCCCGACCTGCTCGGCGTAGGCGCTCGGGCTGTGACGGTCTTCAGTGAATCGTTCGGTCCGCTCGTGCCGATCTTCCGAGAGTTCCTTGACGAGACGCTTGTCCTCTCTCCGACGTTCCTCGAACTGTTCAGAATTTTCGGCGGGTTCGCTGTCGGAGCCATTCACGGCTTGCTCGACAACCTGTTGCGACTGTCAATCTGGTTCGCGACGACGTTCCCTGAAAACTCGCACGTCGTCATGGATGGCTTCGATGCGTTGGGGCGTGGCGTGCAGGCATTCGCGGCGACGGCGGCCCGGCTGGTAAGCTGGATCGTCGAGAACTGGCCGTCTATCACTGCGGCGGCACAGGCGACCTTTGACACGATCGGCAACCTGTTCAGTCTGCTGGGGCAAGGTGCGCACGAGATCGTGCCAGTCATCAGGGTTGCGCTCGCTACCCTGGGCGGCGCGTTCGAACTCGTCGGCCTGCTGGTTCAGGCGCTCAGCGGCCACCAGCGCGAGCTACAGCTAATCCTGGTCGCGGTCGGAGCCATCATCGGCATCGTCATTGCGGCCCTTATCGGCGTGGCGGCCGCCATCGTCGCGGCCATCGCCGTTGTGCTTGCCATCGGCATCGCGCTCATCTGGATGTACGATCGGTTCCGGGAGGTGAATGACTTCCTGTCGAAGAACTTCACGGCGACCTGGAACAGTTTGCGTGAGGTCGCGAAGTTGGCCGCCGATGACGTCGTGACCGCTTGGCAGTTCGCGCTCGGCGCGACGGAGAACGCTTTTCACTCGATCCATGATGCGGCCGTCAACTGGATGAGCGCCGCGCGTGACAACGTGGTCGGCATCGCGCAGGGCATCGCGAGTTCGGTCGGCGGTGCGTTCTCCGCGGTCGGCTCAGCCATCCACGGCGATCTCGAACAAGCGAGAACGATCCTGGACTCGTTCATCAGCACTGTTGACCGCGCGCTCGGCATCGGCGTGCCGCAGATTCCCGAGTTCGCGGGCGGCGGACTGGTGCCGGGTTCTGGCACCAGTGACAGTGTGCTCGGCCTGCTGACGCCCGGCGAGGGCATCTTGACGCGCGGCGCCGTGTCGGCGATCGGCGGTCCGGGTGCAGTCGTGGCGTTGAACGCGAGCACGCCGCGCTTTGCGGGCGGCGGGGTCGTTGGCTTGCTGACCGGAGGCGCCCAGGCAGTCGCCGGTAGCGCGCTCGGCGGGCTGTCGGGCTTTGCTGGCCAGATTGTCGGCGGTCTTGGTAAGGACGTGCTCTCCGCGCTGGTGGACTGGCTCGGGAGCCACGTTACCAACCTGTTCGGCGGCGGCGGGACGTCTGTCGGCGGCAACGTCATGGGTTGGATCTTGCAGGCCATCGCGGCCACCGGAGTACCCGCGTCCTGGGCGGCTGGACTGGCAACCATCATTCAGCACGAGTCCGGAGGCTCGAACACGATTTACAACCTGACCGACAGCAACGCTCTGGCAGGAAATCCGAGCTTGGGCCTGATGCAGCTCACGCTTTCCAACATGGCGGCTTTCGGTGGTATCACCACTGATCCGGTCCTCCAGATCGTCGAAGGTATTCGATATATCATCAGCCGTTACCAGTCGATCGAGTCCGTTCCCGGTGTCGCGAGCATCACGGCCGGCGGCCCGTATCGGCCGTACGATCGCGGTGGCTGGCTCATGCCGGGCGGCAAGGCGGTTAACCTGAGCGGACGGCCCGAGTACGTGCTGAACCCTGACCAGACGGCAGCGGGGGCCGGTGGCAACACGTACATCATCAATGCGCCGCTCGGCGGGATCACGGCCGAGGTGGTCGCCGAAATCCAGCGCAAGGCCGACTGGCACAGTCGAACGGGTCACTTCTCGTGAGCCGCCCATCCTGGCGCCGACTGCCGGTAGGCGGTCCGGCGCCCACAGAACCCCGTAGCGGCCGTCACAGGCCGTCTGGTGGCGCGTAGCGTGCCATCCGTCGAGGTCAAGGGCGTTGACGCTGCGCTGGCTCGCATTGCCCGTGTGCAGGCGGCCGTCCCGCTGGAGGCTGGCGCCGCGATGCGGGCGGCTGGCGAGTTCCTTGCGGACGTCGCGGAGGTCGAGGCGCCCAAGCGGACTGGCCGGCTGGCAAGCTCGATCCATGTCAGCGGACCGTATCGCGGCGCGAACACGATCAGCGTACGGGTTGCAACCGGTCGGCTGAGGTACGCGCAAATCCAGCACTGGAGGGAGCGGAGCAAGAGCGGGCTTCCGGTTCACTACAGCACGCCAGGCACCGGCCGGTTCTTCCTCTGGGGGCCGAAGTTGAGGCTTGAAGCTGCCGTCAAGGCACAGATTGCCGGTGCGGTCGTGGCAGCCGTCGAGGCGCAACGGTGACCATGCTCGACGCTCTCAAAGAGCAGCAGGCCGCCTACGAGCTGGCCCGACTGCTGTACGACCTGGCGCCCGGCGAGACGACGTTCGAGCGTCTGCTGGCGGCTCGCCGCGCGGCGCTGGAAGCGGCTGGACTGGACCCGGCGCAACCGGATGGTGCGACGTGACCGACCGTCGCAGTCGCGAAGCCGTCGCGGCTGGCATGTTGGAGCTGACCCGCCTAGCTGGGCTTCATGGTGGTGACGCGAACCCGGGGGCGAGTCTGGTCGAGCTGCTGGACGCCATCGCGGACCGCGAGCTGCGGTCAGTGGCGCTTTGTCTGCTGGCGACGGTCGAGGCCGGACTGGCGATGGACCTGGCACCGCCCGTGGGACAGACGCGGAGCGAGCGGCGAGCCGCCGAGCGCGAATGGCGGAAGCGGCGCCGCTCGCCGTCGAACTGAACCGCTGTACCCCGCTGCTCCATGCGCTGAGGTAAGCTGACCGCAACTTCACTCGGACCCGCGATCCACAGTGACCCTGAAATCGCGTGAGGCGGTGGCACGGTGAGCCCGAACCGCAGTCCGCGTCCTGGTGGATGAATCGTCCGGTCTGGCTGGACCGGGCAGCCAACTGAGTCTGGCTGGACTCGGACGATTCCCGGCTGTCGCCGGGGCAGATTCATCTACTAGGGAGGCAAATAGTTGATGTGCAACAGCCCGAAGCCGTCTGGCCCGCCCACCGGGACCGGTGTCTCGCCTACAAGAAGCCCAAGATCCGGTATGCCAACCGGGCAGAGGCCGAGCGCGCCCGTACATCCTTTCGTCGCAAAGGGGGTGATCGGGAGGTGGGCATCTTTCGATGCACGGCTTGCCATTGCTTCCACCTCGGTCATCCGCCCGCTGGCGGTGCTGGTGCTGCGGAGCGCGACCTGATGTCCGCCGAGACGACCGACCTGGAGGCCGGGCCGACCTTCCCCGCGAGCTGGGGCCAGCCACCGGCAGACGCGCGCGAGCGGGTCGCCTGGCTCCGTGACCGGATCAGCTCGGCCGGCGGTCGCATCCGCGTCGTCCACGGCGAGGAGCACGCGGTTCCGCCGGACGGCGGCTATCGGTCCGGCTACGGCGGCCGGCGGACGCTGCCGGGTCGGCTCGCCCGTCAGCTCGTGGAGCTAGCCAGGCTGGCCGAGGAGCCGACCGCGACCATGAGCGGCATGGACGCGCGGCGCGCGCTGGAGCGCTTGTACGCGGGGCCTCTGACCGGAGGCGAGGGAGGCTCGAACGGCGGGAACACGGGCGGCTTGCTCGCTGGACCGCTGCCCGTCCACAGCACGGAGACGAGCGATTCGACCTGGCCCGGCGGGCAGAGTCAGGTAGCCAAGCTCGGCCCCAGCCCGACGCACACCAAGCTGTCCGCGATCTCCGCGTGGGCCGACCCGACGGCCGAGACGTCGCATCGGTACGTGCACCACTTCGTGGACCACACGGGCCGCATCGGACCCGCCAGCGTGCAAGCGGCCAAGCTCGGCATCGAGCACCTGAACGGCCCGCGCTCGAAACAGACCACCCCGGAATCGGACCGGATCGGCGTGCACCGGCACTTGGCCCGGCACCTGCAGGATGCAGGCCGCCCGGTGCCTCCTCTGGAAGACCTGACCGACTGAATCGAACCTCCGAGGGCCGACCGTCCCGGCGGGCGGTCGGCTTCGGTAGACTCGGACTTCGCGGCTCGGCCGGACGGCCCACCCGTCCGGCCGTTCTCTACGTGCAGGCCATCTCCAGCAGCAGGCGCAGGCTGGCCATGAGCTCACTGCGGTACGGCGTGTCCGGCGCGGCCAGGAGCATGTCTGCCAGCGTGTCGAGCTGCGCCTGACTGACCCGGTCGGGCAGGGCGATCACCTCGCCGTGGCATCGCACCATGACCCACCCGTCGCGCATGTCCCACGGGTCGCCGGGTCCGTCGCCGGTCGCACGCAGCTCGGCGGCAACCCGCAGATGGTGGAGATACTGCGCTGAGTAGAACGTGCCGGCCGGCGCGATCCAACCGCCGGTGCGGCGGCGCCCGGCCTCGGTCCCGGAGAGCGATGCTGGCCGACTCACTCGACCGCGAGCTCGTCTGGCTTCATGGTGGTCATCGGCCTTCTTCGACGGCCAGGACGGTCAATCGCCTCGGTAGCCGGCCGGGGCCTCGCTCGACCACTACCTGATCTCCGACCTTGCGACCCATGAGCGCTCGGCCGAGGGGCAGCTTGGGGTCGATCTCGAAGAGGCCCGGGGCACGGGGGTCTTGGATCGTCAGCCATGTGGGGCCATGGACATCGCGCACCTGCACGCGGCTCCCGGGGCCGACTATCGGGCCGGTTTCTGGACGATCCTGCACCATGGGCTTAGGCTTGCAGCGGAGCATGGAGCACGAACCGGTCACCCATCGGTCTTCCCTCGGCGAGCTGATCGTGGCCGAGCGCAAGCGGCGCAGCTTGACCCGTGACGAACTGGTGGCGCTGGTCCGCCGAGCGGACCGGACCCTACGCACCCACGAGAAGACGATCAGGCGGTGGGAGGCGGGCCAGATGCCACAGCCGGCCGCCCTGCGCGCGCTGGCCGGCGTCTTCGCGATGCCCGTCGAACGGCTGACCATGGCCGCCGGTAAGCTCGATCCGGAGGAGGACGAGGACAGCACGAAGCGGAGGGACTTCCTGACCCTGATCGGCGCCGTGGGGGTCGGCATGGTCGACCTGGAGCGGATGGCCGCGCCGGCCGTGGACGGCCTCTATCTCGGAGACGCTGAGACGCTCACCACGTCACTCCTGGGTCAGTGGTACGGCGCTACGCCTACCGTGCTTCTGTACCCGGTCCTGGCCCATCTCCGGGGCCTGCAATTGGCCTTGCCGGGGCCGCCCGAGCTGGAGAACCTGACTGGCCGGACGGCGCTGCTGGCCGGGCACCTCTTCGACAAGGTCAGCCGTCCGGCCGAAGCCCGCACCCACTACGCGCTCGCCGAGAGCCTCGCCCGAGACACCCGCGACAGCAACCTACTCGCGGTCGTGCTGGTCTTGCGTTCGGGATTGCATAGCTGGCGTCGAACCTCCGACCGCCGTCGCGGCTTCGGTCTGGTCAGCGAGGCCACGGCGGCGATCAGCGACGGGTCGCCGCCGTTGCTGAGGACTTTGGTCCTGGCGCGGATGGCCGAGGAGCGCGCCGCCGTCGGCGACGTGGACGGGTTCCAACGCGACATGGAGGCCGCAGAGGCGGCACTGGCACCCGGTCAGGACCACTGGTACGGGCCGAGGGATGCCGCCGAGCTGGCCGCCGTCCGCGGCGCCTCGGAGCTACTTCTGGGCCGCCACGGCGAAGCCGCCGAGACGCTGAGCTGGACGTTGGACCGGATGAACCCGAGCGCGGTCAATTGGCGAGCGCTGGTCGCGGAGGACCGGGACCGAGCGCTCGCCGCGAGCTGACCGTCTACGCGAGGCCGGACACCATCTCCTCGATGTGCTGGCGGCGGCGGGGTAGCTCGATCCGAACTCAGGCTATCGGTCCTTATATTTGACACTCGGCAGGCCCATGGTCAGCTGGCCCGCCTCCCTGGCCTGCTCGGCGGCCGCGTCCACCGCGCCGATGGTGCACGTGACCGCCGCCTCGACCTGGCTGCGCTTGCGGAGGGCCACGCCCAGCAGCTCGGTCAGCTGGGGGACCGAGAGGCCCTCCTCGCAGGCGGCGCCGAGGGCGCCGACGATCTGCTGGGTGCCGGCCTCGACCAGTTCGGCGAGCTCGGTGCAGCGCGTACGCATGTTCCCAGCGTAGGCCGGGAGTCGCTCATCGCCAACCCAACCTGTTAAGGGGGGCTAGACGGTTAGATGCCGGCGGTTCCGCTGCGCGCCAGGCCCGCGGGACGACGCCGGCCGGCCGGGCACCGCGCCCGGCCTCATGTGTGCGCCACTGCGACGTGGGAGCGGCGGTACTCCTCGACCATGACGTCGGTCAGCTCCTCCAACGAGGTCTCAGACACCGGCTTGTCGAACGAGATCGTGCCGTGGCGCAGCAGGTTGATGCGGTCGGCGACCTCCAGGACCTGAGCGTAGTTGTGCGCGATCATGACGATCGAGACCTCGCGCCGCTGCTTGAGGTTGTGGATCAGGTCGAGGACGAGCCGCCCTTCCCGAGCGCCCATCGCGGCCAGCGGCTCGTCCAGGAGGAGGACCCTCGCCCGCGAGTAGACAGCACGCGCGATGGCGATCGCCTGCCGCTGGCCGCCCGAGAGCTTGGCCACCTCCGTGTCCACCGAGGTGATGGCCACACCCATCTCGTTCAGGTACTGGCGCGCCCGCCGCTTCATCTCCCCGTTGCGCAGGAACGGCAGCGGGGACAGCAGCAGCTCGCGCTTGAGGAACATGTTGTGGTAGACGCTGAGGCCCGGGATCAGCGCGAGGTCCTGGTACACCGTCTCGATCCCCAGCGACCGCGCGTGCGAGACGGAGCGGAGCCGGACCTCGACGCCGTCGACCACGATCCTGCCCTCGTCCGGCTGGTGGAAGCCCGTGACGATCTTGATCAGGGTCGACTTGCCGGCACCGTTGTCGCCGATCAGGCCGAGTACCTCGCCCTTCGGCAGCGTGAGGTTCACGTCGCGCAGCGCCACGACCGGGCCGAAGCGCTTGCTGACGTGCTCGATCTGGATCGCCGGAGCCGTGTCGGTCACAGCGCGCCCTGCTGACGCCTGCGCTGCAGGGTGACGTTGACGATCATCGCGACCAGGATCGCGGCGCCCAGGATCACGTTGAAGGTCTTGGCCTCGATGCCCTGGAGCGTGAAGCCGTCGCTGAGGACCGACAGGACGATCGCGCCGATCAGCGCGCCGATGACGGTCCCCGAGCCGCCCGCGAGCGCGGTGCCGCCGATCACGGCCGCGGACACGGCCTGGAACATCTTGTCGTAGCCGCCGGCGGTGGCGTCGATCGAGCTGATCCGAAACGCCTCCAGGGTGCCGGCCAGGCCGCCGAGGACGCTGCACATCATGAAGTTGGCGACCTTGATGCGGGCGACGTTGACGCCCGCCTCGGCGGCGCCCAGGAGGTTGCCGCCGGTCGAGATGGTGTAGAGGCCCCAGCGCGTGTAGCTGAGCCCGATCTGCACCACGGCGACCACCCCCAGCGCCCAGATCAGCTCGGCGACCTGGCTGTGGCCCATCACGTCCGCGAAGCGGGTGCCCTCCTGCGGCGTCGGCACCGGAAAGCCGAGGAACGTCAGGCTGAGTCCGGCCAGCAGGAAGCTCATACCCAGGGTGGTCACGAACGACGGCACGCGCAGCACGACGGTCACCAGGCCGTTGACCAGCCCCACCGCGGCGCTGACGAGCAGCCCCGCGATGATGCCGATCCACAGCGGCAGCCCGACGTCGTTGTAGACGAAGTACATGACGAACGGAGCCAGGGCGAAGACCATGCCCGGGGAGAGGTCGATCTCCCCGCAGATCATCAGCATGACCTCCCCGGACGCCACGATCGCGGTGGCGCACAGGAACCCGGCGATCGTCAGCAGGTTGCTGCTGGTCAGGAACGCCGGGCTGGTGAAGGCGAAGTAGGCTCCCAGCGCGACAGCGACCACCAGGATGCTGGCCCAACGGACCTGGACGAACGCCGAGGCGACGCGGGACATGCTAGGAGGAGCTCGGGCTGACGACCTGCTCCTTGCTGGAGCTGCCCTCGAAGCGCGTCTTGGCGTTGTACGGCCCGACGTTGCTCTTGGTCACGAAGACGAGGCCGGTGTTGGTGTCGGACGGCTGCGAGAGACCGCCAGACAGCTTGTACAGGAAGAGCTGCACCACCGGGAAGAAGCCCTGCGCGTACGGCTGCTGGTCGATCGTGAAGTCCAGGCTGCCCTGGCTGATCCCCTGGATCGTCCCGGTCAGCAGGTCGTAGCCGCCCGCGTGCACGCCTTTGCTCGCCAGACCGTACTTCTGCATGATCTGGGCAACGCCCTGCGTGCTGCCGGCGTCGACGGCGACCATGCCCTTCAGGTCCTTGTGGCCCAGGTAGTACGCCTCGATCGCGTTCAGCTCGTCGTTGACCGCCTTGCCGGTC
>VBJR01000051.1:10869-20978 GCA_005880175.1 Chloroflexota bacterium
TGGCGATCCGCGCGCCCAGCTTCTGGCCGGACAGGAACAGGTCCTGGCCGATGTACGCCATCCGCCGGTTCGGGCTGCCGGCAGGCACGTCCGCGTTGTAGGCGACGACCGGGATGCCCGCGGCCAGCGCTCGGGACACGGGCTCGTTGAACGCCGTGGGATCGATGAGGGCGATCGCGATGCCGTCGACCTTGGCCGAGATGGCCGCGTTCAGCTTGTCCAGCATCGGGGTCACCTGATCGTTGCCGTTGACGTTGCCGGCTCCCTGGAACGTGGCCGTGGGCAGGCCCAGCAGCGCGCAGGCGTCCTGGATGGCGTAGACCGTGGGCTGGAAGAAGGGGTTGTCGTACGCGTGGTTGATGAACGCGAACTTCCACCCGGGATGCGAGGGGAAGTTGCCCTGGCCGCCGCTGGCACCGGCCCCACTGGCGCACGCGGCCAGGAACCCGGGCACGCCGGCGGCCGCGCCGACGATGGCGGCGTTGCGGAAGAGCTGCCTGCGTGTGGGCTTGAAACCGGCCCTCTCCGCCTGCTCGGCTTTCTCGACCGTCTCATCGCCCAGCACCAGTCGTAGTACGTCCTGCTCCTGGTTCATCCCTCGCCCTCCTTGCTGAATCAACTGGACTGTCAATATATAGCTGGCTTGCCGCGCAGCTCGCTAGATCCAGGAGGCGAAGAAGGCGCTCGAGGAGCAGGCGCGTCGAGCGGCGGCGGAACGAGCGGCCGAGCAGGCCGACAAGCGCAAGCTGGACGGGCAGGCGAAGGCGGCCAAGGTGGAGGCGGCGGTGAGCAAGGCGGTGCCCAAGCCCACCGCGCAGCGCAACTTCACCGACCCCGACGTCCGGATCATGAAGATGTCGGACGGCGCCTTCCACGAGTGCTACAACGGTCAGGCCGTCGTCGATGGCGCTCAGCAGGTGATCGTCGCCGCCGACGCCAGCCAGTGCGCGGCCGACGCTGGAGCAGGCCACCACCAACTGCGGGAGGTCACCCAGACAGCTGCTCGCCGACTCCAGCTACTGCGCCGAGGACAGCTTGCAGACCCTCGCCGAGAAGAACGTCGACGCCCTGATCGCCACCGGCCGCTGGCCGCACGGCCAGCCCCCTCCGCCGGCGCCGCGAGGACGCATCCCGGCCAACGCCACCGCCCGGGAACGGATGGCGCGCAAGACGCGGACCAAGAAAGGCCGCGCCGCCTACTCCCGACGCAAGGTCATCGTCGAGCCGGTCTTCGGGCAGATGACGATCCTTCAGAGCGCTCGGCACCTGCTGCTCCGCGGCATCGACGCGGCCAGAGCGGAGTGGCGGCTGCTCTGCGTCTGCCACAACTTCCGCAAGCTCTTCGTCGTGAAGGGCACTGTACGAGCCGAACTGGCGCCGGCCTGACGCAGTCAGGCTCCGCCAGCCCCGGCTCTGCTGCGACCGAACAGGTTGGGCCAGCGTCGATCGGGCCATCCGCCGGCGAATAGACCACTTCTGGCCCTTCCATTGGGCCATCCGCCGGCGATTGGCCCTTACCGCCTCCAGCTCGCTAGCGCCGGATCTCCTCGTCGAACTCGGGGAAGTAGCGCTGGATGATCGACAGGTCGAACCGCCGCAGGATCTGCGAAGGGGACTCTCGCGCGAGCAGGAAGTCGAACGCCCGCTGTACGAGCTGCGCGACCTCCTCGTCCGACCGTCCCCATCGCGCCAGGTCCCGCGCACTGACATCGACTGTGTGACGGGTCGCGCCGCGCGGGTCGGCCACCTCGACCGTGCACTCCCAACCGTTCTCCCGCGGCATCGCCTCCACACTCACCATGGCTTTGCCAGGCCCTCCCGGTAGGCGTGCAAATGGTTGACCTGGTGGGCGGCGTTGCGGCCCAGCATGCCGCCAATGGTGCCGTCGCCCCACGGCGAACCGGGCACCGGGCGCGCCAGCGTGTCGTCGTCGTGCCCGTCGATGAACGCCAGCGTGTCCGCCCGCGCGGCACGCAGCTCCGCGAACAGCTCGTCCAGCGAGTGTGATGCCAGGTCCTCCACCTGGCGTTGATTGGCGAAGTGGATCGCGGCGCGCACCTCGTCCTGGTCGCTGCCCATCCGCGAGAAGCCGATGGGCTCCACGTCGCCGTCGACCGTCCTGCGGGCGAAGGTCAAGAACGAGCGCTCGATCCGGATGAGGTGGGCGATGTGATCCCTGGGAGACCAGGGGGCGCCTCCCGGCACCTCGCTGTCGGTGCACCTGCGTTCGAGCTGCTCGCGGGTGAGGGAGCGGACGTCGGCCTCGAGCTCGGCCATCGCGCGTTCCAGCTCGGCCTGGATTTCGTTGCGAGTCGGCATTCACCGCCCATTCTGCGCCGACCCTCGACGCGGAACAGGCGGCGGCGGGCCGAACGCCCACGCCACCATCAGACCGTCGCCGTCGACGACCCACGGGGCGGGCATGGCCGATTCGTTCAAGATCCCGCGACGAGCCCGGGGCCAGAATCCGGTCCATGGACATCCTCTTCATCACCAGCGTCGCCGTCATCGCCCCGGACTCGGAGCGGAGTCGCGCGCTGTACGTGGACACCCTCGGGCTCCCGCTGGAGGGCGAGCCCGGTGACTACCTCCACAGCGAGCGCATCGGCGGCGCGAAGCACTTCGGCGTCTGGCCGCTGAGCCAGGCGTCTCAGGCCTGCTTCGGGACCACCCGATGGCCTGCCGACCACCCCGTGCCGCAGGCGAGCATCGAGTTCGAGGTCGCGGACGCCGGGGCGGTGGCCGATGCCGCGGCGGAGCTGGAGGCCCGGGACCACGGCCTGCTCCACGGCCCCCGCACCGAGCCGTGGGGGCAGACGGTGGCGCGGATGCTCTCGCCCGAGGGCCTGGTCGTCGGCATCTCGTACGCGCCATCGCTGCATTGACAGGTCGACCCCCAGGGCCGGTCAGTTCACGTGCTGGAGCTCCTCGGGTTCGAACGTCTCGACGGCGCTCGCGTCGACCTCGTCGACCTTCATCCTGCGGGCCACGGCGAGTGTCTCGAGCCGGCGCTTCATGAGCCGCCTCCGGTACTCGACGTCGATGCCCGGCGTCGCCGGCCCGTACCCGCCGACGAAACCCTCGGTGAACCTCTCCCAGCGCTGCTCGACCCACTCCCACAGCTCGGGGTTCTCCGCGATGATCCGGCGCGCGAGGTAGGTGCCGTAGGCGATGTGCCGCCGCTCGTCGCGCTGGGTGAGCTTCAGTCCCGCCTCGAGACCGGGGAGCTTGCCGAGCGTGCGAAACGTCTCGTTCCAGCGGTGGTACCCGGCAATCGCCGCGACGCCCTCGACGAACTGGTTGTAGATCAGCGTCGCGTCCAGGATGGCCTTGGGCGACCGGTCGCTGTCGAGCCGGCGCATCACTCTCGTGAGCGCCCCGTCGAAGATGCCGGTACGGCGCTGCCCGAGGGCGGCCTGCTGCCGCAGGACGAGGCTGTCGAGGGAGGCCGGGTCGAGGTCGACGGCATCGAACCACCGGCGAAACATCTCGGTGTGCTTGGCCTCTTCCGTCGCGAACATGGCCAGGTACATGGTGTCCTCGAGGCGCCCCAGCTCGGACATGCAGCGCAGCAGGGGGACGATGTCGAGCGTCACCGCCTCCTCGCCCACCATGAACCCGCGGGCGGACAGCGCCACCAGGGTCCGCTCCTCGTCGGACATCCCCTGCCAGTCCAGGGCGTCCTGCGAGAAGTCGAGGTCGGCCGGGTCCCAGAACAGCTTCTTGGACTTCTCCCACAGCCTCCACGGCACCGAACCGTAGTCGAGGCCGCGCGTGGACCGGTACCGGGCGATCTGCGTCTCCTGGATCTTGCCGCCGGCCGCAGCGTCGGTCATGGGTCTGTCTCCTTCCAGCGCGTCACCCCGACGGAGGTCGGTCAAATCGGAACTCTACCGTCTCGCAGGGTCGGTGGCAGCGGGGCTGTCCGCCCCTTTAGGCTGCACGCGTGCCAGAGGCGCCGGCGTGACAACCGGCTCGGAGGACGACCTCCCCACCGTCTCGCCCGCCGCCGCGCGGCGCCTGACCGAGATGCTGGCCGGCAGGCATGCCGAGCTGCTCCCGCAGTGGTTCGAGATCGCGGCCGAGCGGGGGCTCGTCGTCCCGGCCGAGCTGCTGCCCGCCCTCCTGGCGCACGCGGAGAGAAACCCGCGCGCGCCGGAGGCGCTGCTCGACGTGATCGCGCTCGGTGACCTGGACTCGGCGTTCGCCGCCGGGACCCCGCTGGCGCGCGCGGCCGCCTTCGTGCGGCTGCGCAGGCGGGACCCCGCGGCAGCCCTGGCCCGCCTGGTGGCCGGCTGGTCCGGGGAGTCGGGCGAGGACCGCGAAGCGCTGATCGGCCGGCTCGCGGTCGGCCTGGGGCCGGCGGACGAGGCGTTCCTGGAGGCGGCGGCCGGCGACTCCAGCAAGGAGGTGCGCCAGCAGGCGCAGGACCTGCTGGCGCGCCTCCCCGGCTCGCGCCGGGTGGAGCGGATGCGCGAGCGGGCGATGCGGATGGTCGTGTTCCGGCGTGGACCGCCCGGCGACGGGCTGGACGTCCAGGCGCCGCATGCCTGCGATCCCGAGCTGGAGGCGGCCGGCGTGGCGCGGACGCCGCCTCGAGGCATGGGCGAGCGGGCGTGGTGGCTGATGCAGGTGATCGGCCTGGTCCCGCCGAGCACCTGGCCGGTCGAGGCCGCCGTGGCCGCCGCGGCGACCGATTGGGAGGCGGCGCTGCTGGGTGGCTGGGCACGGGGCGCGATGCGCTTTCCCGACCGGCGCTGGGTCGAGGCGCTGACGCTCCTCTGGGAGCGGACGCCGGAGGCGCGCCGGCACGAGCTCGGTTTCGGCCTCACCGGCCCGGTCGCCGCCCTGCCGCCCCCGGACCGCGAAGCGTTCCTGCTCGGCGTGCTCCGGTGGTCGCCGGCCCGGGCGGCGCGGCTGGCGATCCCGTGCAATCACCGCTGGGGTCGCGAGCTGAGCGAGGCGTTCGCCGGCACGCTCCCGCTGCTGGCGGCCACGCCGGATCTGGAGGCGATCCACGGCGGTGACCACCAGCGGCGTCACGCCGGTGGATCACGCCCTGGCCGAAGCCCTCGACCTGCTGCGCTGGAGGGCCGCGATGGCCCGCGAGCTGACCCGGGAGCGCGGTGGTTTCATGGCCATGCCATGAGCGAGGTCCCACGCCGTCGCGTCGCGTCGCGCGTCGTGTTGCTGGACGATCTCGACCGGGTCCTGTTGTTCCGCGGTTTCGACCCGGCCGAACCCAACGCCGGGTCGTGGTGGTTCACCCCGGGCGGCGGGGTCGATCCGCAGGAGTCGCTGGAGGAGGCCGCGCGCCGCGAGCTCATCGAGGAGACCGGGATCCATGCGGTCGACCTCGGTCCACGCGTGTGGACGCGGCTCGCGCACTTCCGCTTCGAGGGAGTCGAGTTCGAGCAGCGGGAATGGTTCTTCGTGGCGCGCACGCCACAACCGATGGTGGACACCTCCGGCTTCCTCGACTATGAGCATCGATCGATGACCGAACACCGCTGGTGGAATGTCGATGAGCTGCGGCGAACGGACGAAGTGGTCTTCCCGCGAGACCTGGCCTCACTGCTCGCAAGGCTGCTCGCCGTCGGGCCGCCCGCCATCGTGACCGAGATCGACTGACAGTCATGGCAACGGCATGCGAGTCCGGGCCGCTGGGCGGTGGCGCAGGCCCTTGGGCACCACGTAGGCCTGCCGGGGTCCCAGCTCCACCGGGTCCATCCCCTCCAGCTCGATGCGCATCAGCCCGTCCAGCACGAAGAAGAACTCGTCCTCCTCGTCGTGCTTGTGCCAGTGGAACTCGCCTTCCAGGACGCCGAGCCGGACCACGACGTCGTCGACCTGGTGGCCCGCGGCGCCGGCCAGCCGTTCCACTCGGGCGGCCGGCTGATGCGGGAATGGGTGCTGCTGCAGCCGGCCGACGAGGCAGCCTGCGCCGCCCGAGTGGACGAGGCCCGCGCCTTCGTGGGCGCCACGAGCACCCCCTCCGGCCGGCGGGCCGTCAGGTCGCGGTCCAGCTCGTAGCCGAAGAAGCACGACTCCCGGTCCACCAGCACTCGCACGCCGCGCAGCGCGCCGCGGCGGTCCCGGGGCTCATCCGACGGGTCAGGCCAGGCGGTCGAAGAGCGACGCCGCCCTGAGCAGGTAGGCCGTCACCGCCTCGGGCTCCCAGCCGCGGGTCGCGTAGACGCACCAGTCGAAGAGGGCACTGGCCAGGCACACGGTCGCGACCGCGGGCCCGTCCCGGTCCACCGCGTACGCCGTCAACCGGGTCAGGACCGAGTCCGGCGCGGCGTCGCGTCCGTGCACGGAGAACAGCAGCGTCGCGACGTCGATCGCCACCGCACCCCGACCGATGCCCTCCAGGTCCACCACCGCCACCACCTCGCCGTTCCGGAACAGGACGTTGTGGAGGCCGAAGTCCATGTGGACGAGGTCGGCGTCGGGCAGCCGGACGTCGCGGAACGGCGCCGCGTGGCGGGCGATGGCCTCGCCGGCCTGGAGCGCGTCCGCGGATTGGCGCAGTAGGGCGGCCCGCCACCTGGAGCCGTCCTCGAAGACGGCGCGCCAGGCATTGGCGATCCGGTCGGTGCCGGTCGAGCCGGCCAGCGCCCGCTGCCGCTCCAGCACCGCCAGCAGAGCGTCCAGCGCGCCGTGGTCCATGGCGTCGAGGTGCTCGCCCGCCACGAGCTCGGCCAGGACGTACGGCCGCTGCCGGCGGTCCAGGCCCCAGGCACGCCATGCCGGCGTCGGCCAGCCGTGGGCCCGGGCCCGGCCCACGAGCGCCGCGGCGTCATCCAGGTGCCGGCGGGTCGAGACCGACGGGTACCACTTGAGGACGGCCTGGACGCCGTCGCGGTCCTCGACCACCCACGCGCCCGTCTTGCGCCCACCCCGCAGGGGGCCGACCGGGTGCCACGTTCCCTCGTGGGCGCGGTTCAGCGAGTCGAGGACGCCGGCCATCTCCGGGTCGTCGGCCACGCCCCCCGACATCGAGAGAGAGTCCTCAGCCGACCTGCTCGGCCAGCTCGATGATGATGCCCTCGGGGCCGCGGACGAAGCACAGCCGGTAGGTGTCCCCGAACTGCTCCAGCTCGCCCACGAGTTCGGCGCCGTGGGGCCGCAGGCGGGCGAGGACGGCCTCGATGTCGTCGACGGCGAAGGTGAGGTGACGGATGCCCGGAGCGTTCGCCGGGGCGTTCGGCTCGGCGCTGGTCGCCGTCGGCGAGTGGAACTTCGTCAGCTCGATCCGGCCGTGACCGTCGGGCGTCTGCACGAACGCGATGTCCGCCCGGACGCCGTCGAGCCCGACGATGCGGTCCGACCCCTCGACGGGCCCCTCGCCCACCAGCTCCATGCCGAGCTCGAGGAAGAACGCGATGGCGGCCGCGAGGTCGTCGACCACGACGCCGACGTGGTCCATCCGTTGGATCGTCATGGCCCAAGCGTAGGACCGAGCTCCCGCCGCCCGTGGACCGCGCGTGAGACGTGCGGGCCGCCGTCGCGCGGGCTCAGCGCCGGAGCGCCATCCCCCGCCAGGCCAGGCGCTCCTCGCGGCGGGGGTCGTCCTCGACGCGGCAGGAGACGTCGAACAGCATCGTCGCCCGCCGCTCCGGGTCGTACGTGGGCCACGCCGCCAGGCCGTCGTGGTTGGGGTCCCCGGCGTGCGCGAACGCGGCCCACGCCCGGCTCATGATCTCGGCCAGCCGGTACCGCTCCGGGCTCGTCCCCGTCATCGGCGCGGCGTCGGGGTGGTCGAACACGAACGGGATCTCCAGCCCGTGCGCCGACTTGAACAGGCCGCCGAAGTGGTCGCTCTCCCAGGTGAAGAGGTACAGGTAGACGGGCGCCGGGCCGCCGGCCGCCTTGCGCTCGGCCAGCTGGATCGAGGCCAGCCGGGTGCCCTCGCTGGCGATGCCGATGAGCAGGTCCCAGGGCGTGTCGTCGGGACGCTGGGCGCGGTACACGGCGAGGATCTCGTCTCGCCGCTCGCCCAGCATCGGCGTCAGGCGCTCGACCAGCTCCTCGTCAGTCAGCCGCCGGCGCCGGGGGTCGCCGGCCAGGAAGAGCGCGGCCTCGTCCTTGTTGGTGCCGATCATCAGCGGCACGTCCGCGGCCGACGGCGCCGCGGCCGGCTCGAAGGGATGCGCGGGCAGGTGGCGGCCGTCCACGACCGGTCGCAGCAGCAGCCCCGCGCCGCGCATCGGCCAGGGCCGGGATGGGTCGCCGGGCGGGGGCGGCATCGTCTCCAGGGCCTCGGTGAGCCGCGCGTGCGGCAGCGCCCGCAGCTCGGCGAGCTGGCCGGACCCGAGCCCGAGGTGCGCGAGCAGGCGCTCGGCCAGGTCGGTGGCGGCCGCGGGCTCGCTGGCGCGGAGCGCCGGGCCGCTCTGGACGACCGCCCGGTGGAAGAGCCCGCGCGCCGCGGGCATGCCCAGCAGGACGCTGACCTTGGCGCCGCCGCCCGACTCGCCGAAGATCGTCACGCGCCCGGGGTCGCCGCCGAACGCCTCCGCGTTGTCGCGGACCCAGCGCAGCGCCAGCAGGACGTCGAGCAGGCCCGCCATGCCGGAGTCGGCGTACTCCTCGCCGCCCAGCTCCGCCAGGTGCAGGTACCCGAACGCGTTCAGCCGGTGGTTGACCGTGACCACCACCACGTCGCCCCGCCGGGCCAGCTCGGCGCCGTGGTACCAGGGCTCGGAGCCCGCGCCCGCCGCGAAGCCCCGGCCGTGGAGCCAGACCATCACCGGCCGGCGATCCGCGCGGTCGGTCCCCGGCGTCCAGACGTTGAGGACCAGGCAGTCCTCGCTCTGCGGCAGCGAGGGCATGTCGCCGAGCGTGCGGCGGTCGGCCGCGGCCGCGTCGGCGACCACGCCGGACTGCGGGCAGATCGGGCCGAACTCCAGCGCGTCGCGCACGCCCGTCCAGGGCGCGGCCGGCCGAGGCGCGATGAACCGGCGGGCCTCGGTCGAGGAGCCGTACGGGATGCCTCGGAACACGAGCGTGCCGTTCGGCGCGGTCGCGCCGCGGACCGCGCCCGTCGACGTCACGACGACGGGATCTGCCATCTCTCCCTCCTGGGCTCGCTGCCGGGGCAGTGCCGTGCCTGCCGCGGTTCGACCGTACCGGACGGTAGGGTACGCGTCAACGGTGGAGGGCTCCTCGCCGCCGACGCCGCGCCGCATCGGGGTCGTACTCTGCTCGGTAGCCGTGTCGATCCAGTGGGAGGGGATCACGTGGAGTCTGGCGGCGGCCACCTGGCTGGTGCTGGCGCTGCTGCCCCGGCTGGCGGCCCTCCGCCTGCCGCCGCCACCCGGCCCGCCGACGCTGGAGCCGGGCCCGGAGCCGCCGGCCGTGGCCAGCCTGCTGGTGTCGGGCGCGCGGGCGCGGCGCGCGGCGGTCGCCGCCACCGTCCTCGACCTGGGGGCGCGCGGGCTCCTCGACCTCGCCTGGAGGGGGCCGTCCCTGCTCGGCTGCCGTGGCGTGCAGGTGCCCGAGGGGACCCGGCTGCTGCCGTTCGAGCGTCGGGTGGTCGAACGGCTGCGAACGCACCTGCGCGGCGACGAGGCGCCGGTGTCGGCGCTGCTGCCGGCCGCCGGCCGCCCCGGCTCGCGACGCTGGTACGGCCGCTTCGGGCGGGAGGTGGCCGCGGCCGCCCGGGACGAGGGCCTGCTCCGCCCGCAGCTCGCGACCGGCCCCCGCCGGCTCCTCCTCCTCGCCGCGATCGTGCCGGCCGGGCTGCCGGCGCTCTTCGTCTGGCGGTCTGGCGGCCTCGGAGTGCCGGGTGTCGTGGCGGCGGCGCTGGCGGCCGTCGTCGTGCTGGTGGCGGCCTGGGCCCTGCTGCCGCGCGGCGACCGCGCCACCCCGGCCGGCCGGGAGGCGGCGGCCCGCTGGCTGGGTGTGCCGGAGGGTCTCGAAGCGGAGCCCTGGCAGGGGCAGGCGCCGCTCCGCGATCCGGTGCCGGCCAGGGTGCTCGCCGTCGGCGCCGACCCGGACCTGCTGGCCGCGTTCCAGGCGCGGCGTCCGCGAACGTTCGTCGGGCGCGTGGAGCTGCGGTTCCAGCGCCTGGACGACGAGGTGGTCAGCTGGTACGTGGCCGTGGA
>VBJR01000052.1:0-4301 GCA_005880175.1 Chloroflexota bacterium
GATCGCGCCGATGCTGAGGCCGTCCAGCGCGCCGACTGCCACCCCCGCCGGGACGCTCGCCATCAGCGCCACGCTGGTGCCCGCGACCACGCCGAACAGCACGGCCGCGATCGCCCCCGAGAGCACGCCCGCGTTGACGCCGTGCCGCCACGACATCGCGATGCCCTCGCCGGGCGCCGGGACCGTCTCGCAGAGCGGGGTGCGGGGCCCGAACATCAGCCCCAGCGACATCCCCACCGCGAGCCGGGCCAGGACCTGGTACGCCAGGGTGCCCGCCGGCTCCCCGGCGAACGGCGCGGCGACGGACAGCGCCACGACCGCCGCGCCGGCCCCGGGCAGCGCCCACCGCCCGGTCAGGAGCGGCCGCATCCACGGCCGGGTGAACAGCGCGAACAGCAGGACCAGGAGCAGCCCGTACGCGAGGTGGGCGGCCACGCCGGTCAGCACCCGGTCGAGCAGCAGCGAGATCGGGAGGGCGCCCAGGACCGCTGCCAGCACCCCGGGCAGGTTGTGCCGGAACGTCTCCCAGGACCAGCTCAGCCGGTTCGTGGGCGCGATCTGCCGCTCGTACGTGAACGTCGCCGCCAGCACCCCGGCCAGGCCGCCGGCCGCGGCCCCGGCCAGCGCGGCCACCAGCCGGCCGGTCAGGCTCACGTCGGGGCCCAGGATGTACCGGTCGCCGCGCGGCAGCACGCCCGCCAGGAGCAGGTCCAGCATGCCCACGAGCGTGCCCACGAGGACCATCAGGAGGGCCGGCGCCAGGGTCACGAGCCGGCTCGCCGCGGCGTCGGGCAGCCAGCTCGGCTGCAGCCAGTCGAGCTGGAACACGCCCTCGGAATGCTCGCGCATGGACCGCGCCAGCCAGGACAGCCAGCGGACCGTCTGCTCGCGCGAGTACGTCGGCGCCGTGTTCGCCGCGCGCGGCCGCGTCAGCAGCTCCTCGACGTAGTCCGCCAGCACCCGCCGCCGGCGCTCCGGCAGGGCGCCGCGCAGGGGCGTGACCGGACCCCCGGCGCGCTCGCCGTACGTGCGGACGATGATGCCCAGGAACAGCGGCGTGGTCAGGAGCTCGCGCAGCCGGCCGTCGGCCTGGACGAGCGCGCGGACCTCGAGGGCGGCGTCGCCGGCCGCGGCCAGGTACCGCTCCACCTGCGCACTCGTCAGCGGCCGGATCGCCACCGCGCCCCGGAGCCGGAGCCGGACGCCGATCGCGTCGTACTCCAGCGCCCGGCAGCAGACGACCATCGGCAGCTGGCCGTGCTCGCCGAGGAACTGGTTGATCGCCGCCACGCAGCCGGCGCGGTGCTCCTCGGCCACCTCGTCGAGCCCGTCGAGGAGGGGGAGCACCTGCTCCTCCGCGATCCAGGCCCGGCCCAGGCGGCGCGCCACGCCGTAGCGCCGGTGCAGCTCCTCGGCCAGCCACTCGGCCAGCGGTCGCCGCGCGTCCGCCCACGAGGCCAGGTGGAACACCACCGGCATCGGCCCCGAGGGCGGCGCCTCCAGCAGCGCCCGGGTCAGCTCCAGCAGCAGCGTCGTCTTGCCGGCGCCGGGGTCGCCCAGGACGAGGAGCTGCTCCCCGGCCAGCCGGTACGCGGCGTCGATCGTCGTGCCCGGCTCGAGCTGCCGGGGCGGCTCCTCGGGCTTGCCCGGGACGCGCAGCGGGTCGTCCACGGCGTCGGGCCGGTCGGTCAGCGTCAGCTCGAGCCGGGGCAGGCTGCCGACGGCCGTCTCCAGCTCCGTGCCGACCCAGAAGCGCCAGACCTGCGCCCGCAGGTCGCGGCGGGCGCGGACCTCACCGGGCTCGGGGGCGTGGCCGTTGCTGGACTGGACCGCGTCGGGGAGCAGCCCCAGGTCCTGCGGCCCGAGCTCGAACAGCGTGCAGAGCTTCTCGCGGAAGTGGGCCTGCGGCACCTGGACGCCGAGCTCCCACCGGCTCACGGTGAAGCTGGAGGTGCCGATGGCCAGGGCGACCTCGGCCTGTGTGAGATTGCGCACCTCCCGGGCGCGCCTCAGGCGGTCGTTCGGTGCTGCCCGCTTGGGCAACGGTCGTCCCCTCCCCCTTCGAACGCGCGGGCCGGCGCCGGCGGCGCGTTCGACTACAGGTCGACTAGTCTGTTGCGGGCCGCGACCCGCGCACACTTGACATGGTCGCGGGATGGACCCCGCGTCCGCAACCATTTCGATTCCCTTCCCCCACGGAGGCCGGCCCGGCAACGGGCCGGCCTTCATGCCCCCCACTCGACCACGCGGACCGAGGCGTGGGCCACGTCGAGCCGGAAGACCTCGTCGTCCGGCAGGCCGAGCGCGGCACCCAACAGGGCTCTGACGGGTCCGCCGTGGGCCACGGCAACCACCACGGCGGCCGGGTGGCGGCGGGCGATCGCATCCGCCGCCGCGACCGCCCGGGCCCGCACGTCGGCGAACGTCTCGCCGCCGGGGAACCGCACGGCCGCCGGCGCCGACATCCAGCGCGCGTACAGCTCCGGCTCCGCCCGCGCGATCTCGTCGAACGTGCGCCCCTCGAACGCCCCGAAGTCCACCTCGGCCAGGCCGGCGGACGTGGTGACGGGGCGGCCGGCCGCGGCCGCGATCGGCTCGGCGGTGGCGACGGCGCGGCGCAGCGGGCTCGCGTAGACCGCCGCCACGCCGATGTCCGCGAACGCGGCCGCGAGGCGCTCCGCGTCGCGCCGGCCCTCGGCCGACAGCGGCACGTCGGTGCGGCCGCAGCAGCGCCCTCCGACGCCGCTCCCAGCGTGTCCCCGGTGACGCCGCCGAGCCGGCGCCGGCAGTGCCAGCCCCACAGCGCGGCCAGGGCGGCGACGCCGGCCGCGGTGGCCAGGCCGGGCCAGCCCGCGCTCAGCCCCGCGATCGCCGCCCCGGCGGCGGCGGCCACGGCCACGCGGCCCCGGCCGGCGCCCTCCAGCACCCGGCCCATGCCGTCCGGGCGGGCGTTGGGCAGCAGCGCGCCCAGGCCGGCGGCGGCCGACCGGGAGAGCGCGCCCGCCGCGACCAGCCAGAGCAGGCCGTGGGGCCGGGCCGCCAGCGCCGCCACCGCGGCGGCGCGCAGCCCGATGTCGAGCACCAGGGCGACCACCCCGTAGGAGCCGACCGCGTGGTCGCGCATGATCTCCAGGGCTCGCGCGCGCGTGCGGCCGCCGTAGCCGTCCGCGGTGTCGGCCAGGCCGTCCAGGTGGAGCGCGCCGGTCAGGAGGGCGGCGACCGTGGCCGCCGCCAGGCCCGCGACCAGCGCCGGCAGGACGGCCGCCGCCGCCCACGCGGCCAGCGCCGCCGCCACGCCGGCGCCGGCCCCGATCACCGGGAAGAAGACGACGCCGCGGCCGACGTCCGCGCCGTTGATGCCGCCCAGGTCGCCGGCGGGCACGACCGTCAGGAAGGAGAGCGCCGCGCGCAGGCTCGCGAGGCGGCGCTCAGGCGCCGGCATCGGTGACGCCGGCGCCCTCGAACGTCGCCATGTCGCGCAGGACGAGCAGCGCGGCGTTCACCAGCGGGAGCGCGAGCGCGGCGCCGCTGCCCTCGCCCAGCCGCAGGCCCAGGTCGAGGAGCGGGGCCAGGCCGAGCGCCGCCAGCACGGGCGCGTGCGCCGGCGCCGCGGCGCCCGTGATGACGCCGTCGAGCACGACCGGCACCCGGGCCGCCGCGGCGCCCAGCGCCAGCCCGGCCAGGACGCCGTGCTCGAACCCGCCCACGGCGGCCAGGACGCCGACCGGGTCGGCCGGGTCGGGCGCGTTCACCTCCAGCGCCCGGCGGACGGCCGCGACCTTGGCGCGCAGGCCCTCGTCGTCCACGCCGGTGCCGCGGCCGACCAGCGCCTCGGGGTCGCGGCCGAGCAGGCAGGCGACCACGGCGCTGGAGACCGCGGTGTTGCCGATGCCCATGTCGCCGAGCCCGAGCAGGCCGGTGCCCTCGGCGGCCAGCCGCTCGGCCAGCTCGATGCCGGTCTCCAGCGCCCGGACCGCCTGGGCCCGGGTCATCGCCGGCCCCCGGCTGGCGTTGGCCGTGCCCGGCCCCAGCCGGCGGTCGAGCACGCCCTCGATCCGGACGTCGCCGCGGACGCCCGCGTCCACCACGACCAGGCGGGCGCCGGCGGCGCCCGCCAGGACGCAGATCGCCGCGCCGCCGGCGGCGAAGTTCGCCAGCATCTGCGCGGTGACCTCCTGGGGATAGGCGCTGACGCCCTCCTCGGCCAGGCCGTGGTCGCCGGCGACGACCACGACGGCGGCGGGCTCGGGGCCGGGCTGCGGCTGGCGGCGGACCGCCGCCACCTGGCAGGCCAGCTCCTC
>VBJR01000052.1:4330-19182 GCA_005880175.1 Chloroflexota bacterium
CCACTGGCTGTCCTCCAGGAGACGGGCGGGCGGGGTCAGCTCCAGGAGCCGGCCGGCGACCAGGAGCGCGGCCCGGCCGGCGCGCGCCGCGAACGCCGCGTTGACCGACCCGAGCGCGTCGCGGTAGGCGCGGCCGAGCTCGTTGTCGGGCACGATGCCCATGCCGACCTCGTTGCTGACGACGACGCCCGGGGCGGACCGCCGGGCGAGCGCGCCGGCCACCTCCGCCGCCGCGGTGACCGTGTCGCGCCGGTGCTGGAGCAGGTTGGAGACCCACAGCGTCAGGCAGTCGACGACCAGGAGGTCGCCGGGCGGCGCCGCCGCGACCGCCGCGAGCAGGTGGACCGGCTCCTCGACGGTGCGCCAGACGGCAGGGCGCTCGGCCCGGTGGTGGGCGATGCGCGCGGCCATCTCGGCGTCCCCGGCCTCGGCGGTGGCGAGGAACGTGACCGGGCCGCCCCAGCGCCGGCCCAGCTCGACGGCGAGCGCGGACTTGCCGCTGCGCGCACCGCCCAGCAGGAGGAGGTAGCCCATCGTCAGAAGTCGATCCCCCGGATGGCCCGGACGCCGCGGTCGAACGCGTGCTTGAGGCTGCGCATCTCGGTCACGGTGTCGGCGCACGCGACGAGCTCCTCGGGCGCGTCGCGGCCCGTCGCCACCACGCTCACGGAAGGCGGGCGGCCGATGATCGCGTCCACCACCTCGGCCACCGGGATCCAGCCCCAGTTCATCGGGTACGTGATCTCGTCCAGGACGACCAGGCCGTACGCGCCGGAGGCCAGCTTCTCGCGCGCCACCCGCCACGCCTCGCGGGCGATCGCCTCGGTCCGGTCCATGTCCTTCGAGTCCCACGTGAACCCGTCGCCGACCGTCCACCACTCGACGCCCAGCCGCTTCGCCGACTGCTCCTCGCCGACCTTCCAGCGGCCGGACTTGACGAACTGCACCACGCACACCGACCAGCCCCGCGCGACCGCCCGCATCGCCGTGCCGAACGCCGCCGTGGACTTGCCCTTCCCGTCTCCGGTGTTGACGATCACGACCGACGGGGCGCGCACCGTGGCCCGGGCGGGTGCCTCGCGCGGCACCTCGGACGGCAGCTTCCGGTCCGGCACCACCGCGCGCGCGACGTCGCCGACCGGCCGGACGTGGACGCGCGCCCGGTACGTGCCGGCGACGACGGACTCGGTCAGCACCTCGGCCGGCGTCCCGTGCCGGGCCAGGCGGCCGTCCACCACCAGGGCCAGCCGGTCGGCGTACTGGCCGGCGAGCGTGAGGTCGTGCATGGCCGCCACCACCGTCAGGTCCCGCTCGCGGCGGACGGCGTCGATCAGGTCGAGCACCTCCTGCTGGCGGCCCAGGTCGAGCGCGCTGGTCGGCTCGTCCACCAGCAGGACCGGCGCCCGCTGGGCCAGCGCCCGGGCGATCGCCGCCCGCTGCCGCTCGCCTCCGCTGAGGCTGTCGAGGGTGCGCGCGGCGAGGCCGTCCAGCGCCAGGCGCTCCAGCGTCTCGGCGACGACGGCCCGGTCCGCCCGGCCCTCGCGGCCCAGGTACGTGAAGTGGGCGCTGCGGCCCAGCAGCACGTACTGGGCGACGCTCATGCCCGGCGGCATCGCCGGCTCCTGGCGGACCATCGCGATCAGGCGAGCGCGCTCGCGAGGCGGCCGGCCGGCGACCGGCTCGCCGCACAGCGCGACGCGGCCGGCGTGCGGGACGAGCCCGGCGATCGCGCGCAGGATCGTCGTCTTGCCGGCGCCGTTGGGCCCGATCAGCGCCAGCCAGCTGCCGGCCGGCACGTCGAGGTCGAGGTCGCGCACGACCGGGTGCCCACCGTAGGCCACCTCCACGCCCCGGAGCTCGATGGCCGTCACAGGTCGCGGACCCGCGTCGAGCGCATCACGACCAGGAAGAACGGCGCGCCGACCAGCGCCGTGATGACGCCGATCGGCACCTCCGCGGGGGCCGCGATCGTCCGCGCGGCCGTGTCGGCCAGGACCAGGAACGCGGCCCCGAGCAGCGTGGACATCGGCAGCACCACCCGGTAGCTGGTGCCGAGCAGCAACCGGACCGTGTGGGGCACGACGATGCCGACGAACCCGATCGCCCCGGCCGCCGCCACGGCGGCGGCGGTGCACAGCGTCGCGGCCGCCACGACGACCAGCCGGACCCGCCGCGGGGAGACGCCGAGGCTGGTCACCTCCTCCTCGCCGACGGCCAGCGCGTCGAGCAGCCGGCGGTGGGCGAAGATCACCCCGATGCCGGCCGCCGCGTAGGGCAGCGTGGCGGCGGTGCCGTCCCAGCCGGCGGTGACCAGCCGGCCCAGGATCCACGAGTAGACCTGGCGCAGCGAGTCGGTCTGCGACTGCTGCACGTACGTCTGGACGGCGGTCAGGAAGGCGGCGACGACGACGCCGGCGAGGATCAGGGTGGTCGGGTTGCGGCGGTCGCCGAGCGAGCGGCCCAGGACGTAGGCCGCAGCCACGGCGCCGGCGGCGCCGGCGAACGCGGCGATCGGGACCACGCCGGCCCCGACCAGCGGCGAGCCCCGCGTCAGCACGATCGCGAGCGTCGCGCCCAGGATCGCGCCGGCCCCCGCGCCCAGCAGGTACGGGTCGGCGAGCGGGTTGCGGAACACGCCCTGGTACCCGGCCCCGGCCGTGGCCAGGAGCGCGCCGACCAGCGCGCCCAGCATCACGCGCGGGAACCGGATCGACCACAGGATCGTCAGCTGGCCGGCGTCCGGCCCGGTCTGTGTCCCGAGGAAGGGCGGCCGGAGCAGCGCCTCGCCCACCGTGGCGAGCGAGACGTGGACCGGGCCGACCAGCACGCCGGTCGTCACGGCCACCGCGAGGAGCGCGACCCCCGCGCCGGCCCAGAGCGCCGGCAGCCGGGGCAGCCCCGGCAGCGTCGCCGGGGCGGGCCGGCCCACGGCGTCGCGCAGCACGGTCAGGCCGCCTGTCGCTCCAGCCGCGACACGTGGGGCGCAACCTGGCGCATGAAGTCCACGATCGCTGGTTCTGCGAGCAGCACTTCGTGTCCGCGAGCACGATCAGGTCGGGCGCCGAGGAGACGACGAACTCCGAGGACAGCTGGGGGTAGTCGGGCGCGGCCCCGGTCGCCCTGTCGGCGATGTCCTGCAGGCCGAGCAGCGTGTAGACCTGGCCGATGAACGTGCGCGAGGTCGCCGAGAAGTACGTCTGGTCGAGCTCGTGGTACACGCTGATCCTGCGGGCCGGCTTGCCGACGGAGGCGACGGTGGACGCGACGTCGGTCCGCATCTTCGACACCACCGCCTCCGCGCCGGGCCCGTGCCCGGTGGCGGTGCCCAGCTCGCGGAGCTGCGCGTACGTGCCGTTCAGGTCCTTCGCGGCCGGCTCGACCAGGGTGGGGACGCTGACGGCGGTCAGGCCGGCGACGAGCCCGCCGGTGTCCTCGGCGGCGACCACGAGGTCGGGGCTGTAGCCGGCGATCGCCTCGACGTTGGGCTGGAACCCGGACAGTTTGGTCATCGGCGCGGCCCTGGGGTAGTCCGACTGGTCGTCCACCGCCACCACCTGCTTGCCGGCGCCGATGGCGAACAGCATCTCGGTCGCGGTGGGCGACAGGGAGACGATCCGGCGCGGCTGGTGGTCGAGCCGGACGGTGCCGCCGCCGCTCTCGTGGATGACCAGCGGGAAGGCGCCGGCGCCCGGCGAGGGCGAGCTGGCGGGGGCCGACTGGCAGGCGGCGCCCGCCAGGAGCGCGAGCGCGCACGTGACACGGATTCGGGCGGCCAGTGTCGCGCTGGCCGCGTCCAGATGCTCTCGCATCCGCTGTCCCTCCTGCGGCGCGGGCCCACCGGCGCCGGGGAGTGCTCGCCGCACGAGGCACCCCCCCGTTGCGCGCGGGTGGGGGCTGACGCCTCGGGTCGGTCTCCTGGCTCGCGGATCGTCGCTGCTGACCGCCTTCCCGAGGCCCGTCGCCCCAGTGGCCGTATGGCCAGCCGCTCCCCGCTCACAGTTGCGCGACAGCGCCGGACTCGCACCGGCTTCCCTGCACCCGTGAGGCTCTTCAGTTGAGGACAGTATGCGCGTGCCGGGTGCGCGCGGCGCGCACCCGGCGACCGGAGGTGGGAAACGGCACTCGTGGGACAGGCCCTTAGGCGAGTCTTATCGAGCGCTTAATGCCCCGCGCAAGGCCGTCCACGAGACGGCCAGATGAATAAGTATAAGGACATACGCTTATGCTGGCCGGCTCCGCGGCAGCGCCCGGTCACGCACTGAACTCGGGGGGAGTACACATGGGACCACATGGGCATGGGGTCAACCGCCGGACGTTGCTCAAGGTGGGCATTGCGGGCGCCGTCGGCTCCCAGCTGGCACTGATCGACTGGCTGGCCCTCGCTCCGGAGCGGCTGGCACTTGCCGCCGGGCCGCCGCCGGACACCCAGTTCGACATCGGCAGCTTCATCGCGCCCGCGTTCACCGTCAACGGCGTGCTCGTCCGGTTCGGGCCCGTCTTCACGTACTTCGTGCCCGCCCGGCTGACGCGCAACCCGACCCGGGCCGACCAGACCGTGCTCGCCAACGCCCTGAACCGGATCGAGCAGGCCTACGCGTTCAGCCCGAGCGGCATCTTCACGTTCGTCTCGTACGGCGTCCCGTACTTCAATCGCCTGCCTGGCGGCATGAACGGCAGCCTGGTGACCAGCCGGATGCCGAAGACGAGCGGCTCGTTCTTCCCGGTGCTCCAGGAGGCGGTGGCCAGCCCGACGGACGTCGTGGCCGGGAACGGCATCACCAAGCAGACGTTCAACGTGCCCGTCCGCATCGAGGCCAACGACCTGCTCTTCACGTTCCGCAGCGACACGCGGGCCAACCTCGACGACGTGCTCAGCTGGCTGAAGGGCAGCAACCGCCTGGGGGGCGCCGCCGTCGCGTCGCCCGCGTTCAACGGGCTGGTCAGCTTCCAGGCGACGCGGTTCATGTTCCAGCAGAACGGTCTCCCCCGGCAGGTGGCCAACGCCAACAACCTGCCGTTCGCGGGCAGGATCAACCCGCAGTCGCCGATGTGGATGGGCTTCGCCGACCAGCAGGTCGCGGGCAGCGGCCCGGCCGCCATCTGCACGTTCGCCGGCAACGCGTCGGCCCGCCTGACCGACGCCCAGCCCGGCGACTACTTCGACAACGGCGCCATCCAGCACCTGTCGCACGACATCCTCGACCTGGCGCAGTTCTACGCCCTGCCCAACGAGGACCCGCCCGCCGGCGAGACGTTCGAGGAGCGCGTGCAGTACATGTTCCGCTCCAACCCGTTCCCGAGCCATGGCAACGCGGACCAGTTCACGGACGGCGGCGGCCCGGCGTTCCTGGAGAACACGTTCCAGGGCGTGAACGACGCGTTCTTCAACGCGACCGGCCAGACCGAGGAGGGCGCGCCGCGGCTCGGCCACGAGTCGTGCCTCCAGCGCTCCTCGCGCGCGAACGACGGCACGCCGATCCACATCCGGATGGACGGCACCGGCTTCGACAGCATGGACGTGCCGGGCGGCACCAACCAGCCCAAGCTCCAGTTCACGGTGTTCGTGCCGAGCGCCGACTTCTTTCGGGTCATGCGGGTCAACCAGGCGTCACTTGACTACCAGCAGGCGTTCGCGGTGCCCGAGGACGACAACGGGCTGGAGCGGTTCATGACCGCCACCCGCCGCCAGAACTTCCTGATCCCGCCGCGGCGGCACCGGGCATTCCCGCTCCTCGAGCTGACCTAGGAGCGCGTAACTGAGGAGCTGCGCCGGGCGCCAAGACGTTCTTCGTGCCAGGTCGAGGCGCTCAGCGCAGCTCCGCCAGCGCCGTCAGCGACGGCGCGAAGTAGTAGGCGCCGCTGACCGGCCGCGAGAACTCGACCAGACGGTCGTGCTGCCCGTCCCCCGACGTGCCGAACATGCGCGCCAGCATCCTGTCGAAGCGGGTGAGCTCGGCGCTGAACGCCACGAAGTACAGGCCGTGCTCGGCCACCGTGCCGTACGGGACGCCGCGGCGATAGATCTGCAGCTCGCGTCCGATGTCGTCGTGGATCTCGACCCGCGCGATGTGGGCGGTCGGCGGCTTCGTGGTGCCCTCCAGCTCGACGCTGTCCACCTTCGTGCGGCCGAACACGCGCTCCTGCTCCCGCACCGGCAGCGCGTCGAACGCCGCCAGGTCGTGCACCCAGCGCATCGCGATCACGTGGCTGCCCGCCTCCCCCGCCTGACCGTCCGCGACGAGCGCGACCGCCGGCGCCTCCAGCATCTCGGGGTTGGCGGTCCCGTCGACGAAGCCGGTCAGGTCGCGGCTGTCGCGGTGCACGAAGCACGTCTGCTCGGCGGCCAGCGCGGCCACCCCGGCCAGCGCGCCGGCCGCGGCCCGCGCGTGCTCGAACACGACGTCCGGCGTGCTGCCGCTGATCCACAGCCACACGTCGTGCTGGGTGGCGGGCGCGCGCCGGCCGTCCGGCCCGATCACCTCGGCGAACGCGCGCAGCGAGTCGGGCGCGCGGTGGCCGGCGATCCGCCGCCACAGGTCGGCGCCGAACGCGATCACCAGGTTGACGCCGCCCGCGGACACGGCCGGCGACCGGAGCTGGAGGAGCGCCGCGACGGCCCTGGGCAGCTCGACGGCGTGCAGGTCGAACTCGAGGAAGGCGTGGGCCGTCGTCCCCTGCGCGAAGATGCCGGGCTGAGGTGTGCTCATGCGGACGTCCTCCAGGCGTCAGACGCGGATGGACAGGCGGCCGATCGGCTCCAGCAGCTGGTCCTCCTCGTAGCGGAGGTGGGTCAGCAGCGCGTCGCTGAGGCGGTCCACCGCCTCCCGCGTCCGGTCCAGGCGCTCGTCCTCGATCATCGCAACCAATGCGGCGTCCACGTCCTGCAGGAGCTCGGCGATCCCCTCGTGCTGGTGCCGGAGCCGCGCCAGCACGGGGGCGAGCGCCTGGTCCGCGGCCCCGAGGTCGGGGAACAGGCTCTCGTCCTCGATCGCGTGGTGGACGCTCACCACGCGGCAGTATGCCGCACAGAACGCGCCCAGGGTCCACTCGTTCTGCCGAATCGTCATCCGGCCCAGGTACGACCGGGCCTCGACCGGCGACGTCATGCCGGCCGCCACCTGGGCGAGGACGCTCCGCAGCTGCGCCAGCTCCTGGCGCAGGTGGTCGTGGATCGCGACCAGCGCCCGGGCCCCCTCGACGCCGACGCCGGCGACAGGGACCGCGGGCGCGACCCGCTCCCCCGGCCGCTCCCGCTCCCGGTCCACGATCTCGCGCACCGCCGGCGCCACCTCCTCGGCGAACCGGCGCAGGTCGTCGGGCTCGCCCGGCGTCGCGCCCAGGATGAACACGCTCGTGCCGTGCGCCAGCGTCAGCCCCGCGAGCTGCTCGGCCCAGTCGCGGGGCGGCCCCCGCAGGAACCCGCTCGCTGCCGAGAACGCGCCGCTCACGTTGAACGCGCGCCGGATCGCCGCCGGGTCCCGGCCCGCCGCCTCGGCCGCCGCGTCGATCGTCCGGCTCATCGGCCCGAGATCCTCCGGCGAGGCGTAGCCCAGCGACGGCACCCAGCCGTCCGCCGCCCGGCCGGTCAGCGTCAGCATCCGGCGCTTGTACGCGCCGAGCCAGATCCCGATCGGGTGGGCCGGGACCGGCCCCGGCCGCGCCTCGCGCAGCGAGTGGTACCGGCCGGTCAGCGTCACCGGCGGACCCGGCGTCCACAGCGCGCGGATGACCGCGATCGCCTCCGCCAGCGCGTCCACGTGCTCGGCCATGGTCCGGCGGGGGCCGCCGATCGACTCGATCGCGTCCAGGAAGTACCCGGCGCCCAGGCCCAGCTCGACACGGCCGCCGCTGAGCAGGTCGAGCGCGGCGGCGCTCCGGGCCAGGACGGCCGGCGGCCGCAGCGCCACGTTGGCGACGTCCGGGAACAGGAGGATGCGACGGGTCCGCGCGGCCACGTACGAGAGCAGCGTCCACATCTCCAGGAAGTCGGGCTGGTAGGGATGGTCCTGGAAGCCGACCAGGTCCAGGCCGGCGTCCTCGGCCAGGGCGACCGACGCCAGCACGGCCTCGCGGCCGCGCGCGTCCGGCGGGAGCGCCGCTCCGAACAGCAGGTCGTGGCTGTAGTCCGTCACGCGGCGGGACGCTCGGAGCCGGCCTCGTCGCGGGGGACCGCCCGCCGCGTGGCCAGGAGCAGGCCCGCCACGATCAGGACGAAGCCGACGGCCGCGCCGACCGTGAACGGCTCGCCCAGCAGGGCCACGCCCAGCGCCAGGGCGACCGCCGGGTTGACGTACGTGATGGCCTGCGCCCGCAGCGGTCCGGCCTCGGCGATCAGCGCGAAGAAGACCAGGAACGCCACGGCGGTGCAGAGCACGCCCAGCACGACCACCGACCCGATGACCGGCACGGAAGGGATCGCGTGGGGCCGCTGGGCGATGCCGAGCGGCGCCCAGACGAGCGCGGTCAGCGCCAGCGACACCGCGACCACGCCGAGCGAGGGCGCCGCCGAGAGCCGGCGCGCGACGATCATCGGGCCGATCGCGTAGCCGACGGTCACCAGGCCGACCTGGGCGACCGAGCCGGCGTCGATCACGGACAGGTCGAGGCCGAGCAGCGCCGCGACCCCCAGGAAGCCGACCACCAGGCCGGCGGCGCGGCGCACGTCCAGCCGGTCGTCGCCGCCGACCACCAGGCCCAGGACGGCGCCGATCAGGGGCACCGCCGCGATCAGCAGCCCGGTCAGGGAGCTCGACAGGTGGCGCTCCGCGTTCGAGAGCAGCAGCCACGGCACCGTGACCTCGATCACGGTGTACGCGAGCACCGGCTTCCAGTACGGGAGCAGCGGGCGCAGGCTGCCGCGCGCGGCGGCCAGCGGCAGCAGGAGCAGTGCCCCGATGCCGGTCCGCACGAACACGAGGGTGATCGGGCTCAGGTCGCTGACGGCGACCTTGATCAGCAGGTAGGGGATGCCCCACAGCAGCGCCATGGCCCCGAACAGGACCCAGGCCCGCCTGGTCACCGGCGCGGCTCCACACGTGTCACGTGCAGTACAACACCGGTCCCGCCCCGGATCGTTTCAACCGCCTACCCGTCCGCTCCGGCCGCGTCGAGCGGGATCACCGGGCCCGGTCCGATCAGGTCCTCCGGCGCGGCCGGGATGTACGCGAAGTTCCGCGCCCGCGCGCCGCCGTCCACCACGAAGTCGCAGCCGGTGACCAGCCGGGCGTAGTCCGAGCAGAGCCACGCGACGCAGTGGCCGATGTCCGTCGGCGACCCGGTCGCGCCCATCGGCACCATCGGCGCCCGCTCGCCCTGCCAGCGGGCCGGCCGCCGCCAGGGCTCGTCGCCGCCGGGGCCGCCGATCCCCCGCCGCTCGGGCCGGCCGGCGGCGAGCAGCTCCGGGTTGTCGGGCGTGACCATCGTCGGCGTGAACGTGTTGACGCGGATGCCGTACGGGGCCAGGTCCATGGCCGCGGCGCGGGCGAAGTTGTTCACGCCGCCCTTGTGGAACGCGTACGCGATCACGCCCGGCGAGCCGCTCCAGCCGTTCGAGGACGAGACGCAGACGATCGAGCCGCGGATGCCCCGCTCGCACATCGAGCGGGCGACGTGCTTGGTGTTGAGGAAGTTGCCGAGCGCCGCGACCAGGACCGCCCGGGTGAAGTACTCCGTGCTCTCGTCCAGGACGCCGCGGCCGCCGAGCAGCGCCGCGTTGTTGACCAGGATGTCGATCCGGCCCCACGCGTCGAGCACCCTGCCCACGTAGGCGACGACGTCGTCCTCCTTCGCCACGTCGCCCGGGATCGCCATCGCGGTGCCGCCGTTGCGCGCGATCCGGCGCACGGACGCGTCCGCGGCCGCCGGGTCGAGGTCGTTGCACGCGACCCGGGCGCCGTAGCGGGCCAGCGCCAGCGCGATGCCGCTGCCGATGTTGGGCCCCGCGCCGGTCACGAGCGCGACCTTTCCGTCCAGAGAAACGTCCATGGCCCCCCAGTGTCGTTCTTCATCGACACTGGGGGCCATGAGCACGATGACGACGCGGGCGGCGATCCTCCTCGAGCCCGACGGTCCGTGGGAGATCCGGGAGGTGGAGCTCGACCCCCCGAAGGCGAACGAGGTGCTGATCCGCTTCATGGCCTCCGGCCTCTGCCACTCCGACGAGCACGTGCGGTCGCACACCACGCGGGCGCGGCTGCCGATGGTCGGCGGGCACGAGGGCTCGGGCATCATCGAGCAGGTCGGCCCCGGCGTCACGAGGGTGGCCAAGGGCGACCACGTGGTCTGCTCGTACATCCCCGCGTGCGGGAGCTGCCGCTACTGCTCGACCGGCCACCAGAACCTGTGCGACGTCGGGCTGAACGCGATGGTCGGCTGCCTCCTCGACGGCACGTACCGCTTCCACTACGACGGCCGGGACGTGGGCGCCATGTGCGTGCTGGGGACGTTCTCGCAGTACGCGGTCCTGTCCGAGTTCTCGGTCGTGAAGGTGGACGACGACTACCCGTTCGACGTCGGCGCGCTGGTCGGCTGCGGCGTCCCGACCGGCTGGGGCTCGGCGGTGTACGCGGCCAACGTCCGGGCCGGCGACACGGTGGTGATCTACGGCGTGGGCGGCGTCGGCATCAACGCGGTCCAGGGGGCGCGGTACGCGGGCGCCCGCAACGTGGTGGCGGTGGACCCGCTCCCGTTCAAGCTGGAGATGGCCCAGACGGTCGGCGCGACGCACATCGCGACCAGCCACGAGGAGGCGAAGGAGCTGGTCGTGCAGCTCACGCGCGGGCAGCTGGCCGACCACGCGATCATCACGGCCGACCTGGCGACGGCCGAGCTGCTGCGCCAGTCCGTGGAGATCATCGGCAAGGCCTGCGACGTGATCGTCACCAGCGTGGCCGACTACGACGAGCCGTCGCTGCAGATGTCGAGCGGGCCGCTCACGGGCAACCAGAAGCGGATCCAGGGCGCCCTCTTCGGCGCCTCGAACCCGCTGTACGACATCCCGAAGATGCTCAGCCTGTACCGCTCGGGCGACCTGAAGATCGACGAGCTGATCACCCGGCGCTACCGCCTGGACGATGTCAACCAGGGCTACCGCGACCTGCTGGACGGCAGGAACATCCGGGGCGTGATCGTGCACGAGCACTAGGTGTCGGACGGGCGCAAGCGGCTGATCCTCTGGGACATCGACTCGACGCTGGTCACGGCCGGGCCGCTCGGCCGGGCCCTGTACGGCGCCGCGTTCGAGCTGGCGACCGGCCTGCCGATGCGGGTCCAGGGCACGACGTACGGCCGCCTCGACCCGGACATCTATCTCGACACCCTGCTCGCGCACGACCTCGAGCCGGCGGCCCACCCGTTCCCGAGGTTCGCCGACGCGCTGGTGGCGGTGTACATGGCGCACGCGGCCGAGCTGGGCGAGCGGGGCCGCGCGCTGCCCGGCGCGGCCGCCGCCCTGGCGGCGCTGGCTGGCGAGCCGCTGGCCGTGCAGACCGTCCTGACCGGCAACCTGCGCGCGGTCGCCCGCGTCAAGCTGGCGGCGTTCGGCCTCGACCGCCACCTGGACCTGGGGATCGGGGCGTACGCGCTGGACGCCGGGGTCCGCGCGGGCCTGGTGCCGGTCGCCCAGGCCCGCGCCGGCGCCCGCCACGCCACCGCCTTCGACGCCGCCAGCACGGTCATCGTCGGCGACTCCCACCTCGACGTGGCCGCCGCGCGGAGCGCCGGCGCCCGGGTGGTGGCGGTGGCGACCGGCCGGGACGGCCCGGAGGCCCTGGCCGGCGCGGACGTGGTCCTCGATCATCTGGCGGACACGGCCGCCGTGCTGCGGGCGATCTGGGACGTGTCCCACGCTTAGGACATGCGCACAGAACTCGGACCGGACGCCACCTCGCGGCTGGCGTTCAGCACCCTCGCCTGCCCCGGCTGGAGCCTGGAACGGGTCGCCGAGGCGGCCCGTGAGTACGGCTACCGCGGCGTCGAGCTGCGCCTGATCGACGGCGAGACGATCGCGCCGGGGATGGACGCCGCGCAGCGCCGGCGGGTCCGGTCGCTGCTGCCGGACGCCGGGCTGCCGGTCGTGGCGATCGACTCGTCGATCCGCCTGGCCGCTGCCGATCCGGACGCGGCCGAGGCCGAGATGCGCTGGTTCCTCGACCTGGCGACCGAGTGGGAGTCGCCGCTGGTCCGCGTCTTCGGCGGCGAGGCCCCGGCCGGACAGCCGCGTGACGCCGTGCTCGACGCCATGGCCCGGCCGCTGAACGCGGTCGCGCCGGAGGCCGAGCGGCGCGGCGTCGCCATCGCGCTCGAGACCCACGACGCGTTCTCGAGCGCCCGCCAGGTGGCGGCGCTGCTGTCCCGCGTCGAGAGCCGCGCGTTCGGCGCCTTGTGGGACATCGTGCACACGTGCCGCATGGGCGAGACGCCGGAGGACGTCACGGGTCTGCTGGGCGACCGCGTGCTCCACGTCCACGTCAAGGACGGCCGCGGCCCGACCGGCGCGGACTCCTGGGAGCTGGTCCCGCTGGGCGAGGGCGACGTCCCGGTGGCGGGCATCCTCCGGGCCCTGCGGGCACTCGGCTACGGGGGCTGGCTCACCGTCGAGTGGGAGAAGAAGTGGCACCCGGAGCTGGCCGAGCCCGAGATCGCCCTGCCCCAGCACGTCGCGGCGATGGCGAGGCTGCTGGGCGGAACGTAACCGCGCGCCCGGCACATCTTGTCCCGAGGGGTGAGACACCCGGTCCTGCGCGCTACTCTGCGCGATGACGATGCGCCGACCGATGCCTGAGACGATGACCGTCGGTGACTGACTTCATCGGCGGCGTCACGACGCGCTTCGGTTTCTCGGCCACGTGGATGTTCGCGGTTGCGATCGCGCTGGGAGCGGGCATCACGTTCCTCCTCCCGACCGTCGTCAACGTCGGCTGGGCACCTGATCCGACACACGGTAACCCCGCAGTCAACACACTGTACTTCGCATTGGCGGCGGCAGGATTCGGCTTCGCGATGGGTGCGCTGTCGACGCCTCTCTACCAGTTCCTCGAAGGATACAGCGCCATGTTGCCTTCCCCGGCGCGCGATTGGCTCATCGACAGCCAGCGATCTCGCAAGAGCAGGCTGGTCTGGAAGATCCGGAGAGCGCCCTCGTGGTGGTGTTCGGACTCATCGCGCTGATCCGATTCGCCTTCCAGGTCGGTTGAAGACTGATCAGGGCCCGGCCCGGGTTCGAGCCAGGTAGGCGGCGTCGGCGAAGACGTCCGCCACGTAGTGGTAGTCGCACTCCTCGCCGAGCCAGCGCGACACCGGTGTCTCCGGCCCGATCTCCAGGCCCCGCTCCCGGTGCTGGCGGCGGAGATCTGATGGCCCGCCCGTCGCCGGGTCCAAGGGCGCCCGTCGCGGCGGCGCGATCTCGGTCCCCGCGGCCGTCTCGAAGCGCACCTCGCCGCCGGCCACCGGCACCACCCGGAACGCTCCCTCATGCAGCCGGCCGTGATGGGCATTGCACAGCGAGAGCCCATTGGCGATGTCCGTCCGGCCGCCCAGCCACCACGGCTCGATGTGGTGGCCGCTGGTCCGGCTGGCCGGCACCGGGCAGCCGGGGAACCGGCAGGTCCGGTCCCGCGCCTGCAGCGCCCGCCGCTGCCGGGCCGTGAACAGCCGCCTCTTCCGGCCCACGTCGATCGGCAGCCCGTCCTTCTCGGTAATGGCCACCACATCGGCATCGCAGCCGAGGCGCCGCGCCACCTCGGCCGCGTGGACCGCGCCCGGCGCTCCCACCAGCTCCTCGGGCGCCGAGCCCAGCGCGTGCTCGCAGACCGCCGTCAGCGAGTCCAGCCGGCGGCCCGCCCAGACGTCCCGGGCTGGCTCCTTGGGCGGCAGCGCCTTGCTCCTGGCGACCGCCTCCAGCGCCGCCGTCACCAGCCCCGCGTCCTCCGGCGGCAGCAGCGCCACCAGCCGGTGCATGCCGTCCTCCCGCACCCGCGTCCAGAGTCCCCGCTTCGCCTCCAGCTCCCCGCTCTGGCCCGGCGCGTCGGCGTCCATCGAACGCCGGATCTCCCGGCACATCCGCGCCAGCCGGCGGGCGTCCGCGCCCACGGCCATCTCCAGCCAGACCTCCTCGTCGGCCGGGGTGGCGACCAGGAGCAGAGCCCGAACCTTGTCCAGCGAGAGCTGGCCGGCGCCGAAGGCCCGGCGAATCAGGGGCAGCTCGGCGAGGGCGTGGCCGACGCGGAGCAGGTCGGCGGAGGTGTGGTAGTCGAGGCCGGCCTCGATGGAGAGCCAGTGGCAGCACGAGCGGATGCCGGCGGCGGCCCAGCCGGCGCCGTCGTCGAAGTCCGCCAGGCGCAGAACTAGCTCGGCCTGGGCGGCCTGGATGTGGGCGGAGAGCTCGCAGAGCTGTCGGCCGACATCGATTGCGGCGGCCTCGTCGAGGCGCTGGGGGAGCGCTGCAGCCATGCCCTCAAGTATACCGAAAATCCGTTCGTCAATAAGGCTACGGTTTACTGCCGCCTGCCCCGCGCGAATAGGCGCGGACCCCCCGGCGTTCAGGGCTCCTGATGAAGTTCGGGGTCATCTACCACTCCGCCTACCACGGCGCCGATCCGGACACCCTCGTCGCCTTCGCCACGCAGGCGGAGGCGTTCGGGTTCGAATCGTTCTACCTGCCGGAGCACGTCGCGCTCGCCCCCGGGGCCATCCTCGGGGCCGCGGCCGTGGACCCGGCGCTCCCCATCGTGGACCCGGTGCAGGCACTCGGCCTCGTCGCGGCCGTGACGGAGCGCATCCTGCTCGGCACCGCCGTCCTCCAGCTGCCGTACCACCATCCCGTGACGCTCGCCAAACGGCTGGCGACGCTCGAC
>VBJR01000053.1 GCA_005880175.1 Chloroflexota bacterium
GGGCTATCTGACGAGGGCGGACGGGGAGGTGAGCCCGAACGAGTCGGGCTGGCTGCGCACGGGCGATCTGGGCAGGCTCGACCCCGACGGCGAGCTGCACCTCGTCGGTCGACGCAGCGACGTGATCAACCGGGCAGGCGAGAAGCTTGTGCCCGAGGAGGTCGAGGACGCACTCGTGCGCCTCGATGGTGTGAGCGATGCAGTCGTAGTGGGGGTCCCGTCGGCACCATGGCCGAGCGCATTCTCCACGATGGGGCGGCCCACGAATGAGATCTCCCCGAGCACGAGCAGTCGCACAGCGGGCCATACGATACCGCACCGCATCGACCAGCAGGCCGTCGCGGTCGACGCGCAGCACGCGGCCCTCGACCTGGTCGGCGTTGCGGGGCGGCAGGCGGGCGGCGGGGTGGATGTGGGCATCGGCCGTAGGCGTCCGTCGTGGCCTTGCCCGATCGTGCCACTTGGAGTCGGCGGTAAACTGGGCGAATTCGACACGAAGCAAGCCCCTACTCAACTGGTGGCGGGGGCACGGTATTTGAGCACCATGTTGTTGCTGTCTGCTTGGCAAAGTGCCTGCTGGGCAGTCGGCTATGGGCGCCCGGCTCGGTAACCTCGGTTCGGGCACAGCAGCGGCATACAGGCGCATTCTTCGACGATGTGGTGATCGCCAGCGAAAGCGACGGGCACGAGTACATCGCCGAAGCGCAGATACGTAGCCGACCTCGCCTGATCGCAGGAGACAAATCGTTCCGTGAACTAGTGCGCGCAGGCAACGATTCAATCGCAGTCCGCGCAGAGGAGTTTACGATCGGCCGTCGGCGATTGGTATTGGTGGTCGCGGGCGATGCGATGACGGCTGTCCATCTGGCCGGCTTGACGGAGCTGGCGCGTGCCATCAGTGATTATGAGGAATTCGCTCAGGACGTTCTGCTGCCTCGACGCCATAGCAGTCAGGTGCGGGAGCGATGGCGGCAGTTGGTTAAGACTATCTCAGGGATAGGACTAGCTGACACCGATGAGGCAGGCGTCATAGCGTGGCGCTTCGCGCGCCACCTCTACGTTGTTAGATGGGACCTTGAAGGAAGCGTCGCGCAGACGCGTGCAGACACTATCAACGAGCTTGCAAGGATCTGGTCGCCCTATGACGATGCGCGGGCAGTAGCGTTGTTTCGTCGGCTGGATGAGACAGCGAGTAGCCTCGTTCCGTTGGGAGGGCGAATGGACAGCCCTGCCTTGGTAACGCAGCTAGGGGAACTTCTGGCGGACTCTCACCTGCTGTCCAGCCCGAATCGCCGCACCGTCCTTGCGGCACATCTTCGACGGCCGGAAGCGAGAATCGCGGGACGCCTGCGCGAACTCGGGGTGGTTGAGGAGCGCGCCGACCTGATCGCTGAAGCGATGATGCAGTCAGACTTGCGGGCAGATGTGTCCTCGTTGTCGCCAGGACGAGTCATCGGATTCAGGGAAGATGTCGGTGCAGGAAAGTCTACGTTTGGTGATCTCTTGCTCTATGGGAAGCTGCGAGAGATCGAGGAAGGCGAGGCTACTGCGATACCAGTCCTGATTGACGCCCAGACGGTTGACGGGACGTTGGAGTCGGCAGCGCGTGCCGCTGCGTTGGGTCTGGGCGATCCGTGCCTGGTCGGGTGCACTCTGATACTCGACGGCATCGACGAAGTCGCCATTAGTCGGGCGAGATCTCTCATTTCGGAAGCACATGCCCAGGTCCGTCACTGGGCTAACACGTCGGTCGTATTGTTGAGTCGACCATTGACCGGCGTCACCGAAGGAACAGATTGGCGCGCGATCAGGCTGCTATCGGAGGGTGAGGCAGCTGCGTTGCTGGTAGCGGTTACCGGCGACAAGCCGCATGTCGCGTTGTCCGGCCAATCCATTCAAGTGCGGGAAGCAATTCTGCGTCCTCTGTTTGCCGTCCTATTGGGCGTGTGGCTTACGAGACAGTCGGGCCGCAGCCCAAGTTCATCGGCCGAACTCATTGGGCACTTGGTGTCACGCACTCTGGATCGACTTGAGGGCATGCAGACTGAGGGCCATGAACTCCTCAGACGACTCGCAACGCGATCCCTGATGGCCGGTGGTGGTCGTGTACCGCTCGGCGATGTGGCCGGAGGTATCGACGGAGAGGGAATCCTGCGGCGTACGGGATTGGTGCGGATTGACGTTCGCGGCCAAGCCTCGTTGTCGTTAGCAATTCTGACCGATTGGTTCGCAGCTCAACACTTGCTCGTAGAACCGGGTATTATCGATACCGTACGGTCTGACGCTGATGGTCTTATGCGTTGGCGATATGCGATCGCCAGCGCTGTGAGCCGTTCATCGTTCGACCGAACTGCCCACCTCATTGAGGCGGTCGCAGAGGTCGCACCGGCGGTTGCCGCATGGATAGTCGACCACGCGATTGTCAACGGCCATACACCGCGGCAAGACCCTACAGAAGGTCGCGAATTGGGCCGTAGACTGGTGTATGCGAGGCAGGCTTGGGCTCGGGTGCTCGGTCCCCTGGGCGCGGCCGTAACGCCAACGGCACGTGATGGACATTCCTTCGCCACACTGGGTGTCCGAGCGCATGGCGGCTGGCTGAGTGGAGCGTGGTACTGTGGGGCCGAAGCATTGCCACCAGTGGTCGACTTGCCGCCCGGCCTGAACCCTTTCACTGCCGATCCGGAGGGTGAGTGGTACGGCTTCTTCGGCAGCATCGAGGGGCATCAGGATAGCTGGCCCTGGCGTTGGTCCTGGGAGCGGGTTGTATCCAAGCTCGCTGCCCTGCTGCGGTCCGGTGCCTTGGTGGAAGGCGCTGAGGCGCTGCGCGACGAGAACGACTGGGCGCTGGCACAGATCATTGTTGGTCGTCGGCCGAGCGCTATAGCGCCGCCCATTCACATGCACGAGGTCGAACAGGCGGTCCAGGCAGTCCGTAGTTTGGGGGCCAGCGGGGGACGAAACTTCGCAGGCATATGGACTATCAGAGCGGCCGAGCGGCTTATGGTCCGGCTCCGTGAGCAGGCAAGGGATGAGATCGGATCGCCTTGGTACGGACCTACGCAATCGGGAACGCATGTGCTGGAATGGTGGAGCATAGAGGCGCACATTCGTCGTGCCCGGGCGATCACACGGGCAGCATTGAACGCTTACGAATACGCCGTCGCGACTTGGCTACCAGCGTTCAGGGGTCAGCTGCGGACCGTTCGCTTGGCGCCCCTCCGAGTGGTTGGCTCGGTCGCCCCGACGCCTTTGGGTAGCATTCAGCCATACACATTCCGCTGGTACTTGGAACCTGTCGCCTGGCGCGATGGTATAGAGGACGATTGGCGTGTGATGTCGCTTGATGAGATGCGGAGCGACGATGAGCGACTGATGACTACGTACGATCGACGAATGGCTCAAAGACCAGAGGCTCCATCGATCACCATACATAGTGGAATGCCAGCCTTGACTTCGGGACGGCCGGCGGCTGTTCTTGCCGTTGACATGCTGTGGTCTGACCTCGGTGAGTGGGGTTGGGTGTCCGGAGCCGCACCGTTCGAATTGGACATGTTGCTGTCCGCAACGATGTGACGGCCACGGTTGGATCCGGCTCAGCATGCCGTACCGTCGGCGCTCATCGCGCCGATCCCGGGCCCGACGAGGACGGACGCCTGTTCGGACACGAAGTCCTCGAACTCGCGGTCGGCGTACCCTGGTCGGCCACGATGAGCAGGCTCGGCCATGGTAGCGAGTTCTCCAGCATGGCCTGGGCGACCTCCTCGATCATCGAGTTTGGGGTCGGCCAGAGCCGAGACCGCCACGGCGCCGTCGGGCGTGGTGAGCAGGCGCAGGCGCCAGATGTAGCGCCAGAGCGAAGGGCAGTAGCCGCACTTGGCCCAAGTGGCGAATTCTGCAGAGTCGTCATGACCATCCGTCATCTCGTGCAGAGGTGAGTGGTTGATATTGGGTGTTCGATTGCGCATGAGTCTTCATCAGATGTGGGGTCGTACTGTCGAGGCGAGGCTCCATATCGAACTCGTGTATTGGTTGTTCACATCTATCGTCGCCGGGGCGCTTCCTCTGCTGCCGCATCTGGTCGAGATCCCAGCGTGCACTTGTTCCTCGTCGGGCACTCCGGTGGGTCTCGATGCCCTCTTGGAGCATGGCGAACTGCTGTGGTCTGGTGTGATCGGATTTGGATCGGCATTACTTCGCTTCAATCTTGATAGACTCGGACCTGAGGCGGTGACGGGCCTCCTTAGCATTTTCGCGATTTCCGGCATCGTTGGTGGGGTCATTGGCGTTGCCAAGATCGATCAATTGGCGAAGCAAGGGGTATTGGTGGAGACATCTCTGGTGATATATGGGCTAGGTGCCTTGGCAGCCTTGGCCTCCGTGATGTTCACGACACTGGGCCGTAGGCGATAGCGACGTGGACGCTGCACTGCTGACAATCGGACTCGCTGCGGTGGGCGGTGTCGGCCTCTTAATTGCTTTGTTGATCAGCGCAGCAGTTTTGCAACGACCGCGACGTAAATCGGACCACATGCCAGGTCGCACAAGGGGCGGCACCTCGCTTTATGGCACGGTTGTTGCTGTTTGGCTGGATGCATTGGAAATATGGCTTCAGCTCCTTGCCCGCCTCCTCCTGGTCGCTGCTGTGGCTGCAATCGAGTATGTATTGACCTGGTTGCTCGACGGGCTCCCGCGTTGGCTGGGATTCGCTGCGTCGCCTGGGATCAGTCAGATCACATTTGTAGTATCGATTCTTCTTTATCTGTTCGACATCCTTGTGCTCATAATGACCATTGTGTTGGTCGGCTTCGATACAGTTACGATGCTATCGGAGCGACACGTAGCCCATCGTGAGAAGTCAGAGATTACGAATGGAGCCGGCCGGCAATAGGGTTGCTGCACACACATATGGTTCAGTGAGGAACCGTTGCGTAGTGAATGGCCTGCGTGAACTGATCACTGATTCGTGGGGCCGCGCCCGGCGGCGGTGCTCCGTCCACCTGCCATGTGAACAGACCGCGATATCAGAGGCAACGGCCCCCAGGAGCGCCGCGGCGCCGGGCGTCCCATACATCGCCCCCGTTGCTTGGACGCTATTGGCTGGCGAGCGCCAGCCCATGGGTTCCGGGCCACAGCCCTTCCGTCATTGTCGAGGTGATACCCCGGGGTCCGAGACGGACGGCCCTCCGAGGCCCCGAGACGCAGGACGGCGGGGGCTGATGAGCCCCCGCAGGGGCGGCGACGAAACCCTCAGACAGCCGCCGCAGCGCCGACGACGGTTGGTGGTAGGCCGCACGCCTGCAGGCCGTGGCCGAACCTCGAACGCGCCTTGCATCGGTCCGATCAACGCGATCTCGTCGGAGTCGGAAGGCATAGCTCTGGGGCAGGAGTCCGACCCCGTCCCAGTTCACTGCCCGTACTCAGGGCAGACAGATCGGAAATGCTTCGATCCGAGCGAAGCGGTTCGCATGCTGTACAACAGGGTCCACCATAGTTGACATAAGTCGAACCGGGGGTTCCGCCGGGAGGCGGAACACGGGGTGGATCGCCTCCCGGCTCTCGACGGTGATGCTGGCCACGAGCATCCGGAGCAGGGCCTTGCGTTGGGCCGGAGTGCCCGCTCGGATGGCCTCCTCGATCGTCTCCTTCAGGTCGCCGAGGTCGGTCTCGGTCGGACCGGTCCATCGCTCGTGATCGATGGCATCCAGGAGTTCCTGCCGGCGGGTGTTCAGCTCGTTGAGCCGTTCGTCCAACTCGGCGACTCGGCCGGCGAGGCGCTTGGCCGAGAGGGTCTCACCCTCGAACGCCGCGAAGTAGCGCTCGACCGCCCGCTCGGTCTTGGCGATCACGGCCTCCACCGTAGCGAGTTCGTGACGGTGCTGAGGGAGGTCCTCTTCGGCTCGCTGGCAGGCGTCGGCGACGGCCCGAGCCATGCGGCTCTCGTCGGCGTAGGTGGCGAGCATGGTTTGCAAGATGGCCTCGTCGAGTTCGTCGGCCGGCAACCGGTCAGCCTGGCAGCCGTGCTCTCCGTAGCGCTGCCTGGAGAAGCACACGTAGTACCGGTAGCGCGCGCTCCGGCCGTGAGCTGCCGCTCCCACGTAGTGGTTGCCACACCGAGCGCACGAGACGAGCCCGCTCAACATGTAGTCGGTGTTGTTCGTGCGACGCTTGGAGAAGTCCTCGCCCCTCTCGTCGAGCAACCGCTGCGCGGCTTCGAACGTCGGCAGGTTCACCAGCGGCTTGTGCATCGCGTCGTACGTGTTGCCACGGAACGCGATCCGGCCGGCGTAGACAGGGTGGCGCAGCACATTGAACACGGTGACGTGGCTCCAGTGCCGACCGGCGCGCGTCCGGTGGCCGCGCTCGTTCAGCCATTTGGCGACTGAGCGAGTTCCGAGCCGCTTCTCCACGTACTGGGCGAAGATGAGTTCCACGACCGGTCGCTCCGTCTCGTCCACGATGAGCAGCCCGGTCTTCGGCTGTACCCGATAGCCGAACGGCACAGGGCCACCGAGGAAACCTCCCCTGGCGGCCTTGCGCTCCATGCCGTTGATCACCCGGTCGATCAGCGTGGCGCGCTCGAACTCGGCGAAGATGCCGAGGAGCTGCACCATCATCCTTCCGGCCGGTGTGGCGGTGTCGAACGGCTCTGTGGCGCTGCGGAAGACGACCTGGGCCCGATCGAGCTCTTCCAGGATCTGCGATAGGCCTCGCACCGATCGAGCGACGCGGTCGACCCGATAGACGAGTAGCAGATCGTACCGCCGGAGTCGTGCATCAGCCAGGGCGCGCTGCAGGTCCGGCCGGTCCAGGGTGCTGCCGCTCATCCTATCGGTGTAGCGGCCGGTCAGCACCCAGTCTTCCTGGCTCTGGATGTAGGCGCCGAGGCGCTGGTCCTGCGCTTCCAGCGAGTACGGCTGGTGGTCTTCGTCAGTCGAGATGCGGGTGTACGTTCGTATTCGCATAGTGCTTACCTGCTCCTCAGGCCGCGAGCCGCTCCTGCCGGCAGCGGCGCACCACCGGCACGAGTATCTCGGCAACGAGGTCGAGGACGGTCGCCCACTCCGCGTCGGACATGGTCGTGAACGTGGGCTCGGCGACACGCAGCGTCGGTTGCTCGGTTCGCTGAGTCGGTAGCACGACCAGGTTGCCGTCTCGGCCTACCGGCACCGCCTCGTCCTCGCCCGCTTATGGGCGGCGGTCCTCGCCCGATGGCTCTCGCGCTCGTATTCGGCCATCGCTGCGAGGAACTGTGTCAGCAGGCGACCAGAGGGCCAGCGGAGGTCGACCGGCTCCGCGACCGAGCGCACAGTCATGTCGGACGACTCCAGGAGCCGGAGGATGCGGCTCATCTCCACGATCGATCGCGACAGGCGTGTCAGCGAATGGACGAGCAAGAAATCGTACGCGCCGGTCCGAGCCTCGCATAGCGCACGCCGGAGCGACTGGCGGGCCTCGCAGTCCGACAGCTCGCCCACCAGCTCCCAGCCGTCATGATCGCGGACGTACTGGCGCAGGAGCGCCGACTGAACCCCGAGCGTGCGTTGATCGCAGTCTCGAGCGTATGTCACGACTCGCACGGATGGAGTGACGTCTGCCTCCGCGTGATCACTCCTCATCGTCATCGAGCTCCCATCTGTCGACGCCCGGGATGAGCCCGAGCTTGCTGCCGTCGTCCCAGTCGACGTGGACGGTGTTCAGGCCATCGACGAAGGCGACGCGTCCTCTGGCACCCGGCCGAAGGAGCGTGTGCTCGTCCTCGCAGCTCAGGAGGCGGATGCGACGGCCCTCCTGCAACTTCAACGAGCCGGCTACGTCATCGACATCGCGCTGCTCGTCCATCACCAGGTCGACTCCCACAGGATGGTCACGACGGGTTCCCACCGATCGGACTCGGGTACGTACTCGTCGCACTGTTGGAGGATCACAGGCCCCTTCGCGCCCTCCAGCAGCTCTGGCAGGCGTGTCCGGAGTTCAGGGCTCGCGTACGTGACCGGGCGCCCCTCCCACGACCGGGTGTCTGCTGCCCTTGGCAATGCACGCTGCGACTGTCGCAGCCCGCCGGTTGACGCCATGGCTCTCGTCGCCGACTCCCACTCGACCTCCTGGTAGTGGCCCTCCGTCCACGCCCTGGCGCGGTCCAGAGAGCGGACGATGTGGACAGGAGTGTACCTGCCGTTGTCTTCTCTCTCGAAGACCACGCCGGCGCCGGGCCTGTCCAACATGAAGAGTCGGACGCGCCGCGAAGCATCGCCGGTCAATGGGTCACCTCCTCATCTCTTGGAGTTGGGCCGCGGCCTTCAGCACACTCATCGCGAGGTTCTGGAGCTGTGCTTGAAGGTCACGGGCGTGTGCCATCGCCTCGCGAGTATCTGCTGCGATGTCCTGTAGCTGCTCGCTGATTCGCTCGACGTCGCGCTTGCTCCTCGGCGTCTTGCGTGCTCGGCCTGCGCCACTATGCATGTGAGAGTCCTCCACTGCCTTCGTGGCCGATCGACGTGCACATCGCGACCCGAATGACGGCGCGATCGACCCGGGTACACACCTGTACCACCGATCGCGCTGGCACTCATCGGACGCGTGTCATGTCGCGGCTGCCACCACACGGACGATCGCGCGCGCGATGATGTCAGCCGCGTCGGCCGGACTGTCGAGAAGCACCGTGTGAACACCGTCGAGCGGAGTATCGGAGGCCGACTGCGCGAGCCAGAGCACGCCGCACCCGGCCTTCATCAGACGGGCTACACGCTGCTGGCCGGCCAGACGGTGGTCCGGTGGCAGCTCGCCGTCGGAGGCGATGACCAGCAGCCGGACGGCGCCCGGTAGCGAGAGGTCGAGCGCCGCATCGACGGCATCGACGGCATCGGAGAAGGCGGTCGTGCCGCCCGCAGCTTTGAACTCTCGAACGCGCTTGGACACAGCGCCGGGGTGCGTCAGCGGGTGGACGCCGCCCGCGAAGACGACGGTGGCCGACCTGGCGTCAGGAACGTGCGCCGCCGCGCGGGCGAGAATCCAGGCGGCGGAGGCGACCGGCCGAGCCTGCGCCGCCATCGACGCCGAGGAGTCGCACACGATGCCGACCCGCACCGGCGGCCACGGGACGTGATGCCGGACAGTGCGAGTGAACGGCTCCGCGACCGGCATCTGCCCCGCCGCACGCTGCGCCTCGGCCGCGAGCGCCTGGCGCATACGCAGACGGCCAGGCGGCGTCGGCGACGTGACGCTCGTCGCTACGCGCTCCCGATGCCCGGCCGCCCGTAGAGCGCGAGCCAGCCGGCGGGCGGCGGTGTGCTCGGCCGGAGTCGGCTCACGGAGCCACTGGCCAGGCGCCTGGCTCTGCTGCCGGCCAGCGCCGCCCGCCGGGAACACCGTCGCGGCGATCGTGGCGGATCGCCTCCGGTGCTCCCTCTCGGCCGCTCGCGCCGCCGTCTTGTTCGGTGTCGATGCCGAGACAGGCCGGCAGCCGGTGGCGACGACGCCCACCACCTTCTCGACGGCCTCGGCCAAAGGCGTGGGCGGACCGGACCGCCTGGAGCTGCACTCCGGCGCACTCCGATCTGGAGCGATGCCAAGGGCCTTGCACCACCGACGGCCGAGCTCCAGCATCCTGGCGCCGTCGTCGTCGGCTGTGCGCTGCCCCCTCCGCCAGATGCGGCGGAGCCTGGTCAGGCGGGTGCGGCCCAGCACCTTCTGGACGACGGCCGCCACGGCGGCGATCTCGTCCTCATCGAGGACGCCGCTGTCGACGCGGGCCAGCAGCAGCCCGGCCGCCTGGGCAGCGTCCCAGCGTGTCATGGCTGCGTCGGCGAAGTCCGCGAGGATCAGCGCGCGCGCTGCCGCCCGAATCCAGTAGCGGTCGCCTGGCCGGCGGCCGAGATGCACCCCCTCCGCACGCGACTCTTCGAGGAGGAGAGCGGCGCTGGCAACCGCCTTGGCGGCATCAGCCGGCACTCGCCAGAGGGTGTGGTCGGCGTGGGCGACCTCGTGCACGAGCAGGCCCCAGAGCGCCGGGTACCGGTCCCGATCGGACGGCTGAGCCGGGTCGCAGGTGCTCGGCTCCACGCCCAGGTGGTTGCCATCGACCTCGACGGAGGCGTGCGCGGGTACGAAGCAGGCCGGCGCCCCGCGACCGGCGCCAGGCGAGCAGGTCACCAGCAGGTCCTGACGCTCGGCGATCTCGGACACGCACTCGGTCAGGGCCGACGAGAGCCTGAGCCAGGGGCCCTTCGGCGCGATCGCGGGACTGGCGCTGATCGTCAGGTGACCCATGGCCATGGTCAGATCTGCCTGCCGAGGGCCAGCGGAGCGACCCGGTCGGTCGCGAATGCGGAGGCGACCACCTGGGCGACTACGTCGCGGTCCTCTTCGGGGGCGATGCCGGTGAGGTTCGCGACGGCGGCGCTCTGACCGAGGACGCGCGCGATGCGCTGGAAGTCGATGAGTTCGCGCAGCTGTGGCGCCCAGCCGATCTCGCCTGATGCCTGACGGGTGGCCAGGTTCTCGGCCGCCCGTACCGCCTTCGGCTCGATGCCGAGCGAGCGGGCCAGGTCGTAGTCGGTTGACACCTGGATCTGGGCGGCGAACCGAGACGAGAGCGCCTCCGTCAGCACCGCACCGTGCACGCCGGGTTCTCTGAACTTCTCGGGCGTGGAGTGCTCGGCGGCGCAGATCTCCCCGCGACCTACCGGACGCGTCCAATCTGCCATGCCAACCACCGGAACCTGATGGCACGATGTCCGTCGACCAAGGACACCGACGGAAGCAGCAGACGTCGCGGAATGAGACGG
>VBJR01000054.1 GCA_005880175.1 Chloroflexota bacterium
TGGGGGATGAGGACACCCTGGTCGACCGTCCGCTCCTGGCCGGGCCCGAGGCCGGTGCCGGGCCTGCCCAGCTCCGGCTTGGCCAGCGCCGCCGGGAGCGTGCCGGCGTCGGCCAGCATTGGCTCGTACTCCTTCACGTACATGTTGGCGGTGTTGACGACACGGTTGTCCAGGTCGGCCTGCACGTTCAGGTTGGGCAGGAGCAGGATCCCGGCCAGCGCCTCGACGACGATCACCGCGGCGAACGTGACCAGCACGTACGAGGCCGTCATGCGGGCTCGCAGGCCGAGGCCGCGGGCGAGCCACCGTGGCAGCGGAGTCATCCCTTCGGGCCGATCATAGAGGCCGGCGGCCGCGCCGCCCTCCCCCGCGCGGGGGAGCGAGATTCCCCGCGGCCGGCGATGTGCCGGGGCGGCCGCCGGGCCCACGCTGCCAGCCATGACCAGGAGCCTTCCGCTGATCGGGCTCGTCGCGGCGCTGGCGCTCGTGGCGGCCTGCGGCACGGCCGCGGCGCAGACGCCCGCCGCGCAGCCCAGCGCCAACCCGGCCGCGATCTATCGCCAGTTCGCGCAGTGCGTCCGCGAGCACGGCGCGCCCGACTTCCCGGACCCCACGGTCGACTCGCAGGGCCAGCCGCAGCTCCCGCCGGGCGTCGAGAAGCCGCCGACCTCGATCATGCAGGCCTGCGCCTCGATCCTGAACCGGCTGCCGGCGTCGCTGCGGCCCAACACCACGGCCAACGACCCGGCCATGATGCGGCGCTTCGCGCAGTGCATGCGGGCCCACGGCATCGACGACTGGCCCGACCCGAACGCCGACGGCACCTTCACGATGCCGCCGACGCTGGGCAACATCAAGACCAACCCGCGCTGGTCGCAGATCCAGGCCGCCTGGAGCGGACCGTGCAAGCAGTACGACCCGAGCGGCCACATCTCGGGCAATCCGTGAGGCGGGCCCTCGCCATCGGCGTCGTGGCGGTGGTGGCGGCCGGCCTCGCCGCCGCCGCGCTCGCCCTCCACGGCCGTCAGGCCCCGGCCGCCGCGACCACGTCCGTGCCCATCGGCACGGCGCGGGTGACCCGGACGGACATCGTCTCCCGCCAGCGCATCAACGGCACGCTCGGCTACGGCTCGCCCTGGACGGTGACGGCGCCGGCCGGGACCCCCGCCGACGCGCTCCGCCAGGCCCAGGCGGCGCTCGCGACGACCCAGGCCGCGCAGGCGGCCGCCGGCCAGGCGGACCAGGACACGGCGGCGGCGGGCCAGCTCGCCGTCCAGCAGGCGCAGGCGGCGGTGAGCGCCGCCGGCACCAACGCGGCCGCCCTGGCCACGGCCCAGCAGCAGCTGGCGACCGCCCGGCAGCACGCGGCGCAGGCGCAGCACCAGGCGGACGCCGAGCTGGCGGCCGCCCGGGTCGCGGCGCAGAACGCCCAGGCGGCGCTCCAGCAGGCGCAGTCGAGCGCCCGCCTGGACGGCAGCGTGACGTGGCTGCCGGCGCCCGGGACCGTCGTGCAGCAGGGCCAGGCGCTGTACCGGGTCGCCGGCCGGCCGGTCGTGCTGCTGGACGGCGCGGTGCCGGCGTACCGCGAGCTCGGCCCCGGCGCCAGCGGTGACGACGTGCGCCAGCTGGAGCGGGACCTGATCGACCTGGGCTTCGCCAGCGCGGCCAACCTCGCGGTCGACGGCAGCTTCACGGGCACCGACGCGGCGGCCGTGTCCCGCTGGCAGGCCGCGCTGGGCGTGCCCCAGACGGGCGCGGTCCGGCTGGGCGAGGTCGTCTTCGCGGCGGGCGCGGTGCGGGTGGCCGCGCTCCGCGCGGCGCTGGGCGCCGACGCGGCGCCCGCCGCCCCGATCCTCGACCTCACGTCCACCCGGCACACCGTGGTCGCCCAGCTCGACGCGAGCCGCCAGCAGCTCGTCCACTCACGGACGTGAGCCGGGTCGCCGCGCAGCCGAGCCCGGCGCAGGGCCAGAACCAGGGCGGCGGCCAGCAGAACCCGTCCGTCGCGGTGACCGTCACGCTGGCCGACGAGTCCGTCGCCGGCACGCTTGACCAGGCGCCCGTCTACGTGTCCATCACGTCGGCCTCGAAGAAGGGCGTGCTGGCAGTGCCGGTCACCGCCCTGCTCGCCCAGCCCAACGGCAACTACGCGGTGGCGGTGCGGGCCGGCGGCGAGCGCCGGCTGGTGACGGTGCGGCCGGGCCTGTTCGGCGACGGCGGCCTGGTCGAGGTGAGCGGCGCCGGCCTGGCCGAGGGCGACCTGGTCGAGGTGCCGGCGTCGTGAGTGCGGTGCTGGAGCTGCGCTCGGTGGGGAAGCGGTACCCGGGCGACCCGCCCGTCGACTCGCTGCGTTCGGTCAGCCTCCGCATCGAGGAGGGCGAGCTGCTGGCCATCGTCGGCCCGTCCGGCTCGGGCAAGACGACGCTGCTGCACGTGATGGGCACGCTGGACCGGCCCACGTCCGGCGAGGTGCTGGTCGCCGGCCAGCCGGTCTCGGCGCTGGGCGACGCCGATCTGTCCGGGCTGCGCGCCCATCACCTCGGGTTCGTCTTCCAGCAGTTCTTCCTGCTCGACGGCGTCAGCGTCCTGGACAACGTGGCCAACGGCCTGCTCTACCGGGGCACGCCGGCCCGCGAGCGTCGCCGGCGAGCCGGCGAGGCGCTGGAGCGGGTGGGCCTCGGCCACCGGCTGGGGCACCGGCCCAACCAGCTCTCCGGCGGCGAGCGCCAGCGAGTGGCGATCGCGCGGGCGCTGGTCGGCCGGCCGGGCATCGTGCTGGCGGACGAGCCGACCGGCAACCTGGACAGCGCGGCCGGGGCGTCGATCGTGCGCCTGCTGGCCGAGCTGAACCGCGACGGCACGACGATCGCGGTCATCACGCACAACCAGGAGGTCGCCGACGCGACGCGCCGGCGGGTGGAGATCCGGGACGGCGCGATCGTCGCCGACACGGGGGAGGCGAGATGAGTCGGTCGCACCTGCGGGCTGTGGACGTGCTCGTCGCCGGCACGGTCGGGCTGCGCGCCCGCCGGCTGCGGGCGGCGTTCTCGGCGCTGGGCATCTGCATCGGCATCGCCGCGATCGTGGGGGTGCTGGGCGTGACCCAGTCGAGCGAGGCCGACCTGCTGGCCCGGATCGACCGGCTCGGCACGAACCTGCTGACGGTGGACCGGGGCCAGGGCGTCGGCGGCGAGGAGGGCCCGCTGCCCCTCACCGCCCCCTCGATGATCGGCGTGCTCGCGGGCGTCCAGCGGACCTCCTCGACGGCCATCCTGCCCGGGGCCGTGTACCGCACCGACCAGGTGCCGGTGGTCGAGACGGGCGGCATCGGCCTCCGGGCCACCGACCCGTCGCTGCTCCAGACGCTCCAGGCGAGCCTGCTCCAGGGCACGTTCCTGAACGCGGCGACGGCGCGCTACCCGGTCGTGGTGCTCGGCTACGGCGCCGCCCAGACGCTCGGGATCGGCACGCTGGACCAGCCCGTCCGGATCTGGAGCGACGGGCGCTGGCTGGCGGTCGCCGGCATCCTGCGGCCCGTCGAGCTGGCGCCGGAGATCGACCGCTCGGTGCTGGTCGGCCTCGACTACGCGGCGGCGGAGCTCGGCTTCGACGGGTTCCCGACCCGGCTGTACGTGCGGGCGGACCCCGACCGCGTGGTGGCGATCAGCCAGGTGCTCGGGCGCACGGTGAATCCCGAGAACCCGGACCAGGTGGCGGTCACGCGGCCGTCCGACGCGCTGGCCGCCCGGGTGGCGGTCCAGGGCTCGGCGACGGCGCTGTTCGTCGGCCTGGGCGCGGTCGCGCTGCTGGTCGGGGGCGTCGGCGTGGCCAACGTGATGGTCATCGCGGTGCTGGAGCGGCGCTCGGAGATCGGCCTCCGGCGCGCGCTGGGCGCCACCCGCGCGCACGTGGGCGCGCAGTTCCTGTCCGAGTCGCTGCTGCTGTCCCTGCTCGGCGGCGCCGGTGGGGTGCTGGCCGGGGCGGCGGTGACCGCCGCGTACGCGGTCCAGCAGGGCTGGACGGTGGTCGTGCCGCCGGTCGCTGTGTGGGGCGGCATGGGCGCGGCGGCCGCGATCGGGGCCGTGGCCGGGCTGTACCCGGCGCTGCGGGCGGCCCGGCTGGCCCCGACCGACGCCCTGCGCACCGTGTGAGCCGGCCGCCGCGCGCCGTCCGACCGGGACGGAGCGGCCAATTCCGCCTCGCATCCGCCAAGCTACAGGTGACGAATGGGCCTCCCGCCTCTGGCACACGAGACGCTCACCCGGGCGCCGCGGCTCGCCGCGGAGGCCGGGCGCACCTGGGCGCGGACCGGCGCGCTGCTGCCCGTCCTCGGCGCGGCCGGCGCCGGCGTGCTGCTGCTCGCGTACGAGCGCCTCTCGGCGACCGCGCCGATCACGGCCGACAGCGCCAACGCGGTGCTCCAGGGCCGCTCGATGGCGACGGGCAACGTGGTCCTGAGCGGCTGGACGCTCTCCGGCGCGTCGTTCTACCTGACCGACCTGCCGTTCTACACGGCCTTCGCCGCGATCCGGGGGCTGTCGCCGGACGTGGCGCACGACGTGGGCGCGGCGATCTACACGCTGCTGGTGCTGGTGGCGTGCTTCCTGGCGAGAGGCCGCGCCCGCGGCCTGCCCGCCCTGGGCCGCATGGCCGTGACGCTAGTGCTGGTGGTCGCCCCGGCGCCCGGCGAGGCGACGAGGCTGCTCCTGCTCGGCCCGTTCCACGCCGGCACGACGCTCGTGCTGCTGGTGGCCCTGCTCGTGCTGGACACCGCCGGCGAGCGGGCGCTGGGCCTGGCGGTCGTGGGCGCACTCCTCGCGGTGTCCGTGTTCTCCGACGCGCTCGCCCTCTACGTGGGCGTGCTGCCGATCGTGATCGTGGCGCTGCTGCCGCGGCTGCGCGGTCGCGGGCAGCGCCTGGACCGGGCCCTGCTCGCCACGGCGCTGATCAGCGTCGTGGCCTCGGTGCTCCTGATGGGCGTCATCGACGGGCTGGGCGGGTTCGCGACCGTGCCGCTGCAGGCCTCGTTCGCCCGTGTCGAGGACCTGCCCAGGAACACGGCGCTGGCGCTGGAGGGGATCCTGCTGCTCTTCGGCGCGAACTTCTTCGGCCAGCCGATCGCCTCGCTCGGCACGCTGGTCATGCTCGTCCACCTGGCCGGCGTGGCGTTCGTCGCGCTGTGCTGTCGCTGGGTCGTCCAGGCGTGGCGGCAGGGCAGCCCGCCCGATCGTGTGACGCAGGTGCTCCTCGTGGGCATGGCCGCGGACCTCGCCGCCTACCTGCTGAGCAACCAGGCGATCGACCTCAGGACGTCGCGCTACCTGATCCCGTTCCTGGCCTTCGGCGCGGTGCTGGCGGGGCGGGTGGGCGCCGACCGGCTGCGGGGCACGAGGCTGCGCGGGGCGGCCGTGGGCGTCGGGCTCGCGTACCTGCTGTTCGCGGCCGTGAGCCTGCGGACGCCGGTCGCGCCGTCGCCGGAGGCGGAGCTGGGCGGGTTCCTCCAGAGCCACCACCTGCAGTACGGGGTGGCGGCGTACTGGCAGGCGAGCACGGTCACGGTGCAGTCGGAGGGCCGGGTGCGCGTCCGCGCGTTCGTGGCGACGCAGCCGCAGCCCACCGCGTACGCGTGGGAGTCCGAGGGTTCCTGGTACGACCCGAAGGTGCCCGGCAACGACGCCAGGTTCGTGGTCCGGGACACGCTCGACCCCCGCTCGGTGGACCAGCGGGCGATCGAGGCCTCGTTCGGCGCCCCGGCCGAGGAGTACCGGGTGGGCCGCTACGAGGTCTTCGTCTGGGACCGGAACCTCCTCGACGACCTGGTCCGGTAGCCGACCCTCTTACGACTTCCTGACGTTCGTTTGTGTCTTTTGTTATGGAAGCCGTCCTACGGTGGTGGGGTAGTGAGGTCGCTCGGCATCGCTGGCCTGCTCTGCCTGGTGCTGGGCGCGGCGACGCTGCTGGCGGGGCTGCTCGTCGGGGCGGACCTGCGGCCGCAGGTGCCCGCCCGCGCCGCCGCCGCGGCGCCCTCCGCCACCCCGACCCTCGAGCCCATCGCGCTGGCGACGCCGTCGGCGACCCCGACTCCGACCCCGACCCCGCGCTCGTTCGCCGCGCTGCAGTCGCAGATCGACGGCCTCCTCCAGTCGGCGGGCGCGAACGGGGGCGTGACCCTGGTCGAGCTCGGACCCGGTGACTCGTGGTCGCTGAATGGTGACCAGTCGTTCGTCGCCGCCAGCACGTACAAGCTGCCGCTCCTGATGGAGGAGGCGCAGGACGTGGCGGCCGGCACGGCACACCGGAGCGACGTGCTCTGCTACGACTCGGGGGACTGGGAGGACGGGTGGTTCTCCGACTACACGCCCGGCTCGTGCTACTCGCGGGGCGAGCTGGACCAGCGCGTGGGCGAGTACTCGGACAACACGGCCGCGCACATCCTGGTCCGGGTGGACGGGGGCGGGGACGCGCTCAACGCGTACGCGAGGGCCCACGGCGCCACCGAGTCGGAGTTCTGGGACCCGAACGTGACGACGAGCGGCGACCTGGCCCGCCTGTGGCAGGACGAGGCGAGCGGCCGTGCGGGTGGGATCGCGGCGCAGCAGTACCTGTACCCGCTGCTGACGAACACGGCCTATGAGGACGGCATCCCGGCGGGCGTGCCGTCGGGGACGACGGTCGTCCACAAGATCGGCATCCTCGACGCCGAGGTGAACGACGCGGCGCTGGTCACCAGCGGCCCGCACGGCGCGTACGTGCTGACGGTCTGCACCGAGGGCGGCGACTGGTCGCTGATCGCGAACGTGTCCCGGGCGGTCTCACGGTTCGAGGCGAGCTGAGCCGGATTCCACCGCGCGAGCGGAAAGACGGGCCTGATGCGCGTGTCGTCGGTGGAATCCGGCTGAGCCGGGTCAGCTCCGGGCCGGGGCGGGCGCCGGTGACGGCTCGTCGTACTCCGCGGACATGTCCTGCCGCGAGCGGTCCTTCAGGCCCGCCACCGACAGCAGGCTGACCAGCGCCGCGACGCCCAGGTACACGGCCAGCAACCGTGGGTCGCCGAACCGGTGCAGCAGCGCGAACGGGATCAGGAGCGCCGGACCGTCGGCCAGCAGCGTCGTGAGCTGGGAGCCGAGCGCCGCGCCGCTGTAGCGCAACCGGCCCGTGAAGCTCTCGGCGACCAGCCCGGCCTGGGGCGCGTACTGGACGTCGTGGATCGGCAGCGACAGCACGATCGCCGCCAGCACGAGCAGCGGCGCGCCGGAGCCGATCATCGCCCAGTACGGGTACGACCAGAGCACCATCAGGGCCGCGCCGATCATCACCATGCGCTTGCGGCCCACGATGTCGGACAGGAAGCCCAGGCCGAGCAGCGTGAGCACCGACAGCGCCGCCGTCAGCAGCACCAGGACCAGCACGCCGGACTGCTGGAGCTTCAGCAGCCCGGCTCCCTCGCCGAGGAGGAACACGGTGAACAGCAGGAACGCCGTCTGCTGGCCGACCCGCATCAGCGCCACCAGCACCACCTCGCGCCACTGCCGCACCAGCACCTCGGAGACCGGCGACGACTCGATCCGCCGCTCGGCCAGGAGCTGGGTGAAGACGGGCGTCTCCCGCACGCCCAGGCGCAGGTACATGGCCACCGCGATCAGCACCACGCTGAACAGGAACGGGATGCGCCAGCCGGCGTCCGCGCCGAGCATGGACGTGAACAGCTGCATCGATCCGAACGCCAGCGCCATGCCGGCGGGGAGCCCGAGCTGGGTCCAGCTGCCCAGGAAGCCGCGCCGGCCCCGGTGGCCCCACTCCACGCCGAGCAGGACGGAGCCGGCCCACTGGCCGCCGACCGCGAGGCCCTGCACCAGCCGGAGCAGGACCAGGAGGATGCCGCCGACCACGCCGGCCTCCGCTCACCGCGAACAGGGCGGCGACCAGGGCCGTGGCCAGGCCCGCCAGCAGCAGCGTGGCGGTCAGCGTCGCCTTGCGCCCGATCCGGTCGCCGAGGTGCCCGAACAGGAAGGCGCCGACCGGCCGGACGGCGAACCCGACCGCGTACGTGGTGATGGCGAGCAGGGCGCTGAGGAACGCGTTCGACGTGGGGAAGAACAGCCGGCCCAGCACGGTGGCCGCCGCGTAGCCGAACAGGAAGAAGTCGAACCAGCCGGCGGTGCTGGCGAGCGTTGACGCAGCGACGGCGCGAACGAGCTGACTGCGAGCCGAACGCTCGACCGATGTTCCCGTGTGCGCCTCCGATGCGACCATGCTTGTGACCTCCGATCCCCGTGGGTAAAGGTATCGACGTGTGGGACGTCTTTGTTCGTACCACACCGTGCCGTGCCGGCGCACCCGCCTGGCGGTAACATGCGCTGCTCGCAGTGGCGCGATCGCTGGCGATGATCCTGACCCGACGCGCGGTGCACCGCATGGCCGACGCCGCCTCCCTGGAGCGCGGAGCGGACTATGCGGCGAGGGGCCGCGTCCACGGCCTGGCGCACGATGGCGAGGTAGTCGTGGCGGAGGTGGTGGGCAGCCGCCGCTACCGCGTCCGCCTGTGGGCCGAGGACGACCACCTGGCCCACGTGTGCACATGCCCGGTGGGCGAGGACGGCCGCTTCTGCAAGCACTGCGTCGCGGTGGGGCTGGCGTGGGTGGACGCCCGCCTGGCGGCGGTCCCCGACCTGCCGGCGCCGGCCGACGTCCGGACCTACCTGTCCACGCTGGCGCCGGAGGCGCTGGTGGAGCTGCTCATGGAGCAGGCGGCGGCGGACGAGCGCCTGCGCCGCCGCCTGGCGCTGGAGGCGGCCCGCAATCGGGCCTAGCGGTCAGCCGCGGCCGCTGCTCACCGAGTGCGCCGTGGCGAAGTTCTCGCTGCCGCGCAGCGACGCGGACGCCGCCGCCGACAGCTCCAGGCACACCGCCGCCGCCGCCACCACCTGGGCCAGCCGCTGGGCGCTGCCCGGGCCGGTGCAGCGGAGCAGCGACAGGAACGCCCGCGCGTGCGGCAGGCCCGTCCCGCCGCCGACCGTGCCCACCTCGATGCCCGAGAAGCGGACGGCCAGGTGGATGCCCCCGTCCACGAGCTCGACCACGTCGTGCGCCATGCTGCTGGTCCCGACCATGCCCAGGTCCTGGCCGGTCACCGCGAACAGGGCGGCGACCGCCGAGGCCGGCGTGAACGCGACCGACTGCATCCCGCTGGCGTGGCTGCCGTGCAGGCCCAGGTGCTCCAGCGCCACCATGTCGCGCCCGGTCGTGTGGAGCACGCGGCGCAGCGTCTCCTCTCGGACCGTCACCTCGGCCAGCACGGTCTTGCCGTGGCCGCCCTCGATGAAGTACTGGGCGCTCGGCTTCTTGTCGCCGCCCATGTTGGCCTCGAGCAGGACCCGCTCCGGCGCGATCCCGGCCGCGGCCTGGAAGCGCGGCGTCACGAACTCCGTGTTGAGGGAGAACGAGTTGCGGGTGATCATGTTGGGCCCGCACGCCTCGCCGGTCGTGTAGCGGTACAGGACGTGGCAGGCGGGGCCGAGGACGTGCGTGTTCACCTCGCGCAGCCGCGCGTGCCGGCTCAGGCGCGCCACGCCGCCGAGGCGTTGCTCGTGCAGTGGGTTGGCGGGGTCGTGCAGCCAGGCGCGCATCGCCGGCGCCTGGTCGCTGACCCAGCGCGAGAACGTCAGCGCGTCCTCGGTCGTCCGGAACAGGAAGCACGAGTCGCGCGTCATCCGGTCGTGGACCACGTGCGTGCGGATCGGCTCGCCCTCCAGGACGGCCGCGATCCCGCGCTGCATCGACGCCGACAGGCCGCCCTCGGTGTGGGCGAGCGGCACGTACAGCTCCTCGGTCTCCCGGCCCTCCTCGACCAGCGCGCCGTCGGGCTCCGAGACCTGATAGCGGCCAAGCGCGACCGGCAGCGGGCCGACGACCGAGACTGGCAGCACCATGTGGGCGGTCAGCGACTCGAGCAGGCCGGTGAACTGCCCCGGCGGCCGCGGCCACTCCCAGACGAAGTCGTCGTTCCGGTCCCAGTGGGGAAGGGCGCGGAGCCGCTCCTGGCGCTCGCGGATGTGCTCGGGCGTGTTGCGCCGCGGCCAGGACCAGCGGCGGCCGGGGCGCACTACGCGGGGGCCAGCCGGCGGCCGCAGAGCAGCGCGAGGAGGCAGCCGAAGCAGCGCGGCATCGAGATCTGGAACGGCTTGCGGGCCGGCTCGGGCCTGGCGGCGGGCGCGGGCGCCGCCAGGCTGGCGGCCGGCGCCACCTCGGCGGGCGTGCCGCCGGCCGGCGGCTCCTCGCCGCCGTCGATCACGCCGATCCGGCGCCCGAAGTGGTCGACGTCGGCCCACACGCGGCCCAGGTACTCGTCGCCGTCCACGCCGAACGTGTCGCCGTCCGCGCGCACGCGCTCGGTCATCGACTGGAGGAGGCGGAACAGGTCGTCGCGCATGTCCACCAGCGCGCGCCGGCGGGCCGGCTCCATCCGGGGCACGTTCCGGCGCAGGTAGTGGTCGGCGAACGCGAGGTGGCGCGACTCGTCGAGCAGGATCCGCTGCGACATCGCGCCGAACAGCGGGTCCGCCTGGGCGACGCCGAACGAGCGATAGAAGTGCTTGGCGATCACGTCGCTGAAGAGGATCCCCCACGCCCAGTCGGCGCGGTCGCCCTGCCGGATGCGGTGGTGGTAGCGCAGCAGCTCGGGCATCTTGCGCAGCGTCAGCGGGTCGTGGCCGAGCTTGCGGTACAGCCTGGTCAGCGCCTCGAAGTGGCGGGCCTCGTCCATCATGAACGACGTGATGTAGAGCTGGGCCGTGGTCTCGCCCGCGGCCGCCACCTCAGGAAGGATGCCGCTGGCGCCCAGCATCGCGGTCTGCTCACCGAAGTACACCGGCGTCAGCAGCCGGGCGAGGCCCTCGCGCTGCCGCTCGTCGAACCGCAGCGGCGGTTCCCAGTCGAGGTCCGCCGACGTCCACTGCACCTTGGCGCCCTTGTGGAACAGGTTGAGGAGCAGATCCTCCTCCAGGTCGGGCAGCATCTTGCTCAGACGGCGTATGCCCGGCTTGCTGGGCTCGGGTGTCGCGTCCCCCACGCCGCAAGGGTACGGGTTCTGAGTGGTGCTCCGGCACCGCCGGTGTTAACCTGCGGCGGCTATCGAGGACGCCGTCGTCATCGTCAACCCCGCCTCCGGGGGTGGCCGCACCGCGCGCGAGTGGCCCGCGGCGGAGGAGCGGCTGCGGAGCGCCGGCCTGCGGTTCGACTCGGTGTGCACCGAGCACGCCGGCCACGCGACCGCGATCGCCCGGGCCGCGGTACGTGAAGGACGCGCGCTGGTGGTGGCGGCCGGCGGCGACGGCACGATCAACGAGGTCGTGAACGGCTTCTTCGACGGTGCGGAGCGGATCGCCGGCGAGACGCGCCTCGGGCTGCTGCCGATGGGCACCGGCGGCGACCTGCGGCGGACGCTGGGCATGACGCGCGACATCGCCGAGGCGGCGCGGGTGCTGACGGAGGGTCGGAGCCGGCGGCTCGACGCCGGGCGGATCACGTGCGCCGGCCCGGGCGGCGAGCAGGTCCTGCGGCACTTCGTCAACGTCGCCGACGCGGGGATCGGCGGCGACGTGGCCGACCTGGTCAACGGCGGCTTCAAGGTCATCAACGGGGAGCTGACGTTCACGATCGCGGCGGCCCTGACGCTGATGCGCTGGCGCAACCGCCGGCTGCGGGCTGTGGTGGACGGCGAGGAGCGGGAGCTGGTCGCCCAGCAGGTGGTCGTCGCCAACTGCCGGTACTACGGTGGGGGCATGGAGATCGCGCCGCCGGCGGTGCCGGACGACGGCCTGCTCGACCTGGTGGTCGTCGGCGACGTGGGCCGCCTGGAGAGCATGCGCCTGATGGGCAGCGTGCGGAAGGGCGCCCACCTCACGCACCCGAAGCTGGAGCACCGCCGGGTGCGGCGCGTGGAGGTCAGCTGCGAGCTGCCGGTCGGCGTGGACGCGGACGGCGAGCGGCCCGGCGCGCTGCCGGCCGTCTTCGAGGTCCTGCCCGGGGCGCTGGAGGTCGTCGCGCCCTGACGTTCATGGGAGCGGCGTTCCGCGCGTTCGACTACTCGCGCGTCGGACACCGCGGCTGGCCGCTCCGCCAGCGGCTCTCGCGCCGGATCCTGGTCGCCCTGTTCCGCCTGCTCGTCCGCCTGGAGGTGGCGGGGCTGGAGCACATCCCGGCCGAGGGCCCGTTCATCCTCGTGGCCAACCACCTGCATGCGCTGGACCCGGCGCTCGGCCTGCTGCTGGTGCCGCGGCGGGTGGTCGGCGTGGCGAAGGACAAGTGGGCGCGGCCGCCCTTCGGCTGGCTGCTGGGCGCGATGGGCGACCTGGTCTACGTCGGCGAGACGCGGCGCGGCGCCATCCCCCGGCTGCTGGACGTGCTGAAGTCGGGCGGCGTCGTGGCGATCCTCCCGGAGGGCACGCGGAGCCCGACGGGGGCACTGGTCCCGGCCCACCGCGGCGTGGCGCTGCTGGCGACGCGGGCGGGCGTGCCGATCGTGCCGGCGGCGGCGTACGGCCAGGAGCGGACGCTGGCGCGCTGGCGGCGCCTGCGCCGGGTCCACGTTCGGGTGCGGATCGGCCCCCCGATCGTGCTGCCGGCGGGCCCCCACGACCGCCGGTCGCTGCAGGCGATGACCGACGGCGTGATGCGGGTCGTGGCGTCGATGCTCCCGGAGGTGGCCGCCCGGCACCGGCACCGCCGCCACCAGCTCCGGCCTCGCCCTGATCACCGCGCGGCAGCCGACGTCGCCCTCCAGCGCGGCCAGGTCGCCCCACAGCTCCCTGCGCAGGACCACCGGCGGGTGCAGGAGGCCGTCGAAGCTCAGCGCCGCCGCGGGTAGGCCCGAGCGCACCTGCAGGTCCAGCAGCTCGTCCAGGAACGCGGCCGAGATCGCCGGCTGGTCGCCCAGGATGACCACCGCCCGCTCGACGTCCGGCCCCAGCGCCGCCAGCCCGGCCCGCAGCGACGTGCTCATCCCCGCCGCGTGGTCCGGGTTCAGCAGCGTCCGCGCCCGGCCCAGGTCCACCGCCGCCAGGATCTCGTCGGCCCTGGCGCCGAGGACCACCAGCACCTCGTCCAGCCGCGAGGCGCAGGCGCTCGCCACCACGCCGTCCAGCAGCGGGCGGCCCGCCACCGGCAGCAGCTGCTTGGCCCGGCCCATCCGCCGCGAGGCGCCGGCCGCCAGCACCACACCGGCCGATGTCACCGGCCCGCCCCCATCGCCGAGGCGACCGCCGCGCGCAGCCCGCGCTGGACGAAGACACGCACCATGTCCTTCTTGTACGCCGCGCTGCCCCGAATGTCGTCCCTCGGCTTTGCCGCCTCGGCGGCCAGCCGCGCCGCCTCCCTGATCGCGTCGCCCGTCGGCGGCCGGCCGACCAGCGACCGCTCCGCCTCGACCGCCTTCAGGCTGCTCGGGCCGACGGCCGTGAGCCCGATCCCGGCGCGCTCCACGGTCCCGTGTGCCAGCTCGAGGTGCACGGCGACCCCGACCGTGGCGAAGTCGCCCACCTTCCGCTCCAGCTTCAGGTACGTGCCGGCGGCGCCGCGCCCGGCCGGCGGGGCGGGGATGCGGATCTCGGTGAGCACCTCGTCCGGCCGCAGCGCGGTCGTGAACGGCCCCTCGAAGAACTCCGCCGCCGGGATGACCCGCTCGTCATCGGGCGACGCCGCCACGAGCCGGGCGTCCAGCGCCAGCACGACCGCGCCCCAGTCGCCGGCGGGGTCGGCGTGGCACAGGGAGCCGCCGATCGTGCCGCGGTTGCGCACCAGCGGGTCGGCGATCCGCGGCGCCGCCGCCCGGAGGATCGGGCAGCACGCGTCCAGGCCGGCATCGCGCTCGACGTCCACGTGCCGCGTCAGGGCGCCGACGCGCAGCGTCTCGCCGCCGGCGGCGATCCCCGCGAGGCCCGGCACCCGGCCGATGTCCACGACCACGGCGGGCAGCGCGAGGCGGAGCTTGAGCAGCGGGATGAGGCTCTGGCCCCCGGCCACGACCTTCGCCTCGTCGCCGTGCTCCCGGAGCGCCTCCAGGGCCTCCGCCAGCGACGCCGGCGCGCGGTAGTCGAACGCCGCGGGAACCATGGGACCACCTCCACGAGCACGGCCGACGGCGGGGGCGGCCCGAGCCCACGCGCCCGCATAGCATGTCAGAGCGCCCGCTCGCGGAGGTTCGCCGGATGACGGCGCCGCCGGGCGCTGCTAGGCTCGTGCCCCCGATGGACGAGCCCGGCCTCTCGGGCCGCGCGCAGCGCGCGGTCGCCCTCATGGCGGTGGCCGCCGTCGCGCTGGTCGCGGCGGCCGGCATCTACCTGCGCTCGACCGCGCGACCGCCCGCGACGCCCCCGCCGACCACGGTGAGCAGCATCGACTGGCTGTCCGCCCGCGTGGGCTGGGTCGTCGTCGTGGACAACCAGCGGCGGTCGGTGCTGTACCACACGACCGACGCCGGCCAGCACTGGACCCGGCAGTTCGCCACCGTGGACAGCGGCGTGGCCGTCCACTTCCTGAACGCCACGCAGGGCCTGATGACCGAGCCGACGCCGTTCCCCGGCCCCGACCCGACGCTGCTCCGCACCGACGACGGCGGCGACCACTGGGCGCCGGTCGCGCTGGCCCCGGAGGTAGGCGCCAACCCGAACCTGCCCTTCTTCCTCGACCTGCTCCACGGCTGGGTGATGGTGCGCACCGGGCGCAGCGACAGCACGGAGGACGCGACGATCTTCAAGACCGACGACGCCGGCCTGGACTGGACCGTCGCGGCCAGGGTGAACCCCATCGCGTTGACCAGCCACGGGCTGCGGGAGGAGGGCCTGAAGCGCTGGCTCTGGTTCCGCACGCTCTCCGACGGCCTGCTGGGCACGCTGCTGCCGGATGGGTCGGTCGGGGTCTACGTGACACACGACGGCGGCGCGGACTGGCGCCTGGTGCCGCTGCCGGCGCCGCGCGGCGGCTGGAGCCCGGGCGACACGCTGACCCTGCTGCCGCCGTCGATCTCGGAGGGCGGGGCCGGGGCGATGGTGGTGGTGGACACGAGCCGGTCCGGGGGCCGGGCCCGCGTCGGCCGGCCGGTGAACATCGGGCTGCCGGCGGTCTTCGTGTACCACACGCAGGACAGCGGCGAGACCTGGGAGGAGCCGGCGGCCGCGCCGCCCGACGTGAACGTGAACCTGGCCGACCCCGCGTTCGCCGCGGGCGCGACGTTCGTGAACGGCGCCCAGGGCTGGCTGTCGTCCGGCCGGGCCACGTGGGTGACGGTGGATTCCGGCCGGACCTGGAGCCGGCACGGGCAGCTGCCCGCCGGCCGGTCCTTCCTGCAGCTGAAGCCGGTGAGCGACTCGGTCGCCGTCGGCGAGGCGACGGCGGGCCTGGCGCCGGGCGCGCCGTGGTTCCTCTACGTCACCGAGGACGGGGGCCGGACCTGGCGGGAGATGCCGGGGCCTATGGGATGACCTCACGAACACCGCGTGACCAGCGGCCGCCGCGCGGCCGAGGCGCCTGGAGAGGGGGCCGGCTCGGCCGCGCGCACCCGGGTAATGTCTGTCTCGGATGACGACGACGGTGTCGGGCGGCAGGCTCTTCGCCGGCGCGCTGGCCGGCGCCGGCATCGACACGGTGTTCGCGCTGGCTGGCGGCCACGTGATGCAGGTGCTCGACGCGTGCGTGCCGGCCGGCATCCGCGTCATCGACACCCGCCACGAGGGGGCGGCGGCCTTCGCGGCCGAGGGCTGGGCGCTCGCCACCGGCCGCCCCGGGTTCGCCGTCGCCACCGCCGGCCCCGGCTTCACCAACGCGCTCAGCGGCCTGTTCGACGCGGGCCTCTGGAACGTGCCGATGGTGCTGCTCGGCGGCCGCAGCGGCCTGCGCGTCGCCGGCCAGGGCGCCGTCGCCGACCTCGACCAGCGGGCGATCGCGACGCCCGGGGTCAAGTGGGCGGCCACCTGCTACGAGACCGCCCGGATCCCGCGCTACGTGGCGGAGGCCGTGTACCGCGCGAGGGCTGGCCGCCCCGGCGCGGTGTACCTGGAGGTGCCCCAGGACGCCCTGGTCGCGGAGATGCCGGCGGCGGGCGAGTCGCTGGAGGGCTTCCCGGCCGAGGTGCCGCGGGCCACCGCGGCCGCCGCCGACCTGGACCGCGCGCGCGACCTGCTCCGGCGCGCCGAGCGGCCCCTCATCCTGGCCGGCGGCGGCGCGTTCTGGTCGGGCGCCGGCGACGCGGTCGCCCGCCTCAGCGGGGCCGCGGGCATCCCGGTCACCACGACCAGCTCCGCGCGCGGGCTCGTCCCCGACGGCCATCCCTGGTGCCTGGGCTCGCTGGTCCACGGCGGCATCGCGCTCATCCTGGCCGACGTCGTCCTGGTGCTGGGCAGCGCGTTCAACGCCAACCTCGGCTACGGCCGGCCGCCGCTGTTCAACGCCCAGCAGCAGGTGATCCAGGTGGACGTCAGCGGGGACGGGCTGGGCGGCAACCGCCGGCCCGACCTGGCGCTGGTGGGCGACGCGGCCACCGTGGCGAACGACCTCGCCGAGGGCTGGCCGGCGGACGCCGCGGCCGGCCGCGAGGCGTGGCTGGCCGAGGCGAAGCAGCTCGTGGCCACGTCGCTGATGGGCTGGGACCAGCAGATCGACGAGTACGAGGGCACGATGGTCCACGCCGGCGCGGCCGCGCGCGAGGTGGCCCGGTTCGCCCGCGAGGTCGCCGGCGGCGGCTGCACGCTGGTCGCGGACGGCGGCGACGCGCTCGCCTGGGCGCTGGCGTACTTCCCTGCCGAGCGCCCCGGCCGCTTCCTGTCCACCACGACGGCGCTCGGCGCCCTCGGCGTGGGCATGCCGTTCGCGCTGGCCGCGAAGGCGGCCCGGCCGGCCGAGCCGGTCTTCCTCTTCGCCGGCGACGGGTCGTTCGGCCTGTCCGCGATGGAGCTGGACACGGCGGTGCGGCACGGCCTGCCGATCGTGGTTGTCGTCTCCAACAACGCCGGCTGGGGCGACGTGCGGCACGAGTTCGAGGGCGAGCTCGGCTACGAGGGGCCGCGCGTCGCCGCCGAGCTCGGCTTCACCCGGTACGACCGGCTGGCCGAGGCGCTGNNNNCCGTCGTGAACGTCGAGACCGACCCCGCGGTCGAGTGCGCCCTGCTCCGGATCGTGGCCGAGATGAGCTTGATGTGAGGGCCGTCACCCTGGTCGAGGCAGAGCGCCTCGAGGTGGTGGACCTTCCGGCGCCCGAGGCCGGGGCCGGCGAGCTGCTGCTGCGGGTCACGGACTGCGGCATCTGCGGCTCCGACCTGACCTCGTTCAAGCGCGGGCTGTTCATCGGCGTGCCCGGGCACGAGGTGGCCGGCGTGGTCGAGGCGGTCGGCTCCGGCGTCGAGGGCTGGCGGGCCGGCGACCGGGCGGTGCTCCGGCCCAGCGAGGGCTGCGGCGCCTGCGACGAGTGCCAGGCCGGCGCGTACCACCGCTGCATCGAGTCGCTCACGGGGAGCGGCACGACGCGGCCGGGGGGCTACGCGGAGCTGATGGCGGCGCGGGCCGACCGCCTGGGCCGGCTGCCCGACGGGCTGGAGCCGGAGGTGGCCTGCCTGGCCGAGCCGCTGTCGGTGGCGATCCACGGCATCCGGCGGATCGGCCTGAGCGCGGGCGAGGACGCGATCGTGCTCGGCCTCGGCTCGCTCGGGCTGCTGGCGACCGCCGCCCTGCGCTGGCTGGGCGCGGGCCGTGTCTTCGGCGTGGACCCGGTGGACGTCCGCCGGGACCTGGCATCGGGCCTGGGCGCCGAGGCCGTGTTCGCGGGCGCCCGGGACGTCCGGCCCGACGTGGACGGGGCGCCGTTGGTCCTGGAGTGCTCGGGCCGGCCGGAGGCGATCCAGCAGGCCATCGACCTGGCCAGCCCGGGCGGCCGGGTGGCGCTGCTCGGGATCGCGGTCGCCGAGGTGACCGTCATCCCCGTGTTCTGGATCACCCGCGAGATCACGGTGGGCGGCAGCATCAACTCGCGCATCGAGGACTTCGAGGAGGCGCTGCGGCTGCTGGCCGCGCGGCCCGAGGTGGCGCGGATCGTGACCACGCGGGTCGGGCTGGCCCGGGTCCCGGCGACGTTCCACGCGCTGCTCCACCCGTCCGGCGTCGGCAAGGTCGTGATCGACCCCCGCCTGCCCGACCCGGGGGAATGACGCGGCGCCCGCTGACCGTTCGTCAGTGAGATGAGCGATTTCGCCCTGGAGCTGCCGCTCTACGACGTGACCGCCCGCAAGGTGCACCAGTGGGCGATGGTGGCGCTCGTCGTCGTCGCGTTCCTGGTGGAGGGCGTGCCGGCGGCCGTGCTGCTGGTGCTGGCCGGGGCCGTGATGCTGCTGGGCCGCTTCTGGTGGCCCGCCGACGTGTTCCGCCAGCTCACGTGGCGCGTGCTGGAGCCGGCCGGGCTGCTGCGCCGGCGGGACGTCCACGAGGACCACGAGACGCGGCGGGTGGCGCGCGCGATCGGCGGCGCCGTCTGGATCGCGGCGGCCGCGCTGCTGCTGCTGGGTGCCCCCATCCTGGCCTGGGTCCTCGCGCTGGCCATCGCGGTGATGGTGGCGCTGGACGCCGTGGCCGACTTCTGCATGCTCTGCTTCGTCGTCGCCCTGGCGCGCCGCTGATCGGACGTGGACCGGGTCCTCGTCCTGACGGCCCTGGCCATGGTGGTTGCCGCCCTGGTGGTCGGCGGCAGGCTCGTGGCCGCCCGGCGCCTGCGCGGGCTGCGGGCAGCCGCGCCGGCGGAGCTGTGGACCGCGCTGGGGGACGCCCCGGACGGGCGGCCGACGGTCGTGGCGTTCTCGACCCCGAGCTGCATCGCGTGCCGCGCCACGCAGCGGCCGGCGCTGGCGGCGCTGGAGGAGCGGGCGCGCGGCCGCGTCCGGGTGCTGCACGTGGACGCCGCGTCCCGGCCGGAGGTGGCGCGCGCGTTCGGCGTCATGACGGTCCCGGCCACGACGGTGCTGGACGAGTGGGGCGCCGTCGTCGCGGCCAACCAGGGGTTCGCGTCGGCTGACCAACTGGCGGACCAGCTGCGGCTCAGGCGAACCCCGAGCCTGCGGTAGCCGCCGGGTCCACGTAGAAGGCCTCGCCGACCACGCCTGGGCCCACGTGTATCGCCATGGCCGCGGTCATCTCCGAGACGGACAGCTCGGCGGCCGGCAGGTCCTGGCGCAGCCGGCTCTCGAGCTCCTCGGCGAGGCTCGTCGCGTCGCCGTGGAACACGGTGCACACGACGCCCTCGCCGCACGCGCCGGCGCCCTGCCGCTCGGCGCCCCGGCAGACCAGCTTGCGCATCTCGTCGAGACCCTTCAGCGGGCTGCGCACCAGCGTCGCCAGCCGCCCGCTGCCCGCGTCGAACCGCACGACGGGCCGGACCTTGAGGACGGAGCTGCCCCAGCGCGCGATCTCGGGCACCCGGCCGCCGCGGGCCAGGAACTCGACCGTCTCCAGCATCCCGGACATCTCGACCCGGCCGCAGATGTCCCGCACGCGGGCGGCCAGCTGCTCCAGGCCCAGGCCCTCGCCGGCCAGCCGGGCGGCGGCCAGCGCGACCAGCCGCAGGCCGCCCGCGGCCGTGCCGGTCTCGACCACCTCGACCTCCCGGGCCTCCGCCGCCTCGGCAGCGAGCCGGGCGGCCGCGTCCATGGCCGAGATCTGGCTGCCCACCGTCAGGCAGATGACCGGGCCGGGGGCGGCCTCGTACGCGGTCGCGTAGTCGCCGACGGAGGGCGACGCCGTGGTCGGCATCACGCCCCGCCGCAGCAGCCGGTACAGCTCGGCCGGCCCGATGTCGATCATGTCCCGGTAGTCGTGGCCGTTCACGCCGATCCGCAGCGGCACCAGGGTGATGCCCAGCTCGGTCGCCTGCTCCAGCGTGAGGCAGGTGCTGGTCGCGACGACGACCCGGACGCGCCACGCCTCAGTCATTGCGGCCCACCAGTCGCTGGCCCGGCCGCCGGTCGAAGACCAGCCGGTCGAACAGTACGCCGGCCGTCCGATCGGCGTGCGCCCGCAGGTCGTCGCGCACCCCGTCGAACCGCTTCAGGAGCACGAGCCCGACCACCAGCGCCGCCCCGACGACGATCGACCAGGGATGCGAGCCGAACGCCAGCGAGACGAGGAACGCCAGCAGCCCGAGCAGCACGCCCGGCGCCGGCTGCCGGAGCAGGCCGCCGATGGCGTAGAGGCCGAGCAGGGGGATCATGCCGACCGGCGACAGCGCCGCCAGCGCGCCCGTCGCCGTGCCGACCGCCCGGCCGCCGCGGAACCCGAGCAGGAACGACCAGCCGTAGCCGGCCACCGAGCCGACCGCGGCCGCCGCCTCCGCGGCGGGGGATCCGGTCAGGGCCGTGGCCCCCCACGTGGGCAGCAGGCCCTGACAGAACGAGCCGACCGCCACGACCGCCGCGGGCAGCAGGCCGAGGTTGCGGAACACGTTCGAGGCGCCGATGTTGCCGGTGCCGTAGCGGCGGATGTCCACGCCGGCCATCCGGCCGACCACGAGTCCGATGGGTATGGCGCCGACCACGTATCCGGTCAGGAACCAGATTCCCGTGGTGGCCACGTTCCCATTGTCCGTCCCGACCGGAGACGGCCGCAGGCGGTAGTACGCTGCCACAGTTGATGGGCACGCTTCGGTTCCTGCTCATGGTCACGTGGGCGGCGTGGATCTGGCTCGAGCTGGTGGCCGTCGCCGCGCCGACGATCCTGGACCACCTTCGCGGCCGCGGCGAGCGCCAGGACGGCGGCAGCATCGCGGTGCTGCTGGCCTGCGTCGGCGTCGCGTTCGTGGCCGCGGTGCGGATCGCCCGGCTGCCGTTCGGCGCCCTCCCGGGGTCGCCCGAGGCGCAGCTGGCATCCGGCCTCGTCGTCATGTGGGCGGGGCTGGCGCTGCGGGCCTGGTCCATCCACCACCTGGGCGGGCTGTTCAGGGCGATCGTCGTGATCCAGCCCGACCACCGCCTGGTCACGACCGGGCCGTACCGGTACCTGCGGCACCCGTCGTACACGGGCGCCCTGGTGGCGGCGCTGGGGTTCGGGATCGCGCTGGGCCACTGGCCGAGCGCGGTGATCCTGGTCGGGGGCTGGGGAGTCGGCATCGCGTACCGCATCCGGGTCGAGGAAACGGTCCTGCGGGGCGTGTTCGGGGCCGCCTACGAGGAGTACTGCGCCCGAACGCGGCGCCTGGTCCCGCGCCTGTTCTGACGCGCTCAGGCCGGCGGCGGGGGGCGGATGCCCAGCTCGTCCAGGTGCCGGTCCAGGTCCGCCGGGTCCTCGTAGACGCGGAACGCGCCGGCCCGCTCCAGCTCCTCGCGGCCGTAGCCGCCCGACAGCAGGCCGACGCCGAGCGCCCGCGCCCGCCGGGCCGCCAGCATGTCCCACACGCTGTCGCCGACGACGATGGCGTCATCGGCATCGACCCCGAGCCGGCGGGCCGCGGCCAGGAACAGGTGCGGGTCGGGCTTGGCGTACGGCACCTCCTCGCGCGTCACGACGACGTTGGCGACGACGCCGAGCAGGTCGAGGGCCGGCACGGCGGTGGCCCGGCTGCCGCTGGTGGCGATCGCCCACGGGATGCCGCTGTCGGTGAGCCGGCCGAGCAGCCGCGCCGCGCCCGGCAGCGGGCGCACCTGGGGGATCAGGCGCTCGAACGCCGCGAGGTGGGCGGCCCGGAGCCGCCGGGCGTCCTCGGGCCCGAACTGCCGCCCGGTCTCCCGGAGCAGGGCGTTGACCAGGAGGCCGCCGCTCATGCCGATCCGCCGGTGGATGCGCCAGACGGAGAGGTCCACGTCCTCTCCGGCCAGCGCCTCCCGCCAGGCCAGCACGTGCTGGTAGACGGAGTCGACGAGCGTGCCGTCGAGGTCGAAGAGAAGCGCGGGCCGCGGCTCGATGGGTTCGCTCACCCTGTCGATGCTAGTCAGGCGGCGGGCCCGCGGAACACGGCCCGGTATTTGTCAACAGTGTGTCGTGAGGCAGCAACGGCGTTGGTCGCCGTGACCGGTTCGCGGTAAGGTCGGACGGTGATCCGCGTCCGGGGCCTGACGCACCGGTACGGAGCCGGCGAGGGTGCGCTGACCGTCCTCTGCGACGTCCAGATGGACGTGCCGGACGGGGGTTACGCGGCCGTGATGGGGGTGTCGGGCGCCGGCAAGAGCACCCTGCTGTCCATCCTGGGCGGCCTGGAGGCCGTCCAGCAGGGCACGGTGTGCGTCGGCGGCGAGGACCTGTCCACGCTCCGCGGCCGCCAGCTCGCCCGCTTCCGGCGGGCCCGAATCGGCTTCGTCTTCCAGGACTTCGGGCTGCTGACCATGCTCACCGCGCGCGAGAACGTGGAGCTGGCGCTGACGCTAACCGGGGTGCCCCGGGGGCGGCGGAAGGAGCAGGCCGACCAGCTCCTGGGCGAGGTCGGCCTGGCCGCTCGGGCCACCCACCGGCCGCCCAAGCTCAGCGGCGGCGAGCTGCAGCGGGTGGCGATCGCCCGCGCGCTGGCCAACCGGCCGGCCGTCCTGCTCGCCGACGAGCCGACCGGCAACCTGGACGAGGACTCCGCCATCCGCGTCATGGAGCTGCTGGAACGGCTCCGGGCCGAGCGCGGGTGCACGCTCGTCGTCGTCACGCACAACCCCGAGCTCGCCGCCCGCGCCGACGAGCGCCTCCGGCTCAGCCGGGGCCAGCTGGTGCGCCAGTGACCTGGTCCGACGCCGCGGTGCTCGCGCTCCGCAGCCTGCGCCGCCGAGGCGCGCGCAGCCTCCTGGCCGGCCTCGGCGTGGCGCTCGGCACCACGCTGCTCGTCGCCCTGCTCAGCATCTCGGGCGGCGCGGACAGCAAGATCGTCAGCCAGCTCAGCCACGGCGGCCCCGCCGCCGCGATCCACGTCGCCGCCAACCAGCCCGACCCGTCCGGCTTCGACACCGACACGCTGAAGACGGGGCCGCCGCGCGACCTGGGCGACGCCCAGCTGGCCGAGATCCAGCACAGCCCGTACGTCGCCTCCGTCGTCCCGGTGCTGGCGATGCCGGCCCTCGTCGTGCCCTGCCCGACCTACGACGAGTTCGCGGCGCGCCCGGTGCCGACCTGCCGGCAGCGCACCGACGAGTACTTCGGCACGCTGATCGGGGCCGACCTGAGCCGGTTCCGCGACCTGCCGATCACCCTGCTGGCGGGCCGGCTGCCGAAGGCCGGCTCGATGACCGAGGTGGCGGTCACCCAGGGCTACATGGAGCGTGTCAACCTGGACCTCAACCGGTTCCAGGACGTGATGGGCTCGGTCATCGAGTTCAGCACCCCGCAGCTGCTGCCGGGGACCGGGAACACGCAGCCGCGCTTCCGGGGCCGCTGGTACCTGGCCCGGGTGGTCGGCGTCGTCGCCCAGACCGTGGACGACGGCGAGTTCCTGGTGCCCATCCAGCAGACCCAGGCGGCCCGCCAGTGGGCGCTGGGCGGGGTGGACGGCCGCAACTTCACCCGGCCGACGTCCCCCTACAGCGGCCTCGTCGTGGTGGCCGACACCCTGGCCGACGTGCACGCGGTGCGGCGCGAGATCTTCGACATCGGGTACGCCAACAGCGCGCCCGAGCACCTGGTCGCGTCGATCCAGAAGTACCTGCACATCGTGGACATCGTGCTCGGCGGCATCGGCTCGGTGGCGCTGGCCATCGCCGTGCTCGGGGTGACCAACACGCTGCTGGCGGCGATCCGCGAGCGCTGGCGGGAGATCGGCGTGCTCAAGGCGCTGGGCGCGGCCGACGAGGACGTCGCCCGCTGGTTCCTGGTCGAGGCGGGCCTGCTCGGCATCGTCGGCGGCGTGATCGGGACGGCGGCCGGCTCCGCGGTGACCACGGTCGTCGGGCTGCTGGTCCAGAGTTACCTGAAGGAGCAGGGCCTGACCGGCATCGACCTGGGCGGCCTGCCGGTGGGGATCGTCGCCGGCGCGCCCATCGCGACCGCGGTGCTGGCCGTGGTCGCCGGACTGGTGCCGGCCCTGCGCGCCGCGCGCCTGCCGGTCCGGGAGGCGCTCGGCGGGTGAGGCTCTGGCTGCTGGCGCTGGTGGCGTTCGCCGCCGCCTGCACGCCCGGGGCCGCCGCGCGGCCGCCGGTGAAGCCGAGCCCGACCATC
>VBJR01000055.1 GCA_005880175.1 Chloroflexota bacterium
AGCGCGCTCGCCTTCAAGATCCAGATGGACCCGCAGGGGATCGGCAAGCTGACCTTCTTCCGCGTCTACTCGGGTCGCCTGAAGGCCGGCTCCAGCGTCCTCAACGTGACGCAGGGCAAGCGGGAGCGGGTGGGCCGGATCCTGCGCATGCACGCCATGCGGCGAGAAGAGGTGGAGGAGGTCTTCCCGGGCGACATCGCGGCCGCGGTGGGCCTCAAGACCACCACGACCGGCGACACGCTCGCCGACGAGTCCCAGCCCATCCTGCTCGAGTCGATCACCTTCCCCGAGCCGGTCATCTCAGTGGCGATCGAGCCCCGGACGAAGGTCGACCTGGACAAGCTCGGCATGGCCCTGCAGAGGCTCTCCGAGGAGGACCCGACGTTCCGCGTCTTCACCGACGAAGAGACGGGCCAGAACATCATCGCCGGAATGGGCGAGCTCCACCTCGAGATCATCGTCGACCGCCTCCTCCGCGAGTTCAAGGTCGACGCCAACGTCGGCAAGCCGCAGGTCGCCTACAAGGAGACGATCCGCCGGCCGGCGCACGGCACCGGGCGGTTCATCCGCCAGACGGGCGGCAAGGGCCAGTTCGGCCACGTCGAGCTGGAGCTGGAGCCGCTCGAGCGCGGCGGCGGCTTCATCTTCGACGACAAGATCCGGGAAGGCCGGATCCCACGCGAGTTCATCCCCGCCGCCGAGAAGGGCATCCGCGAAGCGCTCTCCACGGGCGTCGTGGCCGGTTACCCGGTCGTCGACCTCAAGGTAAGGCTCGTCGACGGCTCCTACCACCCTGTCGACTCCAGCGAGATGGCCTTCCAGATCGCCGGCTCCATGGGCTTGAAGGACGGGCTCCGCAAGGCCGACCCCGTGCTGCTGGAACCGGTCATGCTGGTGGAGGTGGTGATGCCCGAGGAGTACCTCGGCGACATCATCGGCGACCTCTCATCGCGGCGCGGGCACATCCTCGGCATGGAAGGCCGGGGCACGGCCCAGGTGGTGCGCGCGAACGTGCCGCTCGCGGAGATGTTCGGCTACGCGACCCAGCTGCGGTCGATGACCTCGGGTCGCGCCACCTATCACATGGAGTTCAGCAACTACGCGGAGATACCGGCCAACATCGCGGAGTCAGTCGGGCGCCGCGGCGGATCACGAAGCTAGCCAGGAGGAGTGTTGAGTGGGTAAGAAGAAGTTCGAGAGGACCAAGCCGCACCTGAACGTCGGGACCATCGGTCACATCGACCACGGCAAGACGACGCTCACCGCCGCCATCACGAAGGTGCTGGCCGAGAAGGGCATGGCCCAGTTCACGCCCTTCGACCAGATCGACAAGGCGCCCGAGGAAAAGCAGCGCGGCATCACGATCTCGATCGCGCACGTTGAGTACGAGACCGAGAAGCGGCACTACGCACACGTCGACTGCCCGGGCCACCACGACTACATCAAGAACATGATCACGGGGGCCGCCCAGATGGACGGCGCGATCCTGGTCGTGGCCGCCAACGACGGGCCCATGCCGCAGACGCGCGAGCACGTGATTCTCGCCCGCCAGGTCAACGTGCCCTACATCGTGGTCGCCCTGAACAAGGTCGACATGATGGAGGACGAGGAGCTGCTCGAGCTGGTCGAGCTGGAGGTCCGCGAGCTGCTTTCCCGCTACGAGTTCCCAGGCGACGACATCCCCGTGGTGCGCGTCTCCGCGCTGAAGGCGCTGGAGGGCGACGCCGAGTCGTCCGAGGGGGTCCTGCGCCTGATGGAGGCCGTCGACACCTACATCCCGGAGCCGGTGCGCGACACCGAGAAGCCGTTCCTGATGCCGATCGAGGACGTGTTCACGATCGAGGGTCGCGGCACCGTCGTGACCGGCCGGGTCGAGCGGGGCACGCTCAAGGTCAACGAAGAGGTCGAGATCACGGGCGTCAAGGACACCCGGAAGACCGTCGTGACCGGCATCGAGATGTTCCACAAGCTGCTCGACAACGCCCAGGCCGGCGACAACGTCGGCTGCCTCCTGCGCGGGATCAAGCGCGAGGACGTCGAGCGCGGCCAGGTGCTGGCCAAGCCCGGCTCGATCAAGCCGCATACCAACTTCAACGCCAACGTCTACGTCCTGACCCGGGAGGAGGGCGGCCGCCACACGCCGTTCTTCACCGGCTACCGGCCGCAGTTCTACATGCGGACCACCGACGTCACGGGCTCGGTGAAGTTGCCCGAGGGCGTCGAGATGGTGCTTCCCGGCGACAACCTGGAGATGGAGGTCGAGCTCGGGACGCCGATCGCCATCGAGGAAGGCCTCCGCTTCGCCATCCGCGAGGGTGGCCGGACGGTGGGCGCCGGCGTGGTCACCTCGGTGACCAAGTAGGCGATCGGGAAGGGTAAGGGGCTAGCCGAATGGCGCAGAGGATCAGGATCCGGCTCAAGGCCTACGACCACCGGGTGCTCGACCAGGCCGCCGACCGCATAGTCGACACGGCCCGGCGGACCAACGCGCGCACGGCGGGCCCCATCCCGCTTCCGACCGAGATCTCGAAGATGACGGTCATCCGGGGGCCGTTCATCGACAAGGACTCGCGGGAGCAGTTCGAGATGCAGACCCACAAGCGGATCGTGGACATCCTCGATCCCAACCCGCGGGTGGTCGACGCGCTGATGCGTCTGAACCTGCCGGCGGGTGTTTCCATCGAGATCAAGTCCTAGCCATGCCGAAAGGACTCCTCGCCCGCAAGCTCGGCATGACGCAGGTCTTCAACGCCGACGGCACCGTCTCGGCCGTGACCGTGCTCGAGGTGGGGCCCTGCCGCGTCCTCGGGCTGCGGACCGTCGAGAAGGACGGCTACGCGGCGGTCAGGCTGGCCTTTGCGCCGGTCGCCGAGCGGAAGGTCTCCAAGCCGCTGCTGGGCGAGTTCAAGAAGGCCGGCGCCGATCCCCACCGGCACGTCGCCGAGGTCCGGGGCTACGACGGCCTGGAGGTCGGCCAGGAGCTCAAGTGCGACGTCTTCGCCGAGGGCGAGCTGGTCGATGTGACCTCGACCTCCAAGGGAAAGGGCTTCCAGGGCCTGGTCAAGCGCCACGGCTTCGGCCGCGGCCCGGAGAGCCACGGCTCGATGAACGTGCGCAAGCCGGGCTCCATCGGCGCCACGGACGCCGCCCGCGTCTTCAAGGGCGTGCGGATGGCCGGCCAGATGGGCAACGTGCGGACGACCGTGCAGGGCCTGAAGGTGCTGAGCGTGGACCCGGAGCGGAACCTGCTGCTGGTGAACGGCGGCGTGCCGGGCCCGAAGGGCTCGGTCGTCCTGGTCCGCGGCTCCGTGAAGCAGAAGGCTGGAAAGAAGTAGCGATGGCGAAGAAGACGGAACCTGCTGACGAGTCGACGGAGACACAATCGTCTCCCCTGACGGTGAGCACGTACGACGTGACCGCCATCCGGACCGGCGAGACGGACCTCCCCGAGGCCGTCTTCGGGCAGACGCCCAACATGGGCGTGATGCACCAGGCGTACGTCCGGCAGCTGGCCAACGCCCGCCAGGCCACCGCGGCGACGAAGAACCGCACCCTGGTGACCGGCGGCGGCAGCAAGCCGTACCGGCAGAAGGGCACCGGCCGGGCCCGCCACGGCTCCACGCGCGAGCCGTCGATGGTCGGCGGCGCCACGGTGTGGGGTCCGAACGGCCGCACGTACACGCAGCGGATGCCGCGCAAGATGCGCCGCCTGGCGCTCCGCTCGGCTCTCAGCGTCAAGGCCACCGAGGGCCGGGTGCGGGTCGTGGACGGGTTCGCGCTGGACGAGCCGAAGACGAAGGCGATGGTCGAGCTGCTGCGCGGCCTCGGCATCCAGGCGGACGAGAACGTCCTGATCGTGCTGCCGGCTGCCAACGACGTGGTCGCGCGGTCAGTGAACAACCTGCCCTGGGCCAAGCTGATCCTGGCCAACAACCTCAGCCTGTACGACATCTTCACCCACGACCAGCTCGTGATCGCGAAGGACGCGATCGGGCTGCTCGAGGAGAACCTGGCGTCATGAGTCGATCTCCCTCGGAAGTGATCCACGGACCCCTGGTGACGGAGCGCTCGTACTCGCTCTTCCAGGAGGGCCGCTACACGTTCCGCGTCGCCAACGACGCGACGAAGCCGGAGATCGCGAGCGCCCTCGAAGAGGTGTACGAGGCGCAGGGGATCAAGGTGGTCGCCGTCAACACCATCAACGTGCGCGGCAAGGTGCGTCGCACCGGCCGCCGCGGGGTGACGGGACGGACGTCCAACTGGAAGAAGGCCATCGTCACCCTGCAAGAGGGCCAGCAGCTGCAGGGCCTGTTCGGGAGCTTGTAGACATGCCAGTCAGGAAGTACAAGCCGACCAGCCCCGGGCGCCGCTTCATGGCCACGGCCAGCTTCGAGGAGATCACGGCCACCGAGCCGGAGAAGAGCCTCCTCGAGAAGCTGCCGAACCGGGCCGGCCGCAACAACCAGGGCAAGGTCACCGTCCGCCATCGCGGCGGCGATGGCCGGCGCACGTACCGGCGGATCGACTTCAAGCGTGACAAGTTCGGCGTGCAGGGCAAGGTCGCCACGATCGAGTACGACCCGAACCGCACGGCGCGCATCGCGCTCGTCCACTACCGCGACGGCGAGAAGCGCTACATCCTGGCGCCGCTCGGCCTGAAGGTCGGCGATCCGATCATGAGCGGGCCCGACGCGCCGATCCGCGTGGGCAACGCCCTGCCGCTGGCCAGGATCCCGGTCGGCTCGACGATCCACAACATCGAGCTGACCTTGGGCCGCGGCGCCCAGCTCGTCCGCTCGGCGGGCGCGTCGGCGCAGCTCCTGGCCAAGGAGGGCGACTACGCCGTCGTCCGCATGCCGTCGTCCGAGCTGCGCCGGGTCCACGTGCGCTGCATGGCCACCCTGGGCCAGGTCGGGAACCTGGAGCACGAGAACGAGTCCGGCGGCAAGGCCGGGCGCTCGCGCTGGCTGGGCAAGCGGCCCGAGGTCCGGGGCTCGACGATGAACCCGACCGACCACCCGCACGGCGGCGGTGAGGGCAAGACCGGCCCCGGTGGCAATCCGAAGACGCCATGGGGCAAGCCGGCGCTCGGCCTCCGCACGCGCAAGGCCAAGAAGGTCTCCGACAAGCTGATCATTCGCCGCAGGGAGAAGCGCTAAGCGATGGAGTGCAAGTGGGGGCAGGCCCCCCCTTCCGGAACCCCCCCCGTCCCCGGGACGTTCGGGGCGCCTGCGGCGCCTCGCTCCGCGTCTGGAAGGGCCGTTCGGGGAGTCGGGAAGACGGACTCACACGCTCGGGCCAAGCCCTTGCTCACGACAACCCGGAGGTTTGTCTGATGTCCAGGTCACTGAAGAAAGGGCCGTACATCGACCAGAGCCTCGCGGACAAGATCGCACGGCTGAACGCCTCCCGTGACAAGCGGGTGGTCCGCACGTGGGCCCGGGCGTCGACGATCTTCCCCGAGATGGTCGGGCACACGGTCGCGGTCCATGACGGCCGCAAGCACGTTCCCGTGTTCATCAGCGAGAACATGGTCGGGCACAAGCTCGGCGAGTTCGCGCCCACCCGTCACTTCCGCGGCCACGCCGGCGGTCGGACGGAGCGCAGCAGCGGGTCGAGGTAGCGCCTGATGGAAGTGTTGGCACGATCCCGATACATCCGCCGGGCGCCCCGCAAGGCACGCCTGGTCGCGGAGCTGGTGCGCGGCATGCGCGTCGCGGACGCGCTGGCGCAGCTCGAGTTCTCGCCGAAGCACGCCGCGGTCGACGTGGCGAAGGCCATCAAGTCGGCCGCGGCGAACGCCGAGCACAACCACCAGCTGGCCCGCGATCAGCTGTGGCTGAAGCAGGTCCTCGTCGACGAGGGCCCGACGCTGAAGCGCGTGCGCCCGGTCAGCCGGGGCATGGCGCACCAGTACTTCCACCGCACCTGCCACATCACGGCCATCGTGGAGGACCGTCCCGAGCCGGAGCAGGTGGCGAGGCCGGCCCGGCGCCGACGGGCGCAACGACGGACCCCGCCGCCGGCTGAAGCAACCGAGGGAGACGAGTAATTGGGTCACAAGGTTCATCCCAACGCCTTCCGGCTCGGCGTCTACCGGACGTGGGAGGCGAACTGGTTCGCGCTCGACAAGGACTACACGAAGCTCCTGCACGAGGACCTGGCGATGCGCCGGCTCATCATGGGCCGCCTGCGCAACGCGGGCATCGCGCGCATCGAGACGGAGCGGTCCTCGAACGCGCAGATGACGGTCACCATCCACACCGCCAAGCCGGGCATCGTGATCGGCAAGGGCGGCGCGTCGGTCGACCAGCTGCGTGAGGACCTGGAGAAGACGTTCGGCAACCGGGTCCGCATCTCGATCCAGGAGATCAAGCAGCCGGAGCTGGACGCCCAGCTGGTCGCCGAGAACATCGCGTCCCAGCTGGAGCGGCGGATCAGCCACCGGCGGGCGATGAAGCAGTCGATCCTGCGCACCATGCGCTCCGGCGCCAAGGGCGTGCGGATCGCGCTCGCGGGCCGCCTGCGCGGCGCCGAGATGGCGCGGCGCGAGTGGGACCGCGAGGGCCGCGTGCCGCTGCACACGCTGCGCGCCGACATCCAGTTCGGCAAGGCGACGGCCAAGACGACGTTCGGGATGATCGGGATCAAGGTCTGGATCTACCGCGACATGGTCAAGGGCCGCACCCGCGGTGGCGAGCAGCAGACCGAGATCGCGCCGCAGCCGACGGAGGCCGAGGTCGCGAGCGCCCAGCAGGCCGCGCAGCAGCAGTCCCAGGGCGGTCCGGGCAACCGGCCGCCGGGTCAGCGACCGCGCCGGCGCGGCGGTCGGGGCCGGTCGGGCGGCGGTGGCGGCGGCGGTCAGGGTGGCCAGGGCGGCGGTCCGCGGCCGGGCGGCGGCGGTGGCGGCCAGGGCCAGGGCGGTCCGGGCGGCCAGGGCCAGGGCGGCCAGGGCCAGGGCGGCCAGGGTGGCCACGGCGGCGGCCGGGAGGGCGGCAATGCTCCTTCCTAAGCGAGTCAAGCACCGCAAGCAGCACAAGGGACGCCGCGGCGGCGTCGCCACGCGCGGCAACACGATCGCGTTCGGCCAGTTCGCGCTGCAGGCCGAGGAGGCCTGCTGGATGACGAACCGCCAGATCGAGGCGGCCAGGCGGGCGATGACCCGTCACGTGCGCCGCGGCGGCCAGATCTGGATCCGGATCTTCCCGGACAAGTCCGTGACCAAGAAGCCCGCCGAGACCCGAATGGGCTCGGGCAAGGGCAACCCGGAGGGCTGGGTGGCGGTGATCAAGCCCGGCCGCATCCTGTTCGAGATGGGCGGCGTCAACCACGACGTGGCCAAGGAGGCCATGCGCCTGGCGGCCGCCAAGCTGCCCGTGCGCACGCGCTTCGTGGCCTCGGTCGAGCCGTCGGCGGCGCACGCGGGGAGTGCAGAGCGTGAAGGCTGAGGACTTGAGAACCCTGGACGGCGAGGAGCTGACCACCCGGCTGAAAGGGGCGCGGCGCGAGCTCTACGAGCTGCGCTTCAAGCTCGCGGTCGGGCAGCTGGACGACCACCGGCAGATCCGGAAGGTGCGCAAGGACATCGCCCGGATCCTGACGGTCGTCCACGCGCGCCGCCTGGGTGAGGAGATCCTCGAGGTCACGATGGACGACGGCGACGGGGCCGTCGCCACCGCCACGGCGCCCGCCGCCGACGAGGCCGAGGAGCCCGTCGCGGAGGTCGCCGCCGGGACGCCGGACGAGGAGACACCCGAGAACGTGGAGACCGCCAAGGAAGCCCCCGCTCCTCGGCCACGAGCCCGCCGTCGCACGGCCGGAGAAGAAGGGAATGACTGAGACTGAGCAGCAGACGACGACCGCGGCGGAGCCGCGCAGCCGCCGCAAGGTCCGGCTCGGGACGGTGGTCTCGGACAAGATGGACAAGACCGTCGTCGTGCAGGTGACCGACCGCAAGAGCCATCCGCTGTACAAGAAGGTCATCCAGCACCGCGTGCGCTTCAAGGCCCACGACGAGGGCAACGAGTGCAAGGTGGGCGACCTGGTCCGGATCATGGAGACCCGGCCGCTGTCCCGCGACAAGCGCTGGCGCGTCGTGGAAGTGGTGGAGAAGGCCCGGTGATCCAGCAGGAGACCAGGCTCAGGGTCGCTGACAACAGCGGCGCCCGTGAGCTGCTCTGCATCCGGGTCGTCGGCGGCTCCTACCGCCGCTACGCGTCGGTCGGCGACGTGATCACGGCGACCGTGAAGTCGGCCCAGCCCGGCGGCCAGGTCAAGAAGGGCGAGGTCGTGAAGGCCGTGGTCGTGCGGGTCGCCAAGGAGTACCGGCGGCCGGACGGCTCGAACATCCGCTTCGACGACAACGCCGCCGTGCTGATCAACCCGCAGAACAACCCCAGGGGCACGCGCATCTTCGGCCCGGTGGCCCGTGAGCTGCGCGAGCGCAACTTCATGAAGATCGTGTCCCTGGCACCGGAGGTCCTGTAGTGCTGAGGAACAAGCCGAAGCCGAAGGCGCCCCGGCTCGACCTGGCCCCCGGCGACCCGGTGATGGTCGTCGCCGGCAAGGACAAGGGCAAGCAGGGCGAGGTCCTGCGCACCCTGCCGCGCGAGGGCAAGATCGTCGTCCAGGGCGTCAACATCCTGAAGCGGCACCAGAAGTCGGGACGCACCACCAGCACGAAGCGGGCGGGCGCGATCCAGGGCGGCATCGTCGACTTCGAGGCGCCGCTGGCATACAGCAACGTCATGCTCGTGTGCCCCATGTGCCACCAACCGACGCGCATCCGGCACACGGTGCTGGACGGCGGCCAGAGGGCGCTGATCTGCGTCCGCTGCGACGCTCCGTACGAGCGCATCCGCCACACGGAGGCGCAGTAGTGGCGCCCGCAGCAACGCAGAACGGCAACGGGACGCACGCGCCCAACCTGGCCCGGCAGTACCAGGAGCGGGTCGTCCCGGCGCTGATGAAGGAATTCGAGTACGCCAACGTGATGCAGGTGCCGGCGCTGGCCAAGGTCATCGTCAACATCGGCATCGGCGAGGCGAAGGACAACGCGCGGGCCCTGGAGGCGGCGGTCAACGACGTGCGCACCATCACCGGCCAGCAGCCGGTCGTGGTGAAGGCGCGGAAGTCGGTGGCGGCGTTCAAGCTGCGCGCCGGCATGCCGGTCGGCATCCGGGCCACGCTGCGGGGCCGGCGCATGTGGTACTTCCTCGAGAAGCTGGTCGTGGTCGCGCTGCCGCGCATCCGCGACTTCCGGGGGATCAACCCGGATGCCTTCGACGGGAGCGGCAACTACTCGCTGGGTCTGCGCGAGCAGATCATCTTTCCCGAGGTCGACTACGACCGGATCGACAAGCTCCGCGGCCTCGAGGTTTCCATCGTGACCACGGCGAAGACCGACGAAGAAGGCCGCTCGCTGCTGACGCAGCTGGGCATGCCGTTCCGGAAGAGGTAGAGGATCTTGGCGAAGAAGTCAGCAATCGAGGCCTGGAAGCGAACACCCAAGTTCAAGGTGCGGTTCCACAATCGGTGCCGGCTCTGCGGCAGGCCGCGGGCGTACATGAGGAAGTTCGGCATGTGCCGCATCTGCTTCCGGACGCTGGCCGCCGAGGGCCGCATCCCCGGCATCACGAAGTCGAGCTGGTAGATGGCGAAGGACATCACCGGCGTCATATCGGATCCGATCGCGGACATGCTCACGCGCATCCGCAACGCCAACTCGGCGCGCCACTCTGACGTGCAGGTCCCGTCGTCCCGGCTGAAGCTGGAGATGGCGCGGGTGCTGCAGGACGAGGGCTACATCGCCGGCTACGAGGTCGAGCCCGCGGAGGGCCACGCCGGCGAGTGGCTGAAGATCACGTTCAAGGCACGCAACGACCGCAAGCGGGTAATCTCTGGCGTCAAGCGCATCAGCCGTCCCGGCCTGCGCGTCTACGCCCGGAAGACGGAAATCCCGCGCGTGCTGGGCGGCCTGGGCATCGCCATCCTGTCCACGAGCCAGGGCGTGATGAGCGGCAGCCAGGCGCTGCACGCGGGCGTCGGCGGCGAAGTGCTGGCCTACGTCTGGTAGGGCGCGAGGAAACACGCCATGTCGAGAATCGGAAAGCTCCCCATTCCCGTGCCGAGCGGGGTGACCGTGAAGGTCGAGCAGAACCACGTGACGGTCGAGGGCCCGAAGGGCCGGCTGGAGCGCACCCTGCCCGCCCAGATCGCGATCGAGCAGATCGGGACCGAGGTGCGCTGCACCCGGCCCAGCGACGGCCGCGAGCACCGGTCGCTCCACGGCCTGACGCGAACGCTCCTGGCCAACATGGTCACGGGCGTGTCCGCCGGGTTCCGGAAGGACATGGAGCTGGTCGGCGTCGGCTACCGCGCCCAGAAGCAGGGCGAGGAGCTGGTCCTGACGCTCGGCTTCTCGCATCCGGTTCGCTTCCGCCCGCCCGAGGGCATCGGCGTCGAGGTGGCCGACCCCACGCATTTCGCAATCACCGGCAGCTCCAAGGAGCAGGTGGGCCAGGTGGCCGCCGACCTCCGCCGGCTGCGGCCCCCCGAGCCCTACAAGGGCAAGGGCCTCATGTACCGCGGCGAGCGCGTCCGGCGCAAGCCCGGCAAGTCAGGGAAGGGAGCCAAGTAGCCCATGCTGAAGCAGTTCGATCGCAGGGGGGCGCGCGCGCGGCGGCACCGCCGGGTCCGCGTCCGCGTCGCCGGCACGGGCCAGCGGCCGCGGCTGAGCGTGTTCCGGAGCCTGCACCACGTGTACGCGCAGCTCATCGACGACGAGACCGGCCGCACCGTCGCCGCGGCGTCGACCGCCCAGCTCAAGTCCAGCAAGAAGGACCTGGAGGCCGCGGCGGCCGTGGGCCGGGCGATCGCCGAGCGGGCGAAGGCCGCCGGCGTGACGTCCGCCGTGTTCGATCGCGGCGGCTTCCTGTACCACGGCCGCGTCAAGGCCCTCGCGGACGCCGCCCGCGAGGCCGGACTGGAGTTCTGAGCCGATGGCATCACGGCATCCCTATTCGTCGTACGGCGACCGCAGCGACGTCACCGAGCGCGTGGTCAGCCTGAACCGCGTGGCCAAGGTCGAGCAGGGCGGCCGGCGCTTCTCGTTCTCGGCGCTGATCGTGGTCGGCGACCTGAACGGCCGCGTCGGGGCCGGGCTCGGCAAGGCCCGCGAGGTCCCCGAGGCCATCCGCAAGGGCGTGGAGATCGCCAAGCGGAACATGATCTCGGTGCCGACCGTCGGCACCACGATCCCGCACGAGGTCCGCTTCAAGTGGGGCGCGGCCAAGATCCTGATGAAGCCGGCCGCGCCCGGCACCGGCGTGATCTCCGGCGGCGCCATGCGCGCGGTGATCGAGCTCGCCGGCATCCGGGACATCCTGACCAAGTCCCTCGGCACGAACAACCCGATCAACACCGTGCGGGCGACGATGGCCGCCCTGCAGTCCCTCCGGTCGGCCCAGGAGGTCGCGGAGCTGCGCGGCAAGGAGGTCGAGGAGATCGTCGGTCCCAGGCTGGCCACGGCGTACCGCGCGGCGGCCGCTCGGGGCAGCATCAAGGACGTGGGCGGATCCGGGGCCGCGACCGCGCCCGTGGGCGCGCCGACGCCGGTCGACACCGCGGCGGCCGGCCGGCCGCCGCGCGAGCCGCGCCAGGGCGGACCCGCCACCGTGGTGGCCACGCCTCCGCCGGCCGCGCCCGCGGCGCCACCGGCCGCACCGGCTGCGCCCGCCGCACCGGCTGCGCCTCCCGCGCCCACTCCGCCCGCCGCCGAGGCTCCCGCCGCCGAGGCTCCCGCCGCCGAGGCTCCCGCTGCCGAGGCTCCCGCTGCCGAGGCTCCCGCTGCCGAGGCTCCCGCTGCCGAGGCTCCCGCCGCCGAGGCTCCCGCCGCCGAGGCTCCCGCTGCCGAGGCTCCGCCGGCGCCCGTCGAGGAGCCCCCGGCGACCGAGCCGCCCGCCGCGCCCGACCCGCCGGCCACTGAGGAGAAGAAGCCCTCATGACCGAAGACGCGGTGGCGCGCCCGATCCGGGCCACCTGGCGCAAGAGCGCCATCGGATACTCGGAGGACATGAAGGCGACGGTCGCCTCGCTCGGCTTCCGCAAGCTGAACCAGACCCGCGACCTGCCGGACACCCCGGCGGTCCGCGGCATGCTGAAGAAGGTGGACTTCCTGGTCGCCGTGGACGGCGAGCCGTGGCAGCCGCCCACGCGGTCGCGCTACAAGATCCCGCGCACCCGCTCCAAGAAGAAGCACACGAGAGGTAGGTAGTGAAACTGCACGAACTGCGGCCTCCCGAGGGCGCCCGCCACCGGACCCAGCGGGTGGGCCGCGGCACCGGCTCGGGCCGGGGCAAGACGTCCACCCGGGGCCAGAAGGGCCAGCTGGCACGCGGCAGCGGCTTCCGGCTCGGGTTCGAGGGCGGCCAGATGCCGCTGGCCCAGCGCCTGCCGAAGTGGGGCGGCTTCAAGAACCCGTTCAAGAAGGTCTACGCGGTCGTCAACCTGACCAAGCTGAACCGCTTCCAGGACGGCGCCACGATCGAGCTCTCGGACTACGCCGAGGCCGGGCTCGCGCGCGCCGGGATGGCGGTGAAGCTGCTCGGGACCGGCACGCTCCGGCGCCGGCTGACGATCACGGCGCACGCGGCCAGCGAGTCGGCTCGCGCGGCGATCGAGGCGAAGGGCGGCACGCTCACCCTCGCCGGCGCCGAGGAGCCGAAGGCCGACGCGCCGGACGCCGCCGGGACGGAGGAATAACGGCACGGTCGAGTGACCGCCGGACGTACCTGTAGATGGGATGATGGTTAGCCTGATGCCGGCACGGTCGCAATTGGGGGAGAGCTAGATGAACCTGGTAGAGGCGATCTACAACGCCCTCCGGCTCCCGGAGCTCCGGAACAAGATCCTCTTCACGGGGGCGCTGCTGGTCATCTTCCGGCTGTTCGCCAACATCTCCATCCCGAACGCCAGCCAGGCGGCGCTGAGCCAGCTGTTCAACAGCCAGGCGCTGCTGGGCCTGCTCGACCTGTTCTCGGGCGGCGGCCTCTCGACGTTCAGCATCGTGGCGATGGGGGTCAACCCCTACATCAACGCCAGCATCATCATGCAGCTGATGACGGTGATCTCCGAGCGGGTCAAGGAGATCTCCAAGGAAGGCGAGCAGGGCCGGCGCCGGATCACGCGCTGGACGCGGTACCTCACCGTCGCCCTCGCCCTGGGCCAGGCCTACGGCTACACCGTGCTGTTCCAGAACGTGAACCCGCCCATCCTGCCCTCGAACATGGACTGGTTCCAGCGGGTCACGATCATGGTGACGATGACCGCCGGGTTCGCCGGCATCATCGGCCGGGCCCCGCGCACGATCTAGTCGACGGTCGTCGGCCACACCGGCGGCGGCGGGGTGGCTGACTACCTGACCTTCATCGTGCTGATCGTGCTGGCGCTGGTCGCGATCGCGTTCGTCATCGAGGTCCAGCAGGCCGTCCGCAAGATCCCCATCCAGTCGGCCCAGCGCCTGACCGGGGGGCGGACGGTGCAGGGAAGGCAGAGCTTCCTACCGCTGCGCGTGAACCAGGCGGGCGTCATCCCGATCATCTTCGCCCTGTCGATCATGACGTTCCCGGGGATCGTCGCCGGCTACCTGCAGGCGACGCCCACGGACACGCCATGGCACAGCTGGGCCCTGTGGGTGCAGGGCAACTTCACGTACAGCTCGGCGAACATCCCCGCCGCGGCGGCGTACAACATCCTGTACTTCCTGTTCATCTTCGGGTTCACGTACTTCTACACGGCGGTCACATTCGACGTGAACGACGTGGCCGACAACTTGCGCCGCTACTCCAGTTTCATCCCCGGCATCCGGCCGGGGAGACCGACAGCGGAGTACCTGGCGGCCGTGATGAACCGGGTCACGTTCGCGGGCGCGATCTTCCTCGGGCTCATCACCGTGGTGCTGCCGCTCGGGGCCGCCCGGCTGACCAACATCCCCCAGAACCAGATGTATCTCGGCGGCACGGCGCTGCTCATCGTGGTCGGCGTCGCGCTCGACACCATGAAGCAGCTCGAGACGCAGCTCATCATGCGCCAGTACCGAGGCTTCATCCGGTAGAAGGAGGGCGGGAGTCACACGCACACATCCACTGAACCTGACCCTGTTCGGGCCGCCGGGAAGCGGGAAGGGCACGCAGGCCGGCTTCCTGCGGGAGCACTTCGGTGTCCCGCAGGTCTCGACAGGGGACCTCTTCCGCTCGGAGATCTCGGCGGACACGGCGCTCGGACGCGAGGCCAGGGGCTACCTGGACCGCGGCGACCTCGTGCCCGACGACATCACTCTGGAGCTGGTCCGGCGCCGGTTGCAGAAGCCGGACACGTGGCGCGGCGTGCTGTTCGACGGCTTCCCGCGCACCGTGGCGCAGGCGAAGGAGCTGGACAACATGCTCGCCTCGATG
>VBJR01000056.1:0-11197 GCA_005880175.1 Chloroflexota bacterium
CTGGCCGCGGGCCTGGTGCACGGCCTCCTGCTGGAGACGCGGGGCGAGCTCTCGATCGGCGGCCTGGTCGCCTACCTGGGCCTGCTGGCCAGCCTGCAGCAGCCGGTGGAGGCGTTCGGGAATGGTCTGTTCTTCATGCGCATGGGCCAGTCCAGCGTCGAGCGGATCCTCGATCTGCTCCGCGCCGACGTGCCCGCCGACCAGGCCGCGGTCCACCGCCAGGCGATCCGCGGCGAGGTCGTCTTCGACGGCGTGACCTTCGGCTACGACGGCGCGCCCGTCCTCCACGACGTCTCGCTCCGGGTCGAGCCCGGGGAGACCATCGCCCTGGTCGGGCAGACCGGCAGCGGCAAGAGCACGCTGCTCCGGCTGCTCAACCGGACGTACGACCCGGACCGCGGCGGCATCCTGGTGGACGGCGTCGACCTCCGGAGGTGGGACCTGCGCTCGCTGCGCTCCCAGATCGCCGTCATCGAGCAGGACGTCGTCCTCTTCTCGCGGACGGTCGCGGAGAACATCGCGTTCGGGGTGGGCGCGGAGGCGGACCCCGAACGCATCGAGCAGGCCGCCCGCGACGCGCACGCGCACGAGTTCATCACCGGCTTCGAGGACGGATACCGGACGGTGCTGGGCGAGCGCGGCGTCACGCTCTCGGGCGGCCAGCGCCAGCGCATCGCCATCGCGCGCGCGCTGCTGACCGACCCGCGCATCCTGATCATGGACGACTCCACGAGCGCCGTGGACAGCCAGACCGAGCTGGAGATCCAGCAGGCGATCGCGAGGTTGGCCGCGGGCCGGACCACGTTCCTGATCACGCACCGCCTGTCGGCGATCCGGCGGGCGAGCAGGACCCTGGTGCTGGAGGCCGGCCGGGTGCTCGACGTGGGCGGCCACGACGAGCTGCTCGGTCGCTGTGAGCTCTACCGGCGCATCTTCGCCGCTCACCGCTGAACGACGACATGGGGGAAGTCGCTGTGCCGGACAGGACGCTGCGCCTCGCGGGCGACTCGTACGACCGTGAGTACAGCGAGCCGCAGATCGCTCGCCGCTTCGCCACGTACGCCCGGCCCCACCTGGCCGCGGCGCTGGCGGTCACGGCCCTGACCCTGGCCGGCGCGGGCCTGGGCACCGGGTTCCAGGTGCTGATCGCGCGCGGCGTGGACACGGTGGCGCGCTCCGTGAGGCCGGCCGCGCTGGCCGCGCTGATCGCGGCGGTCGTGCTCGTGGGCGCCGCGCAGTGGGCGGGGGGCGCGCTGGCCGCGTGGCTGTCGGCCCGGCTCTCCGCCGACATGATCCTGGGCCTCCGGAGGGACGCGTTCGCCGCCGTGCTGAGGCAGGAGAGCGCGTTCTTCGACCAGCACCCGGCCGGCGGGCTGGTCAGCCGGGTCACGACCGACAGCGAGGCCGTCTCCGGGCTGGTCAGCCAGACGTTCGCCATCGCCGGCCAGGTGGTGCTGATCCTCTGCATGCTGGGCGTCCTGCTCTCGATCGACCTGCTCCTGGCGGGCGTGACGATCCTGCTGATGGCGCTCATCGTCGTGGTCTCGTTCGTCCACCGCCGCGTGTCGCGCAGGTGGTCGCGCCAGGAGCAGCGGGCGGTGGGCCGTCTCAACGCGCTGCTCCACGAGTCCGTCGGCGGCCTTCCGGTCGCGCGCAACTTCGCCCAGGAGGGCACCCTCTACGCGGCGCTGGACCGGGCCAACCGCCAGTGGTTCGCCGTGTCGCGCTGGACGCGCCTCCTCCAGAACTCGTTCTTCCCGACGATGCTGACGGCCACCGGGCTGGGCACCGCCGCGATCGTGCTCTTCGGCGGCCACCAGGTGCTGGACAGCCGGCTCTCGCCCGGCCAGTGGTACCTGTTCATCCAGACGCTCAGCCTGCTCTGGTGGCCGCTGATGAACCTCAGCTCGTTCTGGGGGCAGCTCCAGCAGGGCACGGCATCGGCCGAACGCATCCTGTCGCTGGTCGACGCGGAGCCCCGGGTGCGGCAGAGCGGGCACGCCCGGCTGGACCGGGACACCTCGATCGAGTTCCGGAACGTGGGCTTCCGGTACAGCAGCCGGGAGGCGGTCCTGGACGGCTTCGACCTGCGCATCGCGACCGGCGAGACGGTCGCGCTCATCGGCCACACCGGCGCCGGGAAGTCCACGATCGTCCGGCTGATCGCCCGCGCGTACGAGTTCGACGCGGGCGCCATCCTGGTGGGCGGCCACGACATCCGCGGCCTGGACGCGGACGACTACCGGAGGCGGCTCGGCATCGTGCCCCAGGCCCCGGTGCTGTTCAAGGGCACGGTGGCCGACAACATCCGGTACCCGTGCCCCGGGGCCACGGACGAGCAGGTCCTCGCGGTGGCACGCCTGGTCGCCCGCGGCGACTGGCTGGCGCCGCTGGCCCGCGGCCTCGAGACGCCGGTGGGCGAGCTGGGCAGGAACCTCTCCGCGGGCCAGCGCCAGCTCGTCGCGCTCGCGCGGCTGCTGCTCCAGGACCCGTCGATCCTGCTCCTCGACGAGGCGACGGCCAGCGTCGACCCGCTGACCGAGGCCCACATCCAGGAGGGGCTCGAGGTCGTGCTGCGGGGCAGGACCGTCGTGACGATCGCGCACCGCCTGACGACCGTGCGCCGGGCGGACCGCATCGTGGCGCTCCGCCAGGGCCGGATCGTCGAGGAGGGCAGGCACGACGACCTGCTCGCGGCTGGCGGCTACTACGCCGACCTGTACGACCGCTACTTCCGCCACCAGGCTCCGGACTTCGACCCGCAGCAGCCGAAGCAGGCGGTCCGGTGACAGGCCGGGACCTGCCGGGCGAGGGCGCGACCGCGCCGCTGTCGTTCGCCCAGGAGGGCTGCTGGCACCTGAGCCGGCTCCTGCCGGACGACACGTCCTACAACATCCGCGCCGGCCTGCGCCTGCGCGGGGAGCTGGACGTCGAGGCGCTCCGGCGCGCCCTGGCCGACCGCATCGCGCGCCAGGAGATCCTGCGCACCACGTACCACGACAGCGACGGCGGCGCGCCGATGCAGGTCGTGGGCGGACTGCCGGCCACGGCGCTCCTGGAACTGGACGTGGACGACGTCCCGCCGGACGGCCGGGAGTCGGAGGCGATGCGGGTGGTGCTGGCCGAGGTGGACCGGCCGATCGACCTGACCGCCGGCCCGGTCCACCGCACGGTGCTGGTCCGGCTGTCGCCGGCCGAGCACCTGCTCGTGCAGGTCTCGCACCACATCGCCGTGGACTGGCTGTCGTCGCTCGTCGCCGACTGGGAGCTGGGGACGCTCTACGCCGCCCATGCGGCGGGCCGGACGGCCGAGCTGCCCCCGCTGCGCGCGCAGTACCGGCACTACGCCGAGCGCGAGCGCGCGCACGCCGGCGGCCCGGCCATGCGGCGAGGGCTCGGCTACTGGCGGACGAAGCTGGCGGGCGCGCCGGGGGGCCCGCGGGTCTGCCCCGGCTACCGGAACCCGGCGGCGGCCGTCCTCGAGGCGGCGATGGTCAAGTTCCCGCTCCCGGCGGACGCGATGCGGCGACTGATCGCGCTGGCCCGCGCGGAGCGGACCACGCCGTTCGTGGTGACGCTGGCGACCTGGGCGGCGACGCTGTTCCGCCACACCGGCCAGGACGACATGGTGCTGGTCAGCGACGTGTCCACGCGGGCCAACAGCCAGTTCGAGGGGCTGATCGGCATGTTCGTGAACGCGATCGCGCTGCGGGTGCAGACGGACGGCGGTCTCTCCTTCCGCCAGCTCGTGGCCAGGGTGAGGAGGACGGTCATGGAGAGCGTCATGCACGCCGTGCCCTTCCAGCGGATCGTGGAGGAGTCGCACTCGGGCCGCGACTGGGGTTGGGACTGGAAGCACCTGAACCACCTCGGGTTCGTCGTGCACCCGTACGGCACCGAGTCGTCGCGACGGGCCGGGCCCGACTGGGGCCTGGAGCTGCGGTGGCTGAGCGTTCCCGTGGCCCGGTCGCACGTCGAGCTCAACATGCACCTGGTCACGACGCTGGGCGGCGACTGGTGGGGCCACCTCACGTACCGGCCCCGGACCATGCCCGCCGCGGCCGCGGCGCGCCTCGCCGGCGGCTACGCGACGCTGGTGGCCGAGGCCAGCCGGGAGCCGGACGTGCCGCTGGCGCGGCTGGCCTGCGAGGCCTGAGATGCGCGAGGTGCCGGAGATCCGCGAGGTCGTGACCGAGGAGTGGAGGGCCGCGCTCGACACCCACGACGTGAGCGCCGACGACGACTTCTTCGCTCGGGGCGGCAACTCGCTGATGGCGATGGCCATGGCGCGGCGGATCGAGAGCCGCCTGGGCATCGCGTTCCCGATGGACGTGCTGTTCGTGGACAGCACGCTGGCGGCCGTCATGACGGCATGCGAGGCGGCGGGTGTCCGGCGCTGATCCGGCGCTGCCCCGCGTCGGGGTGTTCCACGCCCCCTACGCGGCGATGAGCCTCCGCGACCTGCTGGTGGCCGCCCGCGGCCTGTGCACCGTGGTGATCCTGCTGCGGGAGAGCGTCGCGGCGGCCCATCCCGACCTGGTGGCCGTCGCCCGGGCGTTCTTCGAGGTCGCGATCTGCCCGGACGACCGCACGGATGACGCCGTGCCCGACCTGGGCCTCGCCGGCGTCACCACGGTCCACGACGCGGAGCTGGCGGCCGCCGACGGCGCCGCGGCGCGCTGGGGGCTGCCGGGCGCGCCGGCGGTCGCCGACTCCTGGGACAAGCTGCGGCAGCGGGTCGCGTTCCGGGACGCGGGCGTCTCGCCCCGGCGGGCGTTCGCCGTCGACTCGCCGGCCGGGCTCCGCGAGGCGGTGGCCGCCCTCGGCCTGCCCGGGGCGCTGAAGCCCCGGCGCGCCACGGCCAGCTTCGGGGTGGCGCTGCTGCGGAGCCCCGCCGACGTCCGCGAGCAGGAGGTCATCCGCCGCGGCTGGAGCGGGCTGGTCTTCGAGGAGCTCCTGGCCCCCGGCGCGCACCCGTCCGGGGTGCCCTGGCTCGCCGGCTACGTCTCGGTGGAGACGGTCTCCGGCGCGTCCGGCCACCGGCACGTCGCGGTGTTCGACAAGGTCCCGGTGGCCCCCGTCCCGGCGGCGGACGCGCCGCTCGGCCACGCGATCCGGGAGACCGGGGACCTCCTGCCCAGCCGCCTGCCGCACGCGGCTCGCTCGGCCGTCCTGGCCGCCGCGACCAGCGCGCTGGACGCCCTTGGCGTGCGCCGGCGCGTCACGCACACCGAGCTGGCCGTCTCGGCGGCCGGCGTGGACGTGATCGAGGTCAACGGCCGGCTCGGCGGCGAGGTCCGCCGGATGGTGGGGATGCTGGGTGGGCCGGACATGGGCCGAGCGGTGCTCGAGGTCGCGCTGGGCGGCGATCCGGCCCCGTCCGCCGCGCTGCGGGACGGCGCCGTCGCGACGCTGTACGTGCCGTTCCCCAGGCGCGACGGCGAGGTGCGCTCCGACGCTTCGCGGGCGGACCTGCGCGAGCTCCCGGGCGTGGTCGCCGTGGACGAGGTGGCCGCGCGCGGGGCGCCTCGCGCGGACACCGGCTACCGGGCCGCGAAGCTCACGCTGGCGGCGCCCACGGCGCACGCGCTGGACGCGGCGGCCGGCGACGTGCTGGACCGCGTCGCCGGCCTGTTCGCGGCCGACGGGCTGGACCGCGACCCGTGGCTGTGCGGGCTCCGCGACCGGGTCCGGCGGCGGAGCGCGGTCGGGTGACGCGGCTGGCGGTCGCCGGGTTCCGGGGGACGCTCCTCGCTCCCGGCGACGACGGCTACGACGCGGCCCGGCGGGTCTGGAACGGCCGGTTCGACCGCCGGCCCGCGCTGATCGCCCGGTGCCGCGACGCGGCCGACGTCGCGGCCGCGCTCCGCCACGCCGCCGAGGCCGGTCTGCCCGTCACGGTGCGGGGCGGCGGCCACAACGTGGCCGGCACCGCCGTCGCCGACGGGGCCCTCATGGTGGACCTGTCCCCGCTGCGCGGGGTGGTGGTCGACGCCGGGGCGCGTCTCGCCCACGCCGGCGGCGGCGCGCTGCTGGCGGACGTGGACCGCGCCACGCAGCCGCTGGGGCTGGCCTGCCCCATCGGCGTCGTGTCGCGGACGGGCCTGGGCGGCCTCGCGCTCGGCGGCGGCTACGGCTGGCTGTGCCGGAGGTGGGGCCTGACGTGCGACCACGTGGCGGCGGCCGAGGTCGTGCTCGCCGACGGGACGATCGTCCAGGCCGACGACGCGACGCACCCGGAGCTGATGTGGGCCCTCCGCGGCGGCGGCGGCAACTTCGGGGTGGTCACCCGGTTCACCCTGCGGCTCCGGCCGGTCGGCGACGTGGTGCTCCACTCGATGGTGTTCGCCGCGGACGGCGCCGCGGAGGTGCTCGGCGTCTACGCCTCGTTCGGCGCCGGCACCCCCGAGGACCTGCAGGTCCTCGGGGCCCTGCGCCGCGCCGAGGCCGACTGGCACCCCGCCGCCGTGCGCGGCCGCCTCGTGCTCGGCCTCGACGCGATCTGGCTGGGCGACCCCTCGGAGACCCCGGACGAGGTGACGCGCCTGCTCGCCGCGGCGCCCGTGCTGGCGCAGCGCCGCCGGGTCCTGCCCTTCGCCGACCTCCAGGCGTCGGCGGACGCCGCCGAGCCGGCGGGCCAGCGCTACTGCACCCGGTCGTCGTACCTGGACGCGCTGTCCGGCCCGGCGGTGCGACACCTGGTCGAGACGGCGCGGCAGTGCCCGTCCCCGCTCTCCACCGTGGACCTGAGCCACCTCCTGGGGGCCGTCGCCCGGGTGCCGGCGGCCGCCACGGCCTTCGCGCGGCGGCGGGCGCCCTTCCTGTGCTCCGCGTCGGCGGCGTGGACCGACCCCTCCGAGGATGCCGCGAACGTCGCCTGGGCGCGCGCCGCGATCGCGGGTCTCGCCCCCTGGGCGCACGGCGGGACGTACGTCAACTACCTGGACCAGGCCGGCCCCGACGAGGTCGCCGGCCTCTATGGCGATGCGCACTACGCGAGGCTCGCGCGACTGAAGGCGGTCCTCGACCCCGCGAACGTGTTCCGCGGAAACCAGAACATCGCCCCCGCGGGAGGAACGCGATGACGACCACCGTCACCTTCGGGTCCTGGCCGGGCGCGGACCGCCCGGTCGTGCCGCCGCCGACCCGGGCGGATGGGCACCGAGACTTCGTGGCCACCCTCCGATCGCCCTGGCACGCCCTGGTCGTGGAGGTGGAGGACGTCGTCGTCCGGGCCACCTACGAGTACGGTCACGGGCGCGGGCTGCGGTCGGTGCAGGTGCCGATCACGACGCGCACCGTGACCTGCCCGAGCGGGCTGGGGAGCGACTCCCGCCCGGTGCCCGTCAGCGTCAGCGGCAAGAGCACCTACCTGTCGGACTCGGCGCAGTTCCTGCTCGAGTACGGCTGCCGGGTGGCGCCGGCCGGCTGCTACACGATCCTCCCCTCGCTCCGCGAGGAGACGCCGGACCGCACCCACCTCAGCGAGTTCGTCCACAGCGAGGCCGAGATCGCCGGCGACCTGGACGACGTCATCGAGTACGTCGAGGGCTACGTGCGCCACCTGGCCCGCCGGATCCTCGACTCGTGCGAGCGCGGGCTGGGCGAGGCGATCGGTGACGTGTCGCACGTGGCGCGGGCCGCCGCGGGGACCGGGGGCTTCGAGCGGATGACGTTCGACGAGGCCGCCCAGCTCCTCGACCACGACCCCCGCCTGGTCCGCGACAGCGGCCGCGGCCGCCTCCTCACCCGGCTCGGCGAGGCCCGCCTGATGGACCTGACCAGCGAGTTCCTGTGGGTGACCCACTTCGACCACCTGAGCATCCCCTTCTACCAGGCGTTCGGCCCGGACGAGACGGTGGCCCTGAACGGCGACCTGCTGTTCGGCGTCGGCGAGGTGGTGGGCAGCGGCCAGCGCCACGCCACCGGGGACGACCTGCGGCGGGCGCTCGCGCTCCACAACGTGCCCGCGAGCGAGTACGCCTGGTACGTGCGGATGAAGGACGTGGCGCCGATGCCCACCTCCGGGTTCGGGCTCGGCATCGAGCGCTTCCTACTGTGGGTCCTGCGCCACGACGACATCCGCGACATCCCCCTGGTGTCGCGGGTCGGCGAGCCCGCCGAGTGGCCGGAGAGCGTCGATCGGCCCTGAGCCGGATTCCACCGACGGAGGCGGACGTGGCGCCGGGTCGCCGGCTGCTCGGCGGAATCCGGCGGAGGCGCCGCCCGCGACCCTCTACGGGTGGTTCGCGCGCGCCGCGCTGCGCCACCCCGGGCTGACCGCGCTCGACCTGGACGGCCGCGCCGTCACGTACGGGGAGCTGGAGGCTGCCGCGGCGGCCGTGGCCGGCGCGCTCGCCACGCGGGAGGCCAGCCGGGGGGCGCGGATCGGCCTGTGCGCGGCCCGCAGCCTCGGGGCGTTCGCGGGGTACCTGGGCATCCTCCGGGCCGGGGCGACCGTCGTCCCCCTCGGGCCCGGGCAGCCCGAGGCCCGCAGCCTCGCGATCGCCGGGCAGGCCGGGATCCGCCTCGTGCTCGTGGACGCCGGCGGCCGGGCGCGGGCCAGCGCCCTGGCGGGCGCCGGCGTGGAGGTGCTCGAGGTGGACGCCGTGACGGCCGGGTCGGGCCCGGGCTGGCCCGAGGCCGAAGTCGGGCCGGACGACGTGGCGTACGTCCTGTTCACGTCCGGGTCCACCGGCCGGCCGAAGGGCGTGCCGATCACCCACGCGAACGCCGGCGCGTACGTCCGGAACGCGATCGACCGCTACGGGCTGGGCCCCGGCGCGCGGCAGTCGCACGCCTTCGAGCCGACGTTCGACTCCTCGGTCCACGACCTGTTCGGCGCGTGGGGCTCCGGCGCCACCCTGGTCGTGCCGTCCCGCAAGGCGCTGCTCGACCCGGTCCGCTACGTCGGCGACCGGGGCATCACGCACTGGGCGTCGGTGCCGTCCGTCATGCGCGGCCTGGCGTGCAGCGTCTTCATGGGTGAGCCGCTGCTCCTGGACGACGCCGCGGCCTGGCGGGAGGCCGCGCCCGGCGGCGCCCTGCACAACGCGTACGGTCCGACCGAGATGACGGTCAACTGCACGGCCTACCGGCTGCCGGACGCCCCCGGGAGCTGGCCCCGGACGAGCAACGACACCGTCCCGATCGGCGAGGTCGATCCGGGGGTGGCGGCACTGGTCCTGGACCCGGCCGGTCGCCCCGCCGCCTGCGGCGAGCTCTGCCTGCGAGGGATCCAGCGGTTCGCCGGCTACCTGGACCCCCGGGACGACGCCGGCCGGTTCCTCGAACGCGACGGGGCGCTCTGGTACCGCACTGGCGACCGCGTCCTGCTGGAGGGCGGCCAGCTCGTCCACCTGGGCCGGATCGACCGCCAGATCAAGCTGCACGGCTACCGCATCGAGCCGGGCGAGATCGAGGTCGCGCTGCGCCGGCATCCGCGGGTCCGGGAGGCGGCGGTCGTGGCCGGCGACGGCGGTCTGCACGCCGTCTACACGGGCGACCGGATCGACGACGCCGAGCTGGCCCGGCACGTGCGGGCGCGGCTGCCCGACTACATGGTGCCGTGGGAGTTCACGTGGGTCGCCGGGCTGAGGTGCACGCCGGACGGACGCCCGAGGCCGCGGTCGCCGCCGCGGCTCGCTGGACCGGCGGCTCGCCGACCTGGGTCCGCAGCAGCGCGAACCACGTCTTCCGGCTGTCGCGTCCCGACCGGGAGTGGTACCTGCGGCTGGCGCCGACGTCCGAGCGCCGGCGCGAGGCGATCGAGGCGGAGCTGGACTTCGTCCTCCACTGCGCGGCGGCGGGAGTCGCCGTCGCGCCGCCGGTTCCCTCCGCGCGCGGCGCGCTCGTCGAGGAGGTCCTCTCCGGTTCCGCTGGCTGCTACGCGGTCGTCTTCGAGGCGCTGAGGGGCCGGCAGGTCGAGTGGGACGCGCTCGACGAGCCGATGGCCCTGGCCTGGGGCCGAGCCCTGGCACGCTTGCATGAGGCCTCGGAGACGTTCTCGGCCGCCGCGCGCCCGGTCTGGGCGGACGAGGCCCGGACGGCGCTGGCCTCGGTGCCCGCGGACGAAGGCGGCATCGTCGCGGAGCTGGAATCGGGGCTGGCCTGGCTCGGGACCGCGCCCGCGGGCGAGTCCGGGCTCCTCCACGGCGACTTCGAGCTGGACAACCTGGTCTGGGACGGGGCGCGGTGCCAGGCGTGCGACTTCGACTCGTGCGGGTACGGCCCGTACGCGCTGGACATCGCGATCGCGCTCCAGGACGTGTGCGAAGGGCGCGGAGCGACGCGGGACCGGTGCCTCGATTGGTTCTTCGCGGGATACGGGGAGGTGCGGCCCGTGCCCGCCGGCACCCGGGCGCTGCTGCCGCGCCTGGTCCGCCTGCTGTCGGTCGTCAAGGTGGCGGGACTGCTGGCCGCGTATGCCGGCGTGGACCGCGGCGACGCGCCCGACTGGCTGACGGCGATGCGCGCCCGGCACGAGCGCTGGCTCGGCGTCCGGCGCGCCGCGCTCGGCATCGCGTAAGCCGCGATGGCGTAGTCGCGACACGTGGCGCGTTTCAAGATCCGAGATCCGACGGAACCCGGGAGAGGAGGCCACGTGAAGATACGCAGACTGCTCGGCGCGCTCGCGGCCGCGACGATGTTCGCGCTGCCGGCGGCCATGGTGCACGCATCCAGCGACCCCGCCATCGTCTCGATCGGCACCCAGGGCTGCGCCGACGACCACGTCTGCGTCACGCTCGAGGTCGCCAACCCGGTCGCGGGGACGATCACGCTCGAGCTGACCGGACACACGCCCGCCTCGCCGGACTTCGTCGACACCGGCGCCCGGCTCACGTTCACGATCGTGCCCGGCACGACGACGTACATGGCCTGCTTCGACAACGTGGCCTCGTTCGTCGAGCCCGACTTCAACACGCTCCGGGTCGAGTTCGCGTCCAGCGACATCCCCAACCTCCAGGGCACGACCACCAAGAGCGACAGCTTCAAGCCGTGCGCGTCCACGACGCCGACCCCGACCCCGACGCCGACCCCGTCGGCGACGCCCACGCCGACGCCGTCGGGAACGCCCACTCCGACGCCAACGGCGTCCGCGACGCCCACGCCCACGGGATCACCGACCGCGACGCCCACCGCGTCGCAGCCGGCGGGGTCGACGCCGACCCCCACCCCGTCCGGCGGCGGCGCCGGG
>VBJR01000056.1:11242-12462 GCA_005880175.1 Chloroflexota bacterium
CGCCGCTGACGGTGTGAGGCGGACGGCGCTCGGGGATCACCTGATCTCCGGGCGCCAGGTCCGTTCCGCCGGAGGTGGCGTCGCGCGCGGCGAAATCCCGCGCGCCATCGCCAGGGAACGCGACCAGCGGCTCGGGGCCTACGGCAAGCCGAGCACGGTCCGCAGCGTGCGCTCCCCCACCTGCCTGAGCTGCGGATCGTCCGCGGAGTAGGCCAGGAACACAAGCGCGAAGTTCAGCGCCCAGCCCCTGGCCCGCAGCCAGAGCGGGTCGCTGACCGGGGTGGGGGCACCGGAGGCGGCGTGATAGGCCTCCCGGAACGTGCCGTGATGCTCGGCGGGCAGCAGCATCCACGCCACGGACAGGTCGGACGCCGGGTCTCCCGCGGTGATGTCCCCGAAGTCGATCACGCCGCTCACCCGCCCATCGCGGACCAGGATGTTCGCCGGGTGCGGGTCTCCGTGCAGCCACACCGGGGACGTGTCCCACCGCGGCGCCGCCAGGGCGGCATCCCAGACCGGCAGCACGGCCGCGCGGTCGACCTGTCCGTCGAGGATCCGGAGGTTGTCGGCGAACGTCGGAGCGCGCTCCGCCAGCGGCACCCCGCGGTACGGGTTGTCGGGCGCGTCCGGCGGCGCGGGGACATGCAGCGCCCCCAGGAACCCACCGACCGCGACGGCCGCCTCCCGCGGGTCGAAAACCGTCCCCGAGGCCGGCTCTCCCGGCAGGAACGGCACGACGCTCCAGGCCCATGGGTACCCGTGGCCGGGCAGCCCGGTCCGCACCGGCGCCGGGACGGGCAGCGGAAGCCGGGGTGCCAGCACCGGCAGCCACCGCTGCTCGTTCAGCAGGATGCGTGCGCCCATCTGCCGCCGTGGCATCCGAACCACGAGCGAATCCCCCAGCCGGAAGATGGCGTTGTCCCACCCGTTCGTCAGCAGCTCGACCGGCAGGTGAGCGAGGTCCGGGTGCTGCTCCGCCACCAGCGTCCGCACCAACGGCGTGGACAGATCGACCTCGGCAGCCGGCATCTGACGCGCCACGCCCTGACTGTAGACGAGGCTAGCCCGCGGCGCTCCCCATCTGGTAGGTGGTCATCTTGAGCGTGAAGTCCGGCGTCTGCACGATCGACACCCACACCTTCGCGTAGCTGCCCCGGTGGGTCCGCACCCCGAGCAGCAGTCCGGCTTGCAGTGGAACGGTGCGCGTATCGGTGTACGAG
>VBJR01000056.1:12765-25133 GCA_005880175.1 Chloroflexota bacterium
CAGGTGACGAGCGTCCTCGCAGCATGCGCGGATTATGCGCCGGGCGGCCGGGTACCGCGTGCGCGCCGTCGAGGCGATTGGAGAGCGTCAGTACCATGGCCGCACCGTGATCGACCTCTACGCGCTGTGGGACTTCCAGCGGGCGGATGTGAGCGAGGCGCGCTTTCGCGCCGCGCTCGCCGCGGCACAGGGCGAGGACGTGATGGTGCTGCGTACGCAGCTGGCGCGCGCTCTCGGGCTGCAGCGGCGGTTCGATGAGGGCGCCGCCGAGCTGGACGCGCTGGGCCCGGAGGACGAACTGACGCCGCTGGTCCGCACGCACCTGCGGCTCGAGCGCGGCCGCCTGCTCAACTCGAGCGGGCAGCGCGACGCCTCGATCCCGCACTTCCTGCGGGGGCTGGAGACCGCCGAGGCGGCCGGGCTGGACGTCCTCGCCGCGGACGCCGCCCACATGCTGGCGATCGTCGAGACGGGCGAGGCGCAGATCCCCTGGGCGCGGCGCGCGCTCGCCATCGCCGAGGCATCGACTGACCCACGGGCCCGACGCTGGGCCGAGTCCGTCACGCACAACCTGGGCTGGACGCTGCACGACCTGGGCCGGCACGAGGAGGCACTCGGCGAGTTCCAGCGCGCGCTGGAGCTCCGGCAGCGACAGGGCGATCCCGAGCGGATCAGGGTCGGCCGCTGGACAGTCGCCCGCGAGCTCCGCGGGCTGGGCCGCCTCGACGAGGCGCTCGCGATGCAGCGCGAGCTGGACACGGCCGGCACCGAGGACGGCTATGTGTCCGAGGAGCTCGGTGAGCTGCTGTTGGGCCTGGGCCGGCCGGCGGAGGCGCGACCGTACTTCGCGCGCGCGTCCGAACTCCTCTCACGGGACGCCTGGCTGGTCAGCCTGGAGCCGGAACGCGTCCGGCGTCTCGCCAGGCTCGGCTCGGCTGGTGTCCCGGCCGAGTAGCGCCACCACCACTGCCCCGCGGGCGTGGCCGGCGCCTAACCGTCTAGTTGGCCTTAACAGGTTGGGTTGGCGATGAGCGACTCCCGGCCTACGCTGGGAACATGCGTACGCGCTGCACCGAGCTCGCCGAACTGGTCGAGGCCGGCGCCCGGGTGCCGGTACGCGGTTCTGACCGGGATGCGCGAGTAAGCGGGTCGGTAGAACTCGCTGCTCATCACCGATCAGGCGAAGGGCCGAAGTCGCGATGCCGGTGCCCAGACCCATCCTGGCCCGCAAACCGCTGCTGGTGGTGGCCGAGTCCCCAGGTAGGCGCGCCGGCCGCCGATGACGGCGGCCATGGAGCAGGGCGCGAGGGGCAGCGGATCGGCGCATGATTCCAGTCCATGAGTGCGGCCGACCGCTGGCGCCGGGCGTTGAACGGCGATCCGCTCCCCTGGCTCCTCGAGGACGAGACGCCGGCCGTGCGGCACCTGGCTCTGCGCTGGCTGCTCGACGAGCCCGAGGAGTCCCCGGCCGTGCTGGCGGCGCGCACTGCCGCGATGCGCGTCGACCCGATCGCTGCGACGCTCGCGGCCCAGGACCCGGATGGGTTCTGGGTCCAGCCCGGGCCTGGCTACGGGCCGAAGTACACCGGGACGGTCTGGTCGCTGATGTTCCTCGACCAGCTCGGCGCCGACCGGCAGGACGCCGGGATCCAGCGGGCGTGCGCCTACGTGGTGGAACACACGCAGGCGCCCGGCGGCGGGTTCGGCATGAACGCCACGAACTCCTCCGTTGTGCCACGTCGATCACGGGCGAGGGCTACGACACCTGGAACCGCTGGGCCACCGCCGGGCCCGGCTTCGCGTGCGGCATCAACGGTGGCCACCCCTGCGCCTGGGGCGCGATCAAGGCCCTGCGGGGCCTCGCCGCGATCCCGTCCGGCTCGCGGTCGCCGCTGGTGCTCCGGGCAATCGACCGCGGGGTCGAGCTCCTTCTGTCGCGAGACCCCGCCGAAGCCGACTACCCGGCCTGGAACCGGGTGAGCCCGAACTGGTTCAAGCTCGGCTTCCCCTCCGGCTACGTCGCCGACATGCTCCAGAACCTGGAGGTGCTCGCCGAGCTCGGCCACGCCCGGAGCCCGCGGCTCTCGCACGCGATCGATGCGGTGCTGGCCAAGCAGGACGCCCAGGGGCGCTGGCGGAACGAGCTCGCGTACGAGCGCAGGACGTGGGTGCCGGTCGAGCGCAGCCGGGCGGCCAGCAAGTGGGTCACACTGCGGGCGTGCCGGGTGCTGCGAGCGGCGCTCGGCTGAGCGCGGCCGCCCGGTACGTCGCGGTCACCACGCCGGCCGGCGAGGTCGCGGCCTCGACGAGCTCGAGCCTGGCGTATGGGACCGCATCGTCGAACAGGCGGCGGCCCGAGCCCAGGACCAGGGGGTGGACGGACAGCACGTAGCGGTCCACCAGGCCGCGCCGCATCAGCGAGCGGAGCAGTTCGCCACTGCCGAGCACGACGAGGTCATCGCCCGGCTGCTCCCTGAGCTCGGACACGGCGTCGGCGGCATCCCCCGGGAGCAGGACGGAGTTGACCCAGGGCAGCGGCTCCTGGAGCGTGCGCGACGCGACGTACTTCCGCCGGCGGTCGAGCACCTGGGAAAACGGGTTGTCGGTCCGCTTGGGCCAGACGGCGAAGAAGTCCTCGTACGTGCGGCGGCCAAGCAGCAGGCCACCGGTCTCGGCCTGCGGCTGCTGGCTCACCTTCCGGCCCTGCTCGGGGTCGATGTAGGGCAGCCCCCAGCCACCGTGCTCGAACTCGCCACGCCGGTCCTCGTCGGGCCGGCCCGGCGCCTGCATGACTCCGTCCAGGGTGATGCCGATGTGAGCGACGACGTCCATGTCGATGTCCTCCGGTGCGGAACCGCGGCCGGTTCCTCACCACCTACACGAACGACTCTGCTCAGATCGACATCCGCCGCGGGCGGGCGGTGGCGCGAGCGCCGGCTGTCAGACTGGCCCGGTGACCTCACGAGACTGGCACGAGTGGCACCGGCCGTACGACGATCCCGGCTCCTCCCTGGCGCGCCGGCTCGTGGTCGTGCAGCGGTTCGTTCGCGCCGCGATCGACCGGCTGGCGCCCGGTCCCCTGCGGGTGATCAGCATGTGCGGTGGCCAGGGCCGGGACCTGTTCGGCGCCCTGGCCGATCACCCTCGACGCGGCGACCTGGTCGGTCGCCTGGTGGAGCTGGACGAGCGCAACGCCGAGGCCGCTCGCCTGGCGGCGGCCACGGCCGGCATGGGGAACGTAGAGGTGCGCACCGGTGACGCGGCGGTCACCGACGCGTACGCGGGCGCCGTCCCCGCCGATCTCGTCCTCGCGTGCGGCATCTTCGGCAACCTCGCCGACGAGGACGTGGCTCGAACGATCGACCACCTCCCCCAGCTGTGCGGCACCGGCGGCACGGTCGTCTGGACGAGGCACCGGAGGCCGCCGGACCTGACGGTGGACATCCGCCGCTGGTTCGCCGAGCAGGGCTTCGAGGAGCTGGAGTTCGAGGCGCCGCCCGACACGCGGTTCGGAGTGGGTGCGCACCGGCTGGCCGCCGCGCATGTGCCCCTGCGCACCGGCGTCCGCCTCTTTGCGTTTCAGGAGCCCGACCGGCCATGATGCGCCGCCATGCCCCCCCTGGTATTCGCCACCTATCTCGCGCCCTGCAACCGACCGCTCTACGAGTTTGCCGCCGCCGCGTGCGGCGGCGTGCTGATCGATGGGATCGACTGGCGCGAGCTGGCGGCGCGGAGCATCGACGTCGCGTTCGTCTGCAGCCCGCCGCTGCTCTGGCTGGACGGCGCGGTCGAGGCCATCGCCGCGCCGGTGCTGTGCGACCCGCGGTACGGACGCCGGCCCCACTACAGCTCCGAGGTGGTGGTCGGCGCCGGCAGCCCGCACCGCTCGCTGGCCGACCTGCGGGGCGCCCGCTGGGCGTACAACGAGCCCAGCTCGTGGTCCGGCTACTGGACGACGTTGAACCGGGTCGGCGACTGGTCGTACTTCGGCGAGGCCGTCGCGGCCGGCAGCCACCAGCGGGCGCTGCGGATGGTGGCGACCGGCGAGGTGGACGGCTCGGCGGTCGACGCGCACGTGCTGGCGGTCGAGCTGCGCGACCACCCCGAGCTGGCTGACCAGATCCGCGTCATCGAGACGCTGGGCCCGGCCCCGATCCAGCCGGTCGTCGCCCGGGCCGACCTCGACCCGGAGGTGCGGCAGGAGGTCCAGGCGCGGCTGCTGGCGCTGCGTGGTGAGCCGCTGGTCCGGCACTTCGTCGAGCGCTTCGTCCCCCCGCCCGACTACGCGCCGATCGCCGACGCGCTCGGCCGGCTCCAGGCCGCCGCCGTCTCTGACCGGGATGCGTTGGCAGGCGCGCTACAACGCTGAGGTGATGGCCGGCGCCGGCGGCGCTCCGGATCCATCGTGCGGACGATCACGGTGCCAGGGCCCGCCAGGGCGGCGGCGCTCCGTCGAGGAGGAACGGCACCGCTCGCAGGGGCATGCCGAAGAAGTCCCACGCCGGGTCACCCCGGCCTCCGCAGCCCCAGTCGAGGATGGCCACGTAGGCAAGCGATTCCTGGCGGACGATGACGTTGGTGGCCTGGGCGTCCCGGTGCAGGAGGCGCTCGACGGCAGGCCCGGGCAGGGCGGCGGCGGCGAGGCGGTCCAACCAGGCGCCGAGCCAGCGCGCCTCGAGGGTGGTGAACCAGCCGTCGGCGGCGCGCTGCGCCACCAGCTCGCGCGGATCGGGCCGCACCCAGACCTCCCCGACCGGCCCGGCCCGGTCGGCGCTGGTGTGGAGGAGGGCGAGGTCGCGTCCCACCTCGCGCCAGACGTCCGGCGTCTGGCCCGGTTCGAGGTCGAGGTGGCTCAGCGCCCGCTCGACGATCAGGTAGGGCACCGGCAGCAGGTCGCACGCGTCGTCGTAGGCGATGAGCGCGGGCGTCCGCACGCCGGCCGCGCGCGCGGCCGGGATGGCGACCGACTCGGCCCGCGCCTGCGCCACGTGACCCGGGTGATCGCGGGGCACGCGCAGCACCAGGTCGTCGCCGAGCAGGTAGACCGCGTTGATGATGCCCGTGTCGGCGAGCCGCACCAGCGCACGGTCGCCGAGGCCGTGCCGGGCGGCGATCGCCCGGGCGGCGTCGGCCGACACGGGAACGTGGTCGGGCAGCCTCACGACGGCCGGCCGATGAACTCCTCGATCGCCAGCGCCGACGGCTCGACCGTGTTGATCCCGTAGTGGTTGGCGTCCACCTCCACCACCTGCGCGCCGGGCACCTCGCGGGGGAACCGCTCCCGGTCGGCGTCGCTGACGATCCTGCCGCAGCCCGGGAGCAGCTCCTGCGACGCTCTCAGGAGCAGCACCGGCATGGTCAGGTGCGGCCACAGCGCGTACGGGCTGTGCTCCTGGCCGTACCGCGCATCCTCCAGCACCGCCTGGGCGTCGCTGCGCGCCCGCACCCCGCCCTCGACCGGCTCCAGGTCGTACCGGAAGTACCGCTCCCAGTACTCGCTCCAGGGGCGGACCGTGCCCAGGCCCCGGGCCAGCTCGAGGTACCGCTCGACCGACGGGAAGACCGTCCCCAGCCGGGCCACCGCCGCGCCGATCGGCGCCACCGCCGCCGGGTCCGGCGCGCCACACGCGTCGATCAGGACCAGCCGCTCCAGGCGGCCGGGCTCGATCGCCGCCATCTGCGTCGCCACGTACGCGCCCATCGACATGCCGATCACCGCGAACGACTCCGCGCCCAGCGCGCTGGCGGCCGCGAACGCGTCGCGAGCGTGGCTCTCCCAGCCGTACGTTCCCGGCCCGGTCACCGAGCTCCGCCCGCGGCCGCGCATGTCGATCGCGACGACCTGCCGGTCGGGCCGGCAGAGGCGCTCGCCGAGGAAGTCGAAGCCCCGCATGTTGGCGGAGAGGCCGGGCAGGCAGAGCACGAGCGGCGCCGCCTCGGAACCGAACCGCTGCGCGTGCAGCGTCCCCGAAGGGATATGCAGATCCAGCTCCCTCGACTCCGGCATCGTGCCCTCCTTCCCGACCTCCCTGGCCTTCGCCCGTTAGCTTCGTTGCTGAGAGGGGCCGCTACCGCGGGCTCACGCGCACCTCGAACTCGGCGCGGACGGGCGGCGTGTTCGGCGCGCTCGCCGTCACCACGACGTCGAAGGCGCCGGACTGGCCGTACGCGTGGCTGCCGCTGATCGCGTACAGACCGTTCACGGTGGTGTCCGTGGCGGGCCGGCCCGAGACCGCGCCGGCCGTCGTGACGCCGTCGCCCCAGTCGATCGACGCCCGGACCGAGCCCGCCGGGAAGCCCGGCGCCGACAGCCCCGCCACCCGCCCGCGGACCTGCCCGCTCTCGCCGGCCGTCAGGTCCGGCGCCGACAGGTCCAGCGCCCACGGCACCTCCGGCGAGGGGTGGAAGTTCGTGCCGGCGGCCGTCAGGCGCGTGCCCTGGGCCGCGAGCCGGCGCGCGAAGTCCACGAAGGCCGGGCTGGCCGGCGAGGTGCGGTCGGCGGGGCGCGACCACGACACCTCGGCCAGCGCCGGGAGCCGCGGGAAGACCATGTAGTCGATCTCGCTGAGCGTGGTCAGCGTCTCCGAGAACGCGGTGCCCTCCACGCCGATCACGCTGCCGTCGCCGACGCCGGTGACCAGGCTGCCCGGATCCCAGTCGAAGAAGCGATCCACGTCGCAGCCGCGCGGACAGGCCCAGTCCTGGCCCAGAGCCGCGGGCACGCTGCCGGCGCGGCCCGAGACGTACTTCTGGTCCAGGTAGGCGTGGTTGGCCGGCGCCATCACGATCCCCATGCCCCGGCGCGCCGCGGCCACGGCCGAGGCGGTGTCCGGCGAGGTCCCCGCCGCCGGCTGCCAGTACTCGGCCACCGACGGGCCCGACAGGTGCGTGTCCGCGGCCGCGATGTCGGCCCAGCCCATCACGGTCTTGTGCTGGGCCTGGACGATGCCGGACTCCCGGTCCACGAACGCCGCGTAGTCCGCCGGGCTCATGAGCGCGGCGGGCACCTCGTCGCCGCCCAGGTCGTACAGCGAGCCCGGCGTCAGCGCGCCGAGCTGACGCACGATCGCGCTCGTGATCGCCCACGTGTTCCGGCTGTCCAGGCAGAGGGCGCTGATGCCCACGTCCTGCGTGTAGTCCCAGACGGGCGGGTGGTTGACGCTGCAGTTGATGTCCTGCGGGTGGCCGTCCAGGCGCGGGTTCGCCGTGTCCCCGAACTCGGACATGATGATCGCGTTGTCGTGGCCCGGGGAATCGACCTCCGGCACCACGGTCATGAACCGCGCCGACGCGTGGGCCACCACCGACCGGTACTGCGCCTGGGTCCAGGAGCCGCCCGGGTCCACGGTCCGGCCGCCGGTGCCCACGGCGCCCTGGCCGCCGATGGCCGTCAGGTTCGGGAAGCCGGCGATGGCGACGCGGAAGCCCTGGTCGTCGGCGACGTGCAGGTGCAGCCAGTTGATCTTGTACGCCGCCGCCTGGTCGATCAGGCGGTCGACCGCGGCCGGCGTCTCGAAGTGGCGCGCGATGTCGAGCATCAGCCCGCGATACGGGTAGCGCGGGTAGTCCACGATCGCCGCCGCGGGCATGGACCAGGGGCCGGGCCGCACGGTCCGGCTCTCGATCCAGCCCGGCAGCAGCTGCCGGACGGTCTGGACGCCGTTGAACAGGCCGTGCGGCGTCGGCGCCTCGAGCGTCACGCCCGCCGCGGTGACGGAGAGCTGGTAGCCCTCGCCGTCGGGGTCGCCGGCCAGCGTGCCGGGGTCGCCGAGGACGAGCTCGACGTCGGCCGGCCGGCGCCCGCCTCCCACCACGGGCAGCCGGAAGCCGGTCGCCGGCCGCAGCAGCGCGGCCAGGTCACCCGCGACGGGCCATGCGCCGGCGGAGCGGTCCGCGACCACGATCCGGGTGCGCGGCGTCAGCGTGAACCGGCCGGCGCCCGGGACCACCCGCACCGGCCGCGGGATCACCTGGATGGCCGCCAGCGTGGTGTCCGGGCGCGCCGGCGCGGCCTGGGCGGGGACCGTGGGCACGGCGCCGAGCAGCGCCAGCACGCCAGCGAGGATCAGGGCGGTTCGCATGCGTCATCCCCCCGAATGCCAACTGCCGAAGAGTTAGGATAGCTTACTAACTAATCGCGAAGCCGTCAACGCGCGCCACTACGTCGCGGCCATCCGCCGCTTCAGCGCCGAGGTGGTCGAGGTCGTGTCGTTCCAGGGCCGGACGCAGTCCGACCGGAGCTGACCGCGCCGGCGCGTCGCCTCCTCAGTATCGAGATTGACAGGCTCGCACCGGCTCCATCTAACTTGATCACCGAGAAATTCATAGCTTGTGCCACCTCGGAGCATGGCGGTGGCGGGAGGTTTGACATGTCGGAGAGCGCTGAGGCCGCCCGGCTACGCGACGCCGACACCGGCTCCGCCGCCTGGCGGCACTGGGGGCCGTACCTGAGCGAGCGGGCCTGGGGCAGTGTGCGCGAGGACTACAGCGCCGACGGGGACGCGTGGCGGTTCTTCCCCCACGACCACGCCCGCTCCCGCGTGTACCGGTGGAACGAGGACGGCCTGGCCGGCATCTGCGACGACGGCCAGGTGCTGTGCTTCGCGCTCGCCTTCTGGAACGGCCGCGACCCGATCCTGAAGGAGCGCCCGTTCGGCCTGACCGGCCACGAGGGCAACCACGGCGAGGACGTCAAGGAGTACTGGTGGTACCTGGACTCCACGCCCACCTACTCGTGGATGCGCTGGCGCTACGTCTACCCGCAGGCCGCCTTTCCCTACGACGACCTGGTGGCCGAGAACGCGCGGCGGACCCGGCTCGACCGCGAGTACGAGCTGCTGGACACGGGCGTCCTGGACGGCGACCGGTACTGGGAGGTGACGGCCGACTACGCGAAGGCCGAGCCCGAGGACCTCTGCATCCGCCTGACCGTGCGCAACGCGGGCCCGGAGGAGGCGACGATCGACGTCCTGCCCAACCTCTGGTTCCGCAACACGTGGTCGTGGGCGCCCGACTCCCGGCGGCCGGAGCTGCGCGCGGACGGCGGCGCGGTGGTCGCGGACCACTGGCGGCTGGGCCCGCGCGTGCTGACGGCGGCCGGCGAGCCCGAGCCGCTGTTCTGCGACAACGAGACGAACGTCGCCCGCCTGTGGGGCCAGCCCAACCGCACGCCGTATCCGAAGGACGGCATCAACGACCACGTCGTCCACGGCCGACCGACGGTCAACCCCGAGCGGCGGGGGACGCGCTGCGCCCTCCGCTACCACCTGACGCTGGACGCCGGTCAGACCGCCGAGATCCGGCTTCGGCTCGGGCCCACCGCCGGCGCGCTGGACGCGAGCTTCGAGGAGGTGATGGCCCGGCGGGAGCGCGAGGCCGGCGACTTCTACCGGGCGCTGGTGCCCGAGAACCTGTCCGACCAGGAGACACAGGTCGTGCGCCAGGCGCTGGGGGGCATGCTGTGGAGCAAGCAGTTCTACCACTTCGACGTGACGAAGTGGCTGGACGGCGACCCGGCGCAGCCGCCGCCGCCGCCGGAGCGGCTCGCGGGCCGCAACCGCCGCTGGCGGCACCTGGACGCCTCCGACGTGATCTCGATGCCCGACAAGTGGGAGTACCCCTGGTTCGCCGCCTGGGACCTGGCCTTCCACTGCATCTCGCTGGCCCACGTGGACCCCCAGCTGGCCAAGTCGCAGCTGCTCCTGCTGGCCCGCGAGTGGTACATGCACCCGAGCGGCCAGCTCCCCGCCTACGAGTGGTCCTTCGACGACGTGAACCCGCCAGTCCAGCCCCAGGGCGTCCTGCGCGTGTTCGACATCGACGGCGGCCGCGACCGCGCCTTCCTGGAGCGCGTGTTCCAGAAGCTGCTCATCAACTTCACCTGGTGGGTGAACCGCGAGGACCGCAACGACGACAACCTGTTCGAGGGCGGCTTCCTGGGCATGGACAACATCGGCCCGTTCGACCGCGACTCCACCCTGCCGGTGCCGGGCGTGGTCGAGCAGTCGGACGGCACCGCGTGGATGGCCGCGTACTGCCTGGGCATGCTCGAGATCGCCCTGCGCCTGGCGGTGGAGGACGAGACGTACGAGGACGTCGCCACCAAGTTCCTCGAGCACTTCACGCTGATCGCCGACGCGATGAACCAGCAGGGCCTGTGGGACGAGCAGGACGGGTTCTACTACGATGCCCTGCGCGGGCCGGACGGGCAGTGCACCCCGCTGCGGGCGCGCTCACTGGTCGGCCTGGTCCCGCTGTGCGCGGTGGCCGTGCTCGACCAGGACGCGCTCGACCGGCTCCCCGCGTTCACCGCCCGGGTCAACCGGTTCGTGGAGCGCCATCCCGAGCTGCGGACCGGCGTCGGCCGCGACGACTGGCTGCTCTCGATCGTGGACCCCGACCGCCTGCGCCGCATCCTCTCCGTGGCGCTGGACGAGCGCGAGTTCCTGTCGCCGCACGGCCTGCGCTCGCTGTCGCGCGTGCACGCCGAGCAGCCGCTCGTGGTCGAGCTGGGCGGCCAGCGGGCCGTGCTCGACTACGAGCCCGCCGAGTCGCGCACCAACCTCTTCGGCGGCAACTCCAACTGGCGAGGGCCGGTCTGGTTCCCGGTCAACTACGTGCTGATCGAGAGCCTGCGCCGCTACCACCACTTCCTGGGCGACGCGTACACCGTCGAGATGCCGGCCGGCTCGGGCCGCCAGGTCACGCTCGCCGAGGTGGCGGACGAGCTCTCGCGCCGGCTGCTCGGCCTGTTCCTGCCCGGCCCGGACGGGAACCGGCCCGTGTTCGGGTCGTCCCGGCAGCCGGCGGGCAGCGCCGGCCAGCTGCTGTTCTACGAGTACTTCCACGGCGACACGGGCGAGGGCCTGGGCGCCTCGCACCAGACCGGCTGGACCGGGCTGGTCGCCGACCTGGCGATGCGCCTCCAGCCGGCGCTCCAGCGGTCCCGCACGTGACATCGCGGTGCCCCCGCCCGCCACCCGAGTAACCGCTCTGCCGGTGGGCCTTGCCGTACGGGCGCCACGTCTCGACCGTGCTGAGGGGTGGCAGGCGTACGGCAAGGCACTGTCGTGCGACTGGGCCCCCGGACCCGAGGCGAAGACGCTAACCCGCCCGCCTCCCGAGTAACCCTCGCGCGTTCCCTCCCGTTGACCCCTTGGGCGCATACTGTCCAAGCGCCGCATCTGGGAGGGTTCCATGGGCAGCCTTGTGCCTGCCGCATGGGCTTCGGGGGTAGGAGTCCGGGTCTGGCCTGACCCGGCGACGAGGGGGCTGGCCTGACGGCCGGTTCTCGAGGTTCGGGCGTGGCTATCCCCGCGCAGGTTCCGGCGGACCCGACGGTGCGCCGATCGTGAGGATCCCGGCAGCGCTGACGGCTGCCCCGCTCCCGGTGCCCGCCGTCGTGGCCGCCCAGCCGCGCGCCCATCTGGTCTGGGTGCGCTTCCGCGAGGACCCCGGTCTCGCCGTCACGGTGGCGCTCACGCTCGGCCTCAGCGTCGCGGCCGTCGTGTACTTCCAGGCGGCCGGCCTCACCGTCGCGTACGACGACGCGCACTCGCGCCTGATGATCGCGCGCACGGTCCTGGACGGCCGCCACCCGGGCCTGGCCCAGCTCGGCGGCGTCTGGCCGCCGCTGCCGCAGCTCGCGATGCTGCCGTTCGTCTGGAACGACGACCTGTTCTACTCGGGCATCGCCGGCGCGATCCCGTCGGCGCTGGCGTACGTCGTGTCGTCGGCCTTCCTCTACAAGCTGATCGTCCGGCTCACCCTGGACACCGCCGCCGGCCTGATCGGCGTGCTGGCGTTCTCCGGGCCCAACGTCCTCTACCTCCAGTCCGTCCCGATGTCCGAGCTGCCGTTCACGGCCTGCTTCCTGGGCACCGTGTACTTCGCGACGAGCTGGATGCTCCGGGGCAGCCTCTTCTCGCTCTTCATGGCCGCCCTGATGGCGTGCCTCAGCTCGCTCAGCCGTTACGAGGGATGGGTGCTGGTCGTGCTGCTGGCGGTGACCGTGGTCTGGTTCTGCAAGCGAGCCGGCCACCGGTACGAGGAGATCGAGGGAATCGCGCTGCTCTTCGGCCTGATGGCGTTCCTGGGCGGCGGGCTCTGGGTCCTGTGGAATCGCCTGATCTTCGGCGACGCCCTGTACTTCCTGCACAGCCAGTACGGGACGAAGGCGCTGAACAGCCTGCAGCTGGCCGCCATGCCGCCGGCCGCCCGCCCGATCGGCAACCTGGTCCTCTCCGCCCAGGTCGTCGCCTGGGCGCTGCTGGACAACGTCGGCGTGGTCGCCTCCGGCCTCGCCGTCCTGGGCCTGGCCCGGCTGGCGGTGGCCAGGCGGTTCGGCCCCGCCACCGTCACCGCCGGCG
>VBJR01000400.1:0-3019 GCA_005880175.1 Chloroflexota bacterium
GGACGTGGGCCCGATGGTCCGTATCGCGGCCAGGACGACGAGGCCGCACAGCCAGACACCGGCAACTTGTCGCTCCAGCCGGCGGTGTCCGCTCCGGCCCTGCGCGGGTCGCCGGAGGCGGAGGCACCCGGCAGGCGGCGGCGGGTGGTCGACCTGGTCCCTGCCGCGAGACTCCGGCGAGGCAGGCCCCTGTGGGTGCTGGTTGGTCTCCTGCTCGGGCTCACCGCCGGCGGCAGCGCGGTCGTGCTGGCGACGCTGCATCAGCCGGTGGTGCAGGCACGCGCGCCCATCCAGCCGCAGGCCGATCCATCGCTGCCGGGCGGGCGAGCGCCGCAGGCGACGGGCCCTGGAGCGACGAGCCCTGGAGCGGCGGCGAGATTGCCGGGAGGTCGACCCGGCACCGGGCCGGTGGTCACGCAGGTTCCCGCCGCCAGCGGATCCCTGTCCCCGCCGGCGACCGTTCCTCCCACGGCGCCGATCCCCGAGCCGTCGGCGGCGGTGGGCGGCTCTCCTTCTCCCTCGCCAGAGCACGGCGAGGTGCTCTACTCGGGCTCGGCCACGCTGGCGGGAACCGCTTGTATCCCCGCGGACTGCTCGTCTCTGACCTCGCCGACCGCCCACGTCCAGTACCAGCTCGGACACACGTCCTGCGAGACGAGCACGGTCATCACGTTGACGCTCACGTCCGCGAGTGCAAACAAGTCCACCTTTACGGTCAGCGACACGGGAAGCTCCGGCCTCATCGACGGTCAGGCCGTCCCGTTCCACGTGGCGGGGCCTTTCACTGTCCGTCTCCAGACGACGTCCACGTGCTCATACGACCTGACGCTCACGAGCTGATCCTGGAAGGGGCGAGGATACGCCGTCCGTAATGACCATCGGGTCCCCGGCCGGGACATCCGTCCGCGGACACGCTCCGACCTGTCCCTTTCGGACGCGGGAGCCTGCGCGTACGCTGCTGCCAGTTTTCGGAAGCACGGTAGCGGGGGGTGAGTCGCATGACGGGACAGCTCGCGCAGGACGCCACCATCAAGACGTTCCAGGAGGCCCAGGAGGGCCTCGGAGCGGCCCGCTGGAAGTCGGGCGAGGCGCAGTGGAACCTGGAGCACGTGGCCGAGGCCGCCATGCGGTCGCTGCGCGGGGTCGGCGTCCCCGAGCCCCGTCTCGTGGTCGGCAACGACACTATCGGCGCCGGCCTCGGCGCCATGTTCGACGTCCGCACCTGGACGATCACGGCGGCCGGGCGGGGCTTCGCCCTCCCCAGGACGGACGTGGACGACGCGTACATGCAGGCCCGCGCCGCCGCGCTGTACCACGAGGCGCGGCACGCGGAGCAGTTCTACCTGGCCGCGCGCGTCATCGCGGGCAAGCGCGAGATGTCGCGCGACAAGTGGGAGCTGCTCATGGGTCCCATCTACCCGGGCGCGGTGTTCGAGGCGGCTGGACAGCAAAGCCTGACCGCGTCCACCGCCGAGCTGGCCGAGATTGCCGGCTGGATCCGCGCCTACAACGGCGTGTCCCGCGTCATGAAGGACCTCAGCGACGCGCGCGAGGAGCTCGTCAAAGCCGGAGAGGCGCTCCAAACCGCGCGCGGGGAGCTGCCCGCCGCCTTCGAAGACGACGACAGCGCCTACTACCAGGCACGGCTGGAGAAGCAGCAGCTCCTGGCCAAGCTGTTGAAGGAGCTGTTCGAGAAGGCGCTCGCCACGTATGTGGGGCAGGCGCACGAGGTCGACGCGTACGCCGTCTCGGGACGGGTTGGCGCGAAAGCCCCGACCTCCAAGACGACGTACGACAACCTGCTCGGCGGCCACCTCGAGCTCTACCGCCTGGACATCGAGCGGCTCGCCGGGGCGTAGGCGACGATCCGAGTCAGCGTGGCGGCTCTGCCGACTGCAGCGTCAGTTGGCGGAGCGGGTAGTCGATAGCTGCTAGCCGACCACCTCAACATGCTCGACCCCAGCTTCCTCGACCGGATCTCGCGTCTGCTCCGTGACGACGTGATGCGGACGGGAATCGCCGAGGACTTCGTCGTCCACTCCGACCAGGTCGTCATCGTCCGCGCGAACACGAACGCCAGCTTCGGCTCCTGCTACGTCGTCGCCTACTTCGTCAACCCCGAGGACGAGCAGGTGCGGTCGTGAAGGAGTACCCAGCCAGCCGCGCCGGCGACCGAACGATTCGCCATCACGTCGCTGAACTCGGTCGACGACGCGTGCCTCATCGCTGATCTGCTCGGCCCGGCTGCTGCCGCAGCTGTGCAGCATCTGCCGGTCGCCACGCTGCTCGACGGGTCCGGTGCCGAGCTGAAGCAGTTCGGACTGCCGGCCGCTGCCCGGCAGCGCCTGCTGGCGGCAACGGAGCTGGCCAGGCGTTTCCAGCCCACCGTGGACTTGCCGGGACCGCACGACCAGCCTCGACACCTTCTGCCGTACCTCGCGGACCTGCGCGGCGAGCCCGAGGGCCTGGGCATCATCCCGCTCGACAGCAGGCTGGGTGTGATCACCGGGCTCCAGCGGATTGCCGGCGGTCACCTCATGCATCTGACGGTTGCGCCTCGCGGTCTTCGCGCCCGCACTTTCGCTCCACGCCGCGGCCATCGTCCTGGCGCATAACCATCCATCGGGCGCCGTGACGGAGCTGGACTGGCGCCAACTGATGCTCGGCACGTCCTCGTGGACACCGGGCGCCTTCGCCACCTTGACCCAGCTTCCGATAAGCCTCGTCCCGAGTTCGTCCCGGTTGCCCGCGCCGCCGCCCGGACCCGGACGGTCGCGATCCATTTCGCGCTGGACGCTCAAGTGTCGATGTCGCCGCCCGGTGACCCTCGCCACAACAACGGGCAGCACTCGTGGAAATGGCAACTCGGATGGAGGAACCAATCCGGCATCAGCCCGAGGCGGTCATCCCCTGTCGGCCGGCAAGATGGTGAACGCCCCACCGCTGAGCGGCGCCACTACCCGAAACGCACGTTCGTCGAAGGTCAGGATGCGCGTCGTCTTGAACCGCTCGGCCAGCA
>VBJR01000400.1:3110-5065 GCA_005880175.1 Chloroflexota bacterium
AGATAGTCGGCCTCAGCAACGGCGAGCTCCGTCGTCACCAGCGTTTCGCGTTCGGACTTCAACACCTCAACGACTGAGGCATGGCGCGGTTCGTCCGCGTCCGCCTGGGCATACAGCGCGCCCGCATCCACGATCAGGGCCACTACTGGTCGCCCATGACGCGCCGGTGGAGATCGTCGGAACTCCACCTGCTGTACGGAGCGCCGCCTCCACGTCCGCGTCCGAGGCTGCGGAAGATCTTCGGCCGCGCCTCTAGGTCGGCCAGCATCCTCCGCAGGGCCGCCCGAATGAGGTCCGCCTGCGATTGGCCAGTTGCCGCCGCGGCGCGCCGAAGTCCCTCGACCTCGTCGTCGTTCAGGTAGACCGAAGTCTTGTGCATACCCTACGTAGGGTACCATCTATCCGGCGCCCCGCAGTGATGTTCAGTCCAGATCCTGTTTGTAAATCCGTACGTTACGGGCATCCACTACTACGCCTTATTTCCGACAGGCGCTAAAGTATCGCGCCCTTCTGGAATAAGACGAGCGACGCCAACTCGAATGTGGTCGTCCGGTGCCAGGAAGGCAAGGCTCGTAATTTGGGAGCAGGAGATCGCCGGTTCGAATCCGGCCCGCCCGACCAACCGCCTTTCTTCGCTCTCCGCGAATACGGATCGATCCCCTTCGACCGTCATGCAACCTCTCGCGGGTAGTTGTCGCGTCTGCAGGAGGCAGGCGAGCGAAGAACGCGTCCTCACGGAAGCGACCAGACCGGGCTGACCAGGGAACGAGGTGCGCCGGTCAGCGTGGCTGCCTCGAGGCTAACGCTGGCCCGCGTCCTGCCGATGCAGCCGGTCGCGATCGAGGATCACGATCCGCCGCCGGCCTGTCGATATGACGCACTCCCTGCGCAGCCTCCGTAGACAGGCGGCGACCTGGCTGCGGGAAGCGCCGATCGCCCTTGCCAACTCCTCCTGGGACAGGCCCAGGTCCACCGCCACCGGCTCCTCGCCGATGCCAGTCCCAGCGGCCGTGCTGCCCATCGCGTCTCCGAGGCGGAGCAATGTCCTCACCAGGCGCTGTGACACCGCAAGCGTCGTGAGCTCCACCCTGATCCGCTGACCCTCGCGCTGCCGGACAACGGCCAGACGCAGCAGCGGGCGGGCAAGATCATGGGCGTCCACGAACGCGAAGAACTCCTCAGCCGACAGCACGCGGGCCGTGCAGGGCCGCAGTGCGGTCACGCTCGCTGATCTCACATCCTGGTCGATGGCCGCACGCTCGCCGACGATATCGCCGTCGCCTCGGATCGAGAGCAGGACCTCGGTCCCGTCCTGCTCACTGCACGTGACTTTGACCCGGCCATCGAGCAGGACGATGACGTGCGTGTCCTCCTCACCCTCGCCGATCAGCCGCGCCCCCGTGTCGTACGTTCGCTTCCTGCCGAGGGCTGTCAGCTGCTTCCAGAGGTCGTCGGACAGCAGCGAGCGGACGCCGGCATCGCACCACACTCTCTGTCCGAAACCATACAGAACTGTTCGGGCCCGCCGCAGTAGGCTGCTCCGCGTCGTCCGGCGGACATCATGAGCGACGCCGGGACAATCTCCGGTTCTGCCTCAAGGCTGGCACCACCACCCACCGGGACAGAAGGACCATGGACAGGGATCGAACGACTCGACAAGCTAGCGATCAGCGGCTGCGTGAACGATGTGCGCAGGCTATGGGAGCGAGGCACGATAGTGGATCACCACGTGTGCGTCCGCGTCCGTCGAGCGATTTCGATCGGAGCCGGCGCGGTGGCTAGGAAGCTGTTGAAGAGTTCGTGGTCCGGGCCGGACTGGCGCCGGCCTGACCACGTCAGGCCTCGCCAGCCCCGGCCCTCTCGCCGTCGATGGCGACTGTCGGCGAGGTGTCTGGCGTCGATCTGGATCGCGGTCGGTGGCCAGGTCGCGTCTGGCGAGGTCAACGAGGGGTGTA
>VBJR01000401.1 GCA_005880175.1 Chloroflexota bacterium
TCTCGAGCGAGCCCGCCCGCCCCACCAATGGCCGAGCGGCTCACGCCTCAAGATGGACGGCAAGATGCCCGACCAACGCACCGCACGCATCAGGCTGACCGTCGGCGAGGCCGACACGGCGAGCTCGATGCGGTCCGGCGACGTGCCGGTCCTCGCCACGCCCCGCGTCATCGCGCTCTGCGAGGAGGCCGCCTGCGCCGCGGTGGCCGGCACGCTGGATCCGGGTACCACGTCGGTCGGAACCTGGATCGAGGTGGAGCACCTGGCGCCGACCCCGATCGGGGCGAGCGTCGTCGCCGTGGCCACGCTCACTCGCGCCGACGGCCGCCGCCTGGAGTTCGACCTGACCGTTTCCGAGGGCGACGCCATGGTCGCGCGTGGTCACCATCGCAGGCAGGTCGTGGATCGTGCGCGGTTCCTCGAGCGTCCGGGCCGCCATCGCGGCACCTAGCCACGGGTTCGCGGCGGAGTCCCGCTGGAGGCCGTCTACGACGAGCAGCTGCGGGACGCCGCGGGTGGGAGCGCCGCCGCCCAGGTGCGTCAGTGAGCGGCCATCCGGTCGGCGACCGCCAGGCGCTCACGGACCTCGGGCCGGACGTCGCCGAGGCGGACGGCGTCCTGGTATGCCGCGCGAGCGGCGGCCGGATCGGCGGCGGGACCGGGGGCGCCGGTCCGGTCCACGTCCAGGAGCACGTCCCCCGTCTCGGCGGCGTAGACGCTCTCCTCGGGCGCCAGCCGCCTGGCCGCCGCCAGGTCCCGCAGCGCCACGGCGTGCTGGCCCCGCGCCTGCGCCGCCAGCGCGGAGCGGAACCGTGTGTCGGCGGCGACCGGCAGGGTGGCCAGGGCCAGCCCTGCCGCCAGCAGGGCTGCCGCGGCGCCCAGGCCGGCGACCACACCGGCGCGGCGGACGCCCGGCGCCGGCACTGGCGCCGGGTCGGGCCGCCAGGCCACGGTCGCGCTCGCCAGCAGCAGCCACGCCGGGGCGGACGCCGGCAGCCACGAGAATCCGGTCTGCAGCGTGGTCTCATACGCCACCAGAGCTGGGCGGCGACTCCTGGCAGGCCCTGCGTCGCGGCCACCTGGAGCAGGTCGTTGTGCGCCTTGTCGATGGTGTAGCCCGGCGTCCAGTCGCCCGTCGCGAAGCGCGGAAAGACGAGGCCGAAGGCGTCCGGCCCCCAGCCCGTCCAGGGTCGGGCGACGATCAGGGGCAGCGAGTCGTGCCAGATGTGCAGCCGGGTCGCCCCCGAGCCGCCGGTCGCGTCGGCCAGCGTGGCCGCCCTCGCCAGGGCCGTGCCGAACCAGGCTGGGCCGGCGTGTGTGGCGGCGGCCAGCTCGAGGCCCGCGGCGGCCGCCAGCGCGGCCCCGGCGGCGACGGCCGGCCTCCGGCGCGCTGCCCGGGCGGCCGGCCCGGCGGCCACGATCGCGACGCCGAGCGCCGCCCCCGCCCAGGCCGCGCGGCCGTAGGTGAGCGCGAGGGCGAGGCCCAGGCAGGCGGCCACGTTCGCTGCCAGCAGGCGCTCCCCGGCCCCGCGCGCGGCCAGCACCTCGTGGGCGGCGAGCGGCAGCAGGAGGGCCAGGAACGTGCCCAGGGCGTTCGCGTTGCCCATCGTGGAGGCGGCGCGAAGGGAGCCGGCGAACGTGCTCTCGCTCTCCCCCGCGCCGGCCCCGACCGCCGCGCCTCCGATCGCCCACTGGACGGCGGCGAGGAGCGCGACCACGTAGCCCCCGAGCAGCAGGCACCGGACCAGCGTCCTGGCTTCCCGGCGATCGATCGCCTGGACCGCGAGCCAGAAGAGGAGCGCGTAGCACGCAATGGTCAGCAGCCCCTCGTAGCGATAGTAGGTGCCGAAGACGGCGACGCCCACGTTGACCGCGAGGGCGGCGGACAGCGCCGCGGAGGCAACGAACAGCGCGAGCGGGAGGTCGAGCGGCGTGCGCCGCCAGGCCGGCCGGCCGGCGACCGCCCAGGCGGCGAGGCGCAGCCCCGCCAGGGTCAGGACCAGCAGCCGGAGCAGGGCCAGCTTGGGCAGCACGAAGACGTCGTACCCGGGCGGCCAGACCGCCAGCGGGAGCGCCACGGCGCCCGTGCGCAGGACCCACACCGCAACGCGGTCGAGGCGGGCTGCCCGGACGGCCCCCGAGGGGGTCGAGGAGCCGGCCGTCGCGGCCGGCTCCTCGTCTCGCACCCGCACCATCTACGCGATGTTGACCTGCTGCGGACCGGCCTGTCCCGTCTGGAACTCGAACCGGAACGTCACCGGGTCGATGCCGGCGGCGAATGCGAACGCGGCCGCCGTCGCGGTGCCTGGCACGAAGGTGCCGCCGGCCCACGCTGTCACGGTGTAGGTGTGCGCGGCTCCGTCACAGCGCAGGAAGACCGAGCCGGTCGCGTGGCCGCCCGTCGCGCCGGAGGCCATGTCCGGGTGCTGCTTGATGGTGACCGTGGCCAGGTCGGACCCGCTGGGAACATGCAGGAACGGCCCGCACGTCGCGGTGATCTCGCCGGTCAGCTTCCACCAGGGCTGGATGGTCCAAGTGGGCCCGATCGTGATCTGGATCGCTCCCTTGCCCGGTGCGGTTGTGTGGTCGCCGCCGGCCTGCGCGTCGATCGGAGCCGCGGCCGCTGCGACTGCGGCGTTCGCGCCGACCGCACGCAGCGCCGTCCCGGCGCCACCCGTCGTCAGGGCCACCACCAGCAACGTCAGCGCGCTGGAGATCGCCAGGGCGAGCTTCGTCCAATATGACACTTCCCGTATGCCTCCTCGGTCAGAACCGGGTTGGCTGCGGCCGCAGCAGATGCGAGGCCGAGTGTAGCAATGTCACGGTCGATTGACACGCATCGAACTGCGGAGATCGGGACGAGCGGCAGCGAGATGCTCTTCGCGGAGCCGTCGAGCCGGCGGCGCGCTCGACGCGGTCTCGCAGGTGCTGGCGCACGAGCGGCCACTCCATATCGGCGTTCGCGGACGTGGGCTTTCGCTCAGTTCTCGCCGTGCAACCCGCTCGAGCTGGTCGGCGTCCTGCAGGAGTCTGGAGGAGGTGCGGGGCGCGGCTGGCGGAGGTGTGCGGTTCGAGTCGCGGGGTGGCCTCTACACTATCGGCGGGCCGAGCAGCTGGCGCCGTCGCCAGGTTGCCGCCGGCAGATTCGCGACTGGAGATCAGGGAGGGCTGTCGGGTGACTGAGAGGGTGCTGGCCACCACTGCCGCGTTGCAGGCTGCGCGCACGATCCAGACCGTCATCCTCGCGCACAGGCGCCGCGACACCAGGCGTCGATGCGGAACGCCCTGGTGTCGATGAGACAGCTCAGCAGCCACGCCGACAGCGCCGTGGTCGACATCACGACGGCCGGCAGCCGCGGACCGCTGGGCGGCTCACCGGCTGGCACCGCACCGGTCACGCCAATGGCGGGCGCGACGCAGCCGTCTGGCGGCATCGACCCGGCATCGATACCCGCGGGCGACGACCCAGGCGCCAACGCCGCCTGGTGGCGGGCCAACGCCGACTGGTGGCACAGCCTCAGCCGGGACCAGCAACTCGCGTATTTCCGCGATCACCCGGACCTCGCCGCGCGGGTCGGCTCGCTGGATGGAATCCCGTCCGACGTCAGGGACGCCGCCAATCGTGCGGTGCTCGCGCAGCAGATGAACAGCTACGTCCCGAACCTGCGACAGAAGCAGACGGCACTCGACCAGCAGCAGTCCGATCTCCAGCAGGAGCTGGACGGGCTGGAGCTGCAGCGGTCCATGGGGTATGACGTCAGCCAGCAGGAGGCCCAGGTCAGGGCTCAGATGGCCGATGTCCGCAACCAGCAGCTCCCGGCTGGACAGGCCGCCCCAGCCACCGGACCCGAACGCGGCCTACCTGCTCGGCCTCGACACCAACGGCAGCGGCCACTACATCCTCGCTGTTGGCAATCCCGACACGGCAGACAACGTCGTCACATATGTCCCGGGGGTCAACAACACGATGGCCACCTCGAACTGGAGCGTCGACATCACCAACAACCTCAAGCGCGCTACCGACAGCGCTGTGAGCCAGTCGGCCAACCCGAACCGAAGGACGTCGGTCATCGCATGGATGAACTACGACTCACCGCAGGGCGTGCAGGCGTTCAACAACCGCTGGACGATAGGATGATCCGAACCATCCAGACGGACCGAAGGGTCTGGTCAGGGCCATCGGCGACGGCCTCGGGTCGCGTCCCGGGAGCGCTGTAAAATCGACGGCACAGCCGCGCGGTCACCGATATCTTATGCGGTCAGCGACGCCGGCGCCTGGGCCTTTGCGCTCGGCGCGCATCTGTGCCAGTTGACGGTGCTCCAGGGCGGTGAGGGCGAGACCGCGAGCGCTGTCGATGAACAGGTCGAGCACCGCCCACCACAAGCTCAGACCGGGATGCATGAGTAGGCGGGCAGTTGAACTCGCAGGTCGTCACTCATCAGGTGAAGGGCTCCGAGGTGTAGTCGCGGCGTCGGGGGCGCCGGGGCCTACCGGCTGGGAGGAGCCGTAGACCGACGAAGGCGCTGGCTCGCGTCGGCGCGCCACATTGCTTGACCTGCACCCAGGATTTGTTCCAGCCTGGCTCGCGATGGACGAGCTGGCGTACTACGCGACCCCCAGCCCGATGACCCTGCTGTCCGACGACCCGCGCCTGGCTGGTGTGCCGTCGGACGTCGCGGACATCGCGGGGACCCTCCGGGGGCTGATGATGCACCGCGTCGAGTTCGATCGCCGGGTCAACCATCGAGGTCACGGAGGAGCGGCGCGGCGAGGAGCAGCTCCGGTCGGCCTCGGCCATGGTCGCACGCATCGTCGAGCTGGACCCGTCACCGTTGCGCGAGCCTCGGCCCCCAGAGCGCCGCCTGGTCGTCAACTGCCGGCACTTCGCCGTGCTCACCTGCGCCCTGCTGCGGCGTGTCGGCGTGCCGGCTCGCGCTCGTGTGGGGTTCGCCAGATATCTCGGGCCCCCCGAGTACGCCGACCACTGGATCCTCGAGCGCTGGCACGGCGGCTGCTGGGTCGGCACTGACCCGGATGCGCCGCCGGGGGCCGACTTCGACCCGCTGGACCTGCCGCCCGGGCGCTTCGTACCGGCCGGGGACGCATGGTACGCACCAATCTGCAAGTCCCAGTTGGAGCCGGCTGGCTGGCCTATACGCTCGTGCACGCACGTGCACGACTGGCTCAGCTTGAAGGAAGCCGCGCATTACCTACGCGTCTCCCGTCGGACCATGTACAACCTGATGGACCGCGGTGTCCTCCGTTGTCACGAGATCCCCGGCCTCCGGGGTCGCTGGTTCAAGCGGGAGGAGCTTGACGCGCTGCGTCGGCCCGGGGGCACGTCACCCGGGGGATCCCTCGGCGAATAGGCCTCGGCGAAGGCCATGCGTGGTCGGTGCTCAATCCGACGCCCTTCCAGGGCGCGGAGGTATCCTCCCCCGATCGTGACTCAGGACAACCTGTTATGGATGTGAACCTGCGACTGGCGGTTGCAGATGCGATCAAGCGGGCGCCAGGATTCGACGCCGTAATCTCCGACATCCAGGTGGGCAAAGATGGTACCGGCCATGTGACGTACAACCCAGTCGGTGTCTGGATTGACCCTACATCCCCTGGCTTTCGCGGCACAACAGCGCCCATGACGGATGAGGAGGCCGTACGAGCCTACCTTCTGACGCGCCTCGCCTCGGAATGGCGTTACCCGGCTTCTCCGCTCACCCTGGAGGTCGAACGAGCCTACAAGCCGGTTGGTCGACCTGTTGGGAAGGGCGGTCGAGTAGACGTACTGGTCCGGTCCGTCGGCAAGGCTGGGCAGCGGGGGGACGGCTTTCTATTCATCGAATGTAAAGCACCGAGCAAGTTCGATGAGGACTTTAAACTCATTGACGGGCAACTCTTTCGCCTGAGCCTGCAAGAGACGCCTCGGCCCCGCTATCTTGTCTACTTCACTACCGAGTTCAAACAGGATGAGCTCCGAGATCAACTTATCCTGATCGACACGAAGCGGTTTACGTCCTTCACTGAGTGGGACGCAGCCGGCCAGCCGATTACAGAAACGATACCGATTCGTTATGGTGCACCGCAACCCAAGCGCTACGCGAACGTACAGCGCGAGGCAGGGCTTCTTCGCCCGCTCGATAAAGCAGCGACAGCAGAGACCTTTCACCGCCTTCGGTCTGAGATCCACGATGTCATCTGGGGCGGCGGTGGCACCAACAACAATGAAGTTTTCGTATACATCGCCAAGCTAGTCCTATGCAAGATCTACGACGAACGTGAGACAGCGCCTGGTGCGGAGTACGCCTTCCAACGGGGTGGTGATGCGGTCGATCCGGAAACACCACAGTCGCTTGTCGATCGTATGAATGAACAATACAAACTTGCAGAGCTCACGTATCTGGCGTTGCCTGAACCTAGCACCGGCAGAGCGTTCGATACGAGTCGCATCTCTGCACAGAAGATCGCCTATGTCGTTGGACGCCTGGAACGTATATCTGTCATCGAGAACGTTCATCCAGGGGATCTGCTTGGCGAGTTCTTTGAGCAGATCGTGGAAGGCGATTTTACGGCTCCTCGCTGTTTCAGGTGGGTAGCGTGAAGTTGAGCTTGCCGGCGGTCATGTAGATCATGGCGATGTAGTTGCGCTTGCTGCGGTAGCCGCGAGCGCGCCGCTTGGCGGCCTGGACCAGGCTGTTGATGGCCTCGAGGATGCCGTTGCCGATGCGCGACTCGAACCAGTGGAGGACGCGGTCCCAGTTCTTGACGAGCGTGTCGGCGAAGACCTTCACCGGC
>VBJR01000057.1 GCA_005880175.1 Chloroflexota bacterium
GAGAGCGCTATACGTTCCCCTTCACCGCGATCGTCGGTCAGGAGCGCATGAAGCTCGCCCTGATCCTGAACGCCATCAACCCCGCGATCGGCGGCGTGCTGATCCGCGGCGAGAAGGGCACGGCCAAGTCCACGGCCGTCCGCGCCCTGGCCCGCCTCCTCCCCGAGCAGGACGTCGTCGACGGGTGCCACTTCGGCTGCCATCCCGAGGACGTCGAGTCACTGTGCAGCGACTGCCAGGTGCGGTTCGAGGACGGCGAGAACCCGCTGCCGCGGACGCAGCGCCGGATGCGGGTGGTCGAGCTGCCGATCAACGCGTCGGAGGACCGGGTGGTCGGGACGATCGACCTGGAGGCGGCGCTGAAGGAGGGTTCGCGGCGGTTCGAGCCCGGTGTGCTGGCGGAGGCCAACCGGAACATCCTGTACGTGGACGAGGTCAACCTGCTGGACGACCACATCGTGGACGTGCTGCTGGACGCGGCGGCGATGGGCGTGAACGTGGATCCTGGTCGGCACGATGAACCCGGAGGAGGGGGAGCTGCGGCCGCAGCTGCTGGACCGCTTCGGGCTCTGCGTGGACGTCGAGGGCATCCGCGACCTGGACCGGCGCGTCGAGATCGTCGAGCAGCGGGCCAGCTGGGAGACCGATCCGCTCGCGTTCTACGATCGCCACGAGGCGGGGGAGGAGGAGGTGCGCGTCCGCATCGCGGAGGGCATCTCGACGTTCCCCGAGATCGACCTGCCGCGCTCGATCCTGCGCCTGATCGCTCAGCTCAGCATCGCGCTGGAGGTGGACGGCCACCGCTCCGACCTGGTCTGCGCGCGGGCCGCCCAGGCCAAGGCCGCGTTCGACAGCGCCACCGTCGTGGAGCTCGGGCACGTGACGGACGTGGCCCAGATGGTGTTCAGCCACCGGCTGCGGACCGCCCCGTTCGGCAAGGCCGGGCCGAACCTGGGCGAGGTGATCTCCCGGATCGTCGGGCAGGTCGCCTCGTAGGGCGACCCGCCCGCCGAGCGGTCCCCTACGTCGAGCGGCGCTGGCGGAACCCGCCGCTGAGCGCGTGCACGACCAGCAGCAGCAGGAACGCGCCCACGAACGCCACGACGACGTCGGGGATCACCCCGGTGCCGAGGTTGATGTTGAGCTGGCCGAGCAGCCAGCGGCCCACGAACGCGCCGATGACCCCCAGGACCATGTCGAGGAGGATCCCGCTGCTGCGCCCGTGGACGGCCATGCTGGCCAGCACCCCGGCGACCAGGCCGGCCACCAGGAAGATGATCGTGTCCGTGCTCCCGAGGTTGATACTCGGCAGTGGAATCGTCATTTGTTCGCCCCCAAACCCCACGTTTGTTGTACAAGAACGCTGTCATGATACGTGTCCCTGTCAAGCGCAGCAACAGGACCCGGGATCGGGGGGCCGGCGGCGGGACGTCCGTACGCGTTCGGCAACCCAGTAAGCTAGCCCTGCGATGGTCCAAGCCTTAACCACGACGGGCGCCGAGGACGTCCGGTGGCACCTGGAGGAGATCTACTCGTCGCCGGACGACCCCGCGATCGAGCGCACGCTGGCCGAGGCGCTGGATTTCGCGCGTGAATTCGAGCAGACGTACAAGGGTCGGATCGCCGAGCTCCCCCCGGACGAGTTCGCGGCGATGATGGACGACCTCAGCAAGCACTACTCGCGGAGCTCTCTGCCCGGGCTCTACGCGCACCTGCGGCACACCCTGGACACGCGCGACCACGCCTCGGGCAGGCTCATGATGCGCACCCGCGAAGCCGGCGCCGAGATCGGCGGCCACCTCGTCTTCTTCGGCCTGGAGATCGCCCAGCTCACGGACGAGCAGTGCGCCCGCCTGTACGCCAATCCGGCCGCCGCCCGCTACAAGCACGCGGTCGAGCAGGAGCGGCTCTACCGGAACCACCAGCTCACCGAGACCGAGGAGCGCCTGCTGACCGACGTCAGCCCGACCGCCACGAGCGCCTGGTCGCGGCTGTTCGAGGAGCTGTGCGCGGCGATCCCGGTGGACCTCGAGGGCACCCAGGTGCCGCTGGCGACCGCGCTGTCGCAGCTGCGCGAGGCCGACCGCGCGGTGCGGGAGTCGGCCAGTCACGCGATCACCGCGGCGCTCCGCCGGGACATCCGGACCCGCGCGTACATCTTCAACGTGCTGCTCCAGGACAAGGCGATCGTCGACCGCCTGCGCAAGTACCCGACGTGGGTCAGCTCGCGCAACCTCGCGAACGAGACGTCGGACGCCGCGGTGCAGGCCCTCGTCGAGGCGGTCACCGGCCGCTACGACCTGGTGGCCCGGTACTACCGCGCCAAGCGGAGCCTGCTCGGCCTCGACCAGCTGTACGAGTGGGACCGGTACGCGCCCATCGACGAGGCCACGCGGCGGATCACGTGGACCGAGGCGAAGGACATGGTGCTGGCCTCGTACCACCGCTTCTCGCCGCGGGCCGGCCGGCTGGTCCAGGACTTCTTCGACAAGCGCTGGATCGATGCCCCGGTGACGGACGGCAATCAACGACGCGCTGACGCTGGCGCACGAGCTGGGCCATGGCCTGCACGACGTCCTGGCGGCCGAGCGGAACCACATCTTCGACTACCACCCGCCCCTGACGCTGGCCGAGACCGCCTCGGTGTTCGGGGAGACGCTCACGTTCGACGCCGTGATGGCCCAGGAGCCGGACCAGAACGTGCGGCTCTCGATGCTGTGCCACCAGGTGGAGGACGCGTTCGCGACGATCTTCCGGCAGGTCGCGATGAACCGGTTCGAGGACGCGGTCCACAGCGCCCGCCGGACCGAGGGCGAGCTGTCGATCGAGCACATCGGCGAGCTCTGGCAGCAGCGGGTCCAGCAGATGTTCGGCGACTCCCTGACGCTCACGGACGAGCACCGGAGCTGGTGGAGCTACGTGGAGCACTTCGTCCAGGCGCCCGGCTACGTGTACGCCTACGCGTACGGCAACCTGCTCGCGCTGTCGATCTACCGGCGGTACCGCGAGCTGGGCACCCCGGAGTTCGTCGAGTCGTACCTGGACTTCCTGGCCAGCGGCGGCTCGATGGCGCCGGACGAGATGGTCCGGAAGGTCGGGATGGACATCACCGACCCCGGCTTCTGGGACTCGGGCCTGGACATCCTGGCCGGCATGGTCGCCGAGGTGGAGCGCCTGGCCGCCGCCCGCTCCTAGAAGCTCGCACAACAACCCCGGCGACAGCGAGTTCCGCGGGCCTCCAGGCCGTCGTAGCCTGGAGGTGATCCACCGTGCGGAGCTTCGGCCGTCTCTTCAGGACCGACGCAGGCGCCGGCGGCGACCAGGCGACTGCGGATGCCGATCCCGATCTTCGGGAGGAGCCGCGTACCTCCGCGGACGGGAGCTGGTGGTGGGACGGCCGGCGTTGGGTGGCCACCAGCACCCCGGACGGGCTGTGGCAGTGGGACGGCGAGCAGTGGCGGCCGACCATCGAGCTGCGCGGCGTCCGCTCGCGCGACCTGGCCACGACGCTGGCCTTCCTGGCCGAGGACCGCTACGCCAGGGCGGCCGCCATCCTCGTGGACCGCGCCCGCGAGTGGCGCCCCCGCGGCGAGGCGCGCGACCTGGTCGGCCGGGCCATCGCCATGCGGCGCGGGCTGCTGGGGGTCGAGAACGCGTTCCGCGGCATGGCGGCCGGGCCGCCCGGGCTGTTCCGGCGGGGCCGGACCCAGCCGGACGAGCGCCAGCGGATCGAGGACGAGCACGCCCTCCTGGACAGCCGCCACCGGACGCTGCTGGTCCAGCTCGGCAGGCGCGCGCCCCGGCCGAGCGTGAAGGAGGCGGACGACCTGCTGGACGTCGCCCGGCGGCTCGACTGGCGGGCGACCACGATCACCGAGGCGCTGGTGGCGGCCGACGAGGCGGAGCGGGCGCGCGCCAACGCGATCGAGGCGGCGAGGAGCGAGCTCCAGGCGGCGGAGGCGGCCGGGGCGCGCGCGGTCCACGCCGCCGGCCTGGCGCTGGAGCGAGCGCGGGCGGCGCGGTCGCGGGAGCGGCAGGGGCTGTGCGACCGGCTGCGCCGGGCGCTGGGCGCGCCCGGGGACCAGCCGCTGGCGGCGGTCGGCCCGCTGCGCGTCCGCGCCACGGCGGTCGAGACGCCGGCCGGCCACCTGCCGGTCACCGGCGCCGGCGCGGCGGTCGGGTCGGCCGTGGCGCTGTGGCGCGAGCGGCGTGACTGCCTGCAGGACCTGGTGCTGCTGGAGAGCCCGGAGACGGAGGCGTTCCTGCGCTGCCTGGCCGAGCGCCGGCGCGACCAGTTCCTGCTGCTGACCACGCGGTCGCGGACGGTGCTCTGGCAGTGCCCGCCGGGCGAGGAGAAGCCGCTGCGCCAGTTCGCGACGGCGGTGAACCAGCAGGCGACCCGGGCGGCCGCCCTGGCGGAGAAGCGGCTGCGCGCCGCAGAGGAGCTGCGGCAGGAGCTGGCCACCCGGGCCGGCGACGAGGTGGCCGAGGCCCAGGCCGCGGCGGAGCGCGCGGAGGCCGAGCGCCGCGCGGCCGCCGGCGTGGAGGTGGCCCGGCGCCGCCTGGCCGAGGCCCGGGCGGAGCCGCCGGAGCTGCTCGCCGCCCGCCGCCGGGCGGCGTCGGAGGTCCAGGCGGTGTCCACGCCGCCGGCGCCGCTGACGGCTCCAGCGCTGCAGGCCCTCGTGGTTCGAGTCCAGGACCAGCCACTCCCGGCCCTCCACCGCGACCAGCAGCACGCTGTGGCCGCCCGTCTGGTACGTGGCCGGGCGGAGGGCGTGCCAGCCCCACGTGCCCACCAACCCGGGCCGCTCCTGGCCCCAGGCCAGGTTCGCGACCAGCGCCTCGCCCGGCGCCGGCCGCAGCGCCCGGCCCCGCGCCACCAGGCCCGAGCGGCAGCGGACGCGCAGGCCCGCCGCCGCGGCCAGCGCCTCCACCCGCACGTCCAGCGGGGCGCGCCGGCCGGGCAGGCTCACGTAGTCCATGAGCGCGGGCGCGCCGTACGGCTCGGGGGCGCCGAGCGCGACCGTGGCGGCAGCCAGGTCGGGCAGGTCGCGGGCGCCCAGCGCGCCGAGTCCGGCGAGGATGGAGGCCGTCGTGCAGGCCGCTCCGCGGTTGGCCACCCAGACGCCGGCCAACGCGTCGAGGGGAAGCATGGCTATCGTTATTGTCAGTCCTCTCGTGGCACAGCCGGCGATCGCGAACGAATTCCTCGACCCCACGCTGGTCTCGCGTGCACAGCGCTACGAGCGCGATGCCGTTGCGTCCCTCTGCGACCGGAGCCTGGAGGCGCTGTACCGCGTCTGCCTGGCCCTCACCGGCGACGCGGCGGACGCCGAGCAGCTCGCGGGCGCGGCGCTGCTCAAGGCGCTCGACGGCCTGTCGGGCTTCAGCGGCGACAGCGCCGCGTTCCACGTCTGGCTGCTCCGCCTGGCCGCCGGCGCCGCGGCCAAGCGCCGGCAGCCGGCCACGGGTACCCGGGCGGCCCTGAACGGGCTCAGCAACTTCGACTACGAGCTCATCTCCCTGCGCATCCTGGGCGAGGTGGACGTGGACCACCTGATCCCGGCCCTGAACGCCCAGGGGCCGAGCCTGCGCGCCTGGCTGGTCACCGCGCTGCGCGAGGTGGACGGCCGCTCCGGAACCGGCTGGGGTCCCGACCTGCGCGGGTTCGACGGCGCCGTGGACGAGGTGATCGAGGGCGCCGACCCGGCCCCGACGGCCGAGGCCCTCTCGGCCCCGCACGACGCGAAGCCGCTGCCCCAGCAGGTGGCGAACCTCCGGGCGCTGATCGGCGAGCCGATCGACTCCGCCACCGCCACCCGACTCCGGACCACGATGCTGGCGGCCGTCGCCGAGCGTTCCTGGCGCTCGGCATCGCCGCGGTGCTCGCCGTCGTGGTCGGCGCCGTCCTCGCGGTCCTGAGCTCGTTCGCCGAGCCCACGTCCAGCTTCTACGTGCTCAAGCGGACGGGCGAGTCGGCCCTGGTCGCCATCCAGGTCGATCCCGTCGCCCGCGCCGAGCTCGAGATCAACCTGGCCGAGACGCGCGAGCGCGAGGCCGAGGACATGGCCGCCCGCGGCGACGGCGACCAGACCGTCGCCGCCATCAGCGACCGCTACCAGCTGCTGAACGCGGCCGGCCGGGATCTCCTGTCCGCTCCCGTCCACGACGCCAAGTGGCGGGACGCCCGCAAGCGCCTGTTCGACAAGTCCGACATCTCCATGACGGCGATCGAGCGCGACCTCGACGCCGCCGGCCAGGCGCGCTCCCGGGAGGACGTCCAGCGTCTCGCGACCAACTTCGACGTCAACCGCCGGACCGTCGAGACCGAGCTGGGCCGGACGTCGCAGGCGCCCTCCACGAACAGCACCCCAGCGCCCTCCACGCCGGCGCCGTAGTGACGGTCGCCGGGCCCGACGAAGGCGCCTCCCGCGTGGAGGTCCACGTCGTGTTCCACACCCACTGGGACCGCGAGTGGTACCTGCCGTTCGCCGTGTACCGGCGCCGGCTGGTGGCGCTGATGGACTCGCTGCTGCTGGCGCTGGAGCTCGAGCCCGAGCTGCGCTTCCACCTCGACGGGCAGATGGCCGTCGTGGACGACTACCTGGAGCTGCGGCCGGAGCGGGCGGCGGCGCTGCGGGCGGCGGCCGCGGCGGGGCGGATCACGCTCGGCCCCTGGTACACGCTGCCGGACGAGCACCTGGTCAGCGGCGAGGCGCTGATCCGCAACCTGGAGCTGGGCCTGGCCCGGGCCCGGCGGTTCGGCACGCCGATGCTCGTCGGCTACCTGCCCGACCAGTTCGGCCACACCGCGCAGATGCCGCAGATCCTGCGCCGGCTGGGCATCGAGCGCGCCGTGCTCTGGCGGGGCGTGCCGGCGGCGATCGACTCCGCCGTCTTCACGTGGGAGGGGCTGGACGGGAGCGCGGTCACCGCCGTCCACCTGGCCCAGGGCTACGGCCACGCGGTGGCGCTGCCCCTGGACCCGGCGCGGCTGCGCCGGCGGCTGGACGACCTGGTGGACGCCCAGCGCGAACGCAACCCGACCGGCCCGTGGCTGCTGACCAGCGGCGACGACCACACCCCGGTCCCGGTCGGGGTCGCCACGGCGCTGCGGGCCCTGGACGGCGAGCGGCCCGCGGCGGCCAGCTCGATCGAGGACTTCATCGCGGTCCAGCCCGCCCCGGGCCGGCGCTGGCGGGGCGAGCTGCACTCGGCCGCGACCTCCAACGTGCTCAAGGGCACGCTCTCCGCCCGCTTCCCGCTCAAGCTCCGCCACGCGGCGCTGGAGCGGCGGCTGGAGCGGTACGTCGAGCCGGCGCTGGCGCTCTCCGGGCTGCCCTGGCCGGAGCGCGAGCTGGCGTACTGCTGGCGCCAGGTGGTCCTGAACAGCGCCCACGACAGCATCTGCGGCTGCTCGATCGACCAGGTCCACGAGGAGGCGACCGGGCGGCTGGCGCGAGCCGAGGCGCTGGCCGGTCGCCTGTGGGACCGGCTGGGCCGGGGGCCGGGGCTGTTCAACCCCAGCCTGTTCGAGCGCGAGGGCGTGCCGGCGCTCGGGGTCGCGGAGGTGGCGCCGGCCCCGGACGAGTCGCCCGACGCGCTCGACCTGGCGCTGGAGGACTGCCCCGACCAGGGCGACGAGTACACGTTCGACCCGCCGTCGGGCGCTGAGCCGGTCCGCCGGCCGCTGCGGGAGGCCCGCGCCACGCGCCGGGCGGGGGAGCCGTTCACCCGCGTGACGGTCGAGCTGCGCAACCAGGTCCCGGACCACCGCGTGCGGGTCGTGGTGCCGGCCGACACGTCGGGCGGCGCCTGGGCGGGGGTGGCGTTCGGCGCGGTCCACCGGCCGTTCCGGCGGCCCGGCGCCGAGCCCGGCCTGGAGTTCGACCTGCCCACCGACCCGGCCCGACTGTGGGTGGACGCCGGGGGCGTGGCGGTGCTGCTGGCCGGGCCGTTCGAGTACGAGCTGCTGGAGGACGGCATCGCGGTCACGCTGCTCCGCGGCGTCCGCTGGCTGTCGAAGGACCACCTGGGCAACCGGCCGGTGATGGCCGGGCCGCACGTGGCCACGCCGGCGGCCGAGATGCTGGGCGACCACACGTTCGAGCTGGCGGTCTACCGGCACGACGGCGGCTGGGCGGAGGCGCGGGTGCCGCGGTGGGCGGAGGTGTTCGCCCACCCGCTGGTGCCGGCGCCGGCGCTGCCGCTGCGGACGTACCGCTGCGGCGACCCGTGGCGGATCGCCGACCGCTGGCTGGACTGATGGGCGGGCGGCGGGGGTGCGGCGACGGCCACCTGTGGACCGCTTGCGGCACAGTAACGGTCTTGCCGTACGGCAGCCACCTCATGAACAGGTCCATGGGGTGGCGCATGTACGGCAACCGCCTCACCAGCCCGCCCCGCCGACCACCGCGGCCCCCCGCCGCCGCGGAGCGCCGCCCGTGCTAGTGATGACCCTCGACGTCGGCACCTCGTCCGTGCGGGCGCTGCTGTTCGACGGCCGGGGGCGGGTCGTGCCCGGCTCCGAGACCAGGCTCGAGTACCGTCCCGTGGTCCGCGCCGACGGCACCTCCCAGCTCGACGCGGATCGCCTGGACCGGCTCGTCCACCGCGCCATCTCCGGCACCCTGGAGCAGGCCTCGGACGAGATCGGGGCCGTCGGCGTCTCGACGTTCTGGCACGGCCTGGTCGGCCTCGACGCCGCCGACCGTCCCACCACCCCCCTGATCCTGTGGTCCGACACCCGCAGCTGGCGCCAGGCCGAGCAGCTGCGCGCCCGCCTCGACCTGGAGACGGTCCGCTGCCGGAACGGCTGCCCGATCCACCCCAGCTACTGGCCGGCCCGGCTGGCCTGGCTTCGCGAGACCGAGCCGGACACCTGGTCCCGCACGACCCGCTGGGTCAGCTACGGCGACCTGCTCTACCTGCGCCTGTTCGGCGAGCTGGCGACCAGCGCGTCGATGGCCTCCGGCACCGGTCTCCGCCGCCTGACCGGGGGCTGGGACCAGGAGCTCCTCGACCTGCTCGGCGTCCGCGAACGGCAGCTGCCGCCGGAGGCCCCGGAGCTGCGCGGCCTGCGGCCCGGCCCCCGCCGCCGGTGGCCCCGGCTGGCCCGCGCCGTGTGGCTGTGCGCGGCCGGCGACGGCGCCCTCGCCAACGTCGGCAGCGGCTGCGTCGATCCCACCCAGCGCGCGCTGACCGTCGGCACGTCGGGCGCGCTCCGGGCGATCACCGACCGGCTGCCGGAGCGCCTGGCCCCCGGGCTCTGGTGCTACCTGCTGGACCCGGGCCGGTTCGTGGTGGGCGGCTCGCTCAGCAACGGCGGCAACCTGTACGCGTGGCTGCTCCGCACGCTGCGCGTCGAACCGGCGGGCCTGGAGGCGCGCATCCGGCGCCGGCGGCCTGACGCGGCCGGCCTGACGTTCCTGCCCCTGCTGGCGGGGGAGCGCAGCCTGGGCTTCGCGGCCCACGCGACCGGCGCGATCGCGGGGCTGACGCAGGCCACCACGGCCGAGGACATCGTGCTCGCCGGCATGGAGGCCGTGGCGCTAACCTTCGCAGGCGTCGATGCGGCGCTCGACGAGACGGTTCCCGGCGCCCGGCGGCTGGTGGCCAGCGGGGCCGGACTGCTCAGCTCACCGGCATGGGTGCAGATGATGGCGGACGCCATCGGCAAGCCGGTGGCCGTGTCGCGCGCGGCGATGGAGGCATCCAGCGTGGGGGCGGCCGAACTGGCGCTCACGCGGCTGAACGTCCGGCGCCGGACGACCAGCCGGGCTGGTCGTAACGTTGAGCCAAGGGAACGGGCCCGGTCGGCCTATGCCGAGGCTCGCCGACGCCAGGGGTGGCTGTACACGACGTTGATCCAAGGGAGTACATGAATGGCGACCGCAACCGGTGGGCTGACCGCCAGGGACGTCGAGTTCCTGCGCGAGCTCGGCCAGCAGCTTCGGGTCGACTCCATCCGCTGCAGCACGGCGGCGGGCTCGGGCCACCCGACCTCCTCGATGTCGGCGGCGGACATCATCGCGGCGCTGCTCGCGCGACACCTCGCCTACGACTGGCAGCACCCCGACCTGCCCGGCAACGACCACCTGATCTACTCCAAGGGCCACGCCTCGCCGCTCTGCTACGCGATGTTCAAGGCGGCCGGGGCCATCGACGACGCGGAGCTGCTGACGTTCCGCAAGTTCGGCTCCCGCCTGCAGGGCCACCCGACGCCCGCCATCCCGTGGGTGGACGTGGCGACCGGCTCGCTGGGCCAGGGCCTGCCCATCGCCACCGGCGTGGCGCTGGCCGGCCGCTACCTGGACAAGCTTCCGTTCCACACCTGGGCGCTGTGCGGTGACTCCGAGCTGGCCGAGGGCTCCATCTGGGAGGCGATCGACAAGGCCGGCTTCTACAAGCTGGGCAACCTGACCGCGATCTTCGACGTCAACCGCCTCGGCCAGCGCGGCGAGACGGAGTACGGCTGGCGCACCGAGGTGTACCGGCAGCGGGCCGAGGCGTTCGGCGCCCACGCGGTCGTGATCGACGGCCACGACCTCGAGCAGATCGACGCCGCGCTGCGCGAGGCGCGCCAGGCCACCGACCGGCCCACGGTCGTCGTGGCCAGGACGGTCAAGGGCAAGGGCGTCGCCGAGATCGAGAACCACGAGGGCTGGCACGGCAAGGCGCTGCCGCCGGACCTGGCCGAGAAGGCGATCGCGGAGCTGGGCGGCATCCGGAGCCTCGTCGTCGAGACGGCGAAGCCGGACCCGGGCCTCCAGCCGCAGCGGCCGCCGGCGGGCGAGGTGACGCTGCCGACGTATCCGAAGGGCGACAAGGTGCCCACGCGCAAGGCGTATGGCGACGCGCTGCTCGCCCTGGGCGCGCGGCCGGACGTCGTCGCGATGGACGGCGAGGTCAGCAACTCCACCCACGCCGACGAGTTCGCGAAGGCGTATCCCGACCGCTACTTCGAGATGTTCATCGCGGAGCAGATGCTGGTGGCGGCCGCGGTCGGCGTCAGCGTTCGCGGCTACGCGCCGTTCGCCTCCACGTTCGCGGCGTTCTTCAGCCGGGCGTACGACTTCATCCGGATGGCCGGCATCTCCGAGGTGTCCATCCGCCTGGCCGGCTCGCACGCCGGCGTCGAGATCGGGCAGGACGGGCCCTCCCAGATGGCGCTGGAGGACCTGGCCTCGATGCGCGCGATCCACGGGTCCACGGTGCTGTACCCGAGCGACGCGGCGTCCGCGGTCAAGCTCACCGCGGCGATGGCCGACCTGCACGGCATCTCGTTCCTGCGCACGACCCGGGGCGGCTACCCGGTGCTGTACGGGCCCGAGGAGGAGTTCCCGATCGGCGGCAGCAAGGTGGTGCGCTCGTCCGGCGCGGACCAGATCGCGCTGATCGGCGCCGGCGTGACCCTGCACAACTGCCTGGCCGCGGCCGACGAGCTGGCCGGCGAGGGCATCGCCGCCCGCGTCATCGACCTCTACAGCGTCAAGCCGGTGGACGTCGAGACGCTGCGCAAGGCCAGCGCAGACACCGGCGGCCGCCTGCTGGTGGCAGAGGACCACTACCCGCAGGGCGGCCTGTGCGCCGCCGTCCTGGAGGCGCTGGCGCTGGAGCCGCGGCCGCCGCGCGTCGCCCACTGCGCCGTGCGCGGCCTGCCCACGTCCGGCACCCCCCAGGAGCTGATGGAGGCCGCCGGCATCTCGGCGGCCCGGATCGCGGCCGCCGCGCGCGAGCTGGTGAAGGAATGACGAGTCCGATTCAGGAGCTGCGCGCCCTCGGCCAGAGCGTCTGGCTCGACAACATCCGCCGCCAGCTCGTCTCGTCCGGCGAGCTGGCGCGGCTGCGCGACGAGGGCCTCACCGGCGTCACGTCCAACCCGACGATCTTCGAGAAGGCGATCAGCGGCTCGACGGACTACGACGAGGCGCTGGTCCGGCTGGTCGGCTCCGGCGCGACGCCCGACGAGATCCTCTGGGAGCTGATGCTGGAGGACATCCGGGCGGCGGCGGACGTGTTCCGCCCGGTCTACGACGACACGTCCGGCGCGGACGGGTTCGTCAGCATCGAGGTCTCGCCCAAGCTCGCGCGCGACACCCGGGGCACGATCGACATGGCGGCGGACCTGTTCGAGCGGGCCGCGCGGCCGAACGTGATGGTCAAGATCCCGGCCACCCCGGAGGGCATCCCCGCCATCCGCACGATGATCGGCGAGGGCGTGAACATCAACGTCACGCTGATCTTCTCGACCGAGCGCTACGACGAGGTGGTCGAGGCGTTCATGGCCGGGCTGGAGGACCTGCGGCAGCGGGGCGGCGACCCGAGCAAGATCGCCAGCGTGGCGAGCTTCTTCGTCAGCCGCGTGGACACGAAGGTGGACAAGCTGCTGGAGGCGAAGCTGGAGTCGGCGGGCACGCCGGCCGACCGCGACCGCATCAGCGCGCTCCTCGGCAAGGCCGGCATCGCCAACTCGCGGATGGCGTACGAGCACTTCAAGGAGCTCCACAGCGGCGGCCGCTGGGACTCCCTGCGCGGCGAGGGCGCCCGGCCCCAGCGCTGCCTGTGGGCGAGCACCTCGACGAAGGACCCGCGCTACCCGGACACGATGTACGTCGAGGAGCTGATCGGCCCGGACACGGTGGACACCGTGCCCCCGGCCACGCTGGCCGCGTTCCGCGAGCACGGCGAGGTGCGCCGCAGCCTGGACGAGAACGTGCCCGAGGCGCGACGCCAGCTGCGCGAGCTGTCCGAGGTGGGCGTCGACCTGCGGCAGGTCACGGCGCAGCTCGAGGACGAAGGCGTCGCGAGCTTCGTGAAGTCGTTCGACAGCCTGATCGGCGCCATCGAGCACGAGGCGGCCGACATCCGGGCCGGCAAGGGCCCGCGCCAGTGGTACTCGCTGGGCACGCTCCAGCCCGCAGTGGACGAGGCGGTCGCCAGGCTCCAGCAGGAGGACGCGCCCCGCAAGCTCTGGTCGCGCGACCCCTCCTTCTGGGTGCCGGGCACCGAGCCCGAGAAGTGGATGGGCTGGCTCAGCGTCGGCGAGAAGATGCTGGAGCAGGTCGACAAGCTCGTGGCCCGGGCCGAGGAGGCACGCGACTACTCGGACGTGGTCCTGATGGGCATGGGCGGCTCGAGCCTGTGCCCCGACGTGTTCCGGGCGACGTTCGGGCCCGTCGAGGGCCACCCCCGGCTGCACGTGCTGGACACGACCGACCCGGCCACGATCCTGGCCGTCCGCGAGGCGATCGACCTGAAGCGGACGCTGTTCATCGCGGCCAGCAAGTCGGGCGGCACGACCGAGACCATGTCCCATCTCGCCTACTTCTGGGAGCAGGTGCTCGAGGCCGGCGTGGACAAGCGCGAGCGCCAGTTCGCCGCGATCACGGACCCCGGCAGCGGGCTGGAGCGCCTGGCGGCCGAGCGGGACTTCCGCTGGATCTTCCTGAACCCGACCGACATCGGCGGCCGCTACTCGGCGCTGTCCTACTTCGGCCTCGTGCCGGGGGCGCTGATGGGCCTGGACGTCCGCGAGGTGCTGGAGCGGGCCCAGGAGATGGCCCACTCGTGCGACGCGGCGGTGCCGGTCGACAAGAACCCGGGCGTCTGGCTGGGCGCGGTGATGGGCGCGCTCGGCAACCGCGGCCGCAACAAGGTGACGCTGCTGATGTCGCCCCAGGTGGCGACGTTCGGCTGGTGGCTGGAGCAGCTGCTGGCCGAGAGCACGGGCAAGCAGGGCCGGGGCATCGTGCCGGTCGAGGGCGAGCCGGTGGGCGCGCCCGAGGTGTACGGCGACGACCGGCTCTTCGTGCGCCTGCGCGTCAACGGCGAGGAGGACGACCCGGCGGTGCAGGCGCTGGAGCGGGCCGGCCAGCCCGTGGTCACGCTGACGCTGCGCGACGAGCTCGACCTGGGCGGCGAGTTCCTGCGCTGGGAGCTGGCCACGGCCGTTGCCGGCTCGGTGCTCGGCATCGACCCGTTCGACCAGCCGAACGTGCAGGAGAGCAAGGACAACACGAAGCGGGTGCTCGCCGGGTTCGCCTCGTCGGGCAAGCTGCCCGAGGCGCACGCCCTGCCGGCCGCGGAGGCGGGCAGGGCCGTGGCCGACCTGCTGAAGCAGCGGCGAGACGGCAGCTACCTCGCGTACATGGCGTACACGACGCGGACGGACGCCTCCGAGGCGGCGCTGCGGCGGGCGCGCGTGGCGGTGCGCGACAGCGCCCGGCTGGCGACGACCGCGGGCTACGGCCCGCGCTTCCTGCACTCGACCGGCCAGCTCCACAAGGGCGGGCCGCCGGTCGGGCTGTTCCTCCAGGTCGTCCAGCGGGACGGCGTGGACGTGGAGGTGCCGGGCGAGCCGTACGGCTTCTCGATCCTCAAGCAGGCCCAGTCGCTGGGCGACCTCCAGTCGCTCCAGTCGCGCAACTACCCCGTCCTGCGCATCGACCTCGGCGCCGAGCCCGAGGCCGCCTGGCAGGCGTTCGCGGACTCGATCGAGGAGGCGACCCGGTAGCCATGCAGATCGGCATGATCGGCCTCGGCCGCATGGGCGGGAACATGGTCACCCGCCTCCTGAAGAAGGGCCACCAGGTGGTGGCCTTCGACCAGTCGCCCGAGGCGGTGGCCCGGGCGGAGGCGGAGGGCGCCGCCGGCGCTCACACGCTGGAGGAGCTGGTCGAGAAGCTGACCGAGCGGCCCCGCGCGGCGTGGGTCATGGTGCCGTCCGGCGACCCGACCAGCCAGACCATCCGGCGCCTGTCGGAGCTCGGCGAGCCGGGCGACATCGTGATCGACGGCGGCAACACGAACTGGCGCGACGCGCTGAAGGACGTCGAGGTGCTGAAGGCGAAGGGCCTCCACTACCTGGACGCGGGCACGTCCGGCGGCATCTGGGGCCTCAAGTACGGCTACTGCCTGATGATCGGCGGCCCACGGGAGGCGTACGAGCGCTGCGAGCCGGTGTTCCAGGCCCTGGCGCCCGAGGACGGGGGCCTGGTCCACACCGGCCCCGAGGGCTCGGGCCATTTCGTGAAGATGGTCCACAACGGCATCGAGTACGCGCTGATGCAGGCGTACGCCGAGGGCTTCGAGATCATGAAGCAGAGCACGGCGTTCCCGGGCATGGACATGCACGCGATCGCCGAGGCGTGGCGCTCGGGCAGCGTCGTCCGCTCCTGGCTCCTGGACCTGATCGCGGACGGCCTGAGCAAGGACCCCGACCTCGGGAGCATCGAGGGCTACGTGGAGGACACAGGCGAGGGGCGCTGGACTGTCGCCGCGGCCATCGACGAGGCCGTGCCCGCGCCCACGATCACCCTGGCGCTCTACGAGCGGTTCCGGAGCCGCATGGACGACACCTTCGCGGACAAGATGCTGGCGATGATGCGGAACCAGTTCGGTGGCCACGCCGTGAAGACCACGCGCCCATGACGGCCGCCCCGGCGGTCCGCCCGGACGACAGCCCGCTCGGGACGGGGCTCAGCGAGTACCGCTCGGCGGCCCCGGCGCTGATGGTCATCTTCGGCGCCACGGGCGACCTCAGCGGGCGCAAGCTGCTGCCGGCGCTCTACAACCTCGCCCGCAACCGCCTGCTGCCGGCCGGCTTCGCGCTGGTCGGCGCGGCGCTGGACGACATGGACGAGGCCAGGTTCAAGCAGATGGCGGCGCAGCACGTCCGCGACCACTCGCGCACCCAGCCCGTGGACGAGAAGACGCTGGACGCGTTCCTCCGCGACGTCTCGTACGTGCGCATCGACTTCGGCGAGACCGAGGGCTTCGAGCGGCTGGCGTCGCGCCTGAACGAGCTCGACAACGCCCGCCACACCGGCGGCAACGTGGTGTTCTACTGCGCCACGCCCCCGCCGACGTACGGGCTGATCGCGGACCAGCTCCGCCACGCCGGCCTCAACCGCGGCCACGGCTACCGGCGGATCATCGTCGAGAAGCCGTTCGGCAGCGACCTGCGCTCGGCCCGCGAGCTGAACCGGGTGCTGCGCAAGGCGTTCCCGGAGGACTCGGTCTATCGGATCGACCACTACCTGGGCAAGGAGACCGTCCAGAACATCCTCGCGTTCCGGTTCGCGAACTCGATCTTCGAGCCCGTGTGGAACTGCCAGCACGTGGACCACGTGCAGATCACCGTGGCGGAGCCGCTGGGCGTCGAGCAGCGGGGCTCGTACTACGAGCGGGCGGGCGCCCTGCGCGACATCGTGCAGAACCACGCGCTCCAGCTCCTGACGCTGGTGGCGATGGAGCCGCCGATCGCGCTGGAGGCGGGCAGCGTCCGCGACGAGAAGGTCAAGGTGCTGCGCGCCATCCGGCCCCCGACGCCCAACGAGGTGTGCCTGCAGACCGTGCGCGGGCAGTACGCCGAGGGCTGGGTGATGGGGGAGAAGGTGCCGGGCTACCGCGCGGAGCCGAAGGTGGCGCCGGACTCCAGGACGGAGACGTACGCCGCGCTCAAGTGCCTGGTGGACAACTGGCGGTGGGCCGACACGCCGTTCTACATCCGCACCGGCAAGCGCCTGCCGAAGCAGGTGACGGAGATCCGGGTCCAGTTCAAGCGGCCGCCGCACCTGACGTTCGGCCGCGAGGCGACGCGCGACCTGGAGCAGAACGCCATCACGCTGCGCATCCAGCCCGAGGAGGGCATCTCGCTGCGGTTCGGGGCCAAGGTCCCGACCGCCGCCATGAACATCCGGAGCGTCAACATGGACTTCCTGTACGCGTCGTCGTTCCTGGTGGACGCGCCGGACGCGTACGAGCGCCTGCTGCTCGACTGCATGCTGGGCGACCCGACGCTGTTCACCCGCTCCGACGAGGTGGAGGCGGCGTGGACGCTGATCGACTGCATCGAGGACGTGTGGCGCCAGGACCAGCCGCCGCTGGAGCTGTACCCCGCCGGCAGCTGGGGTCCGCCCGGGGCGGAGCGGCTGCTGGAGGAGGGCGGGAGGAAGTGGCACAGACCCTGAGCGGCGTGGCGCCGATCCACGAGGACCGGGTCCGGGCCCGGCGCTGGTCGGCGGAGAACACCAACCTGGAGAGCGTGATGGAGCACCTGCGCCAGCTCCACCACGACGTGGTGCTGCACGAGGTGGACCCGCACCAGCACCCGCATCCCAAGAACTGCGTCCTCAACCTGGTGGTGGCGACGGAGGACCAGCAGCGCGTCACCTTCTGCGACAAGGTGGTCGCCCACCTGGCGGCGAGCCACCCGCTGCGCGCGATCATCGTCCACCTCCACGGCGGGGGCGGCCCGGGCATGCTCGACGCCGAGGTCATCGTCGAGGCGCACCAGCTCCTCAACGGGTTCCCGGTCCAGCGCGAGCAGGTGCTGCTCCACGTGCGCGGCGAGGCGGCCCACCACCTCTCCAGCCTGATCGAGCCGCTGCTGGTGGACGACGTGCCGACGTACCTGTGGTGGTCGGGCCGGCACCGCCTGAACGAGGCGATCGTGCAGGACGCGATCTCGTTCTCGGACGTGCTGGTCGTGGACTCGGGGAGGTTCGAGCACCCGATCGACGCCGTGCTGGAGCTGGCCGGGCTGGCCGCCGACCCGCACGCGACGGTGGGCGTGGCGGACTTCCGCTGGGGCCGGGTGCGGCCGTGGCGGGACGCGATCGGCCAGTTCTTCGGCCCGGAGGACCGGCGGGCGCTGCTGCCGGGGCTCCAGGAGGTGAGCGCGGACGCGGCCGGCACCGGCCCCGAGGCGCGGACGGGGGCGGCCCTGCTCGCCGGCTGGGCGGCCTCGGCGCTGGGCTGGCGCTTCGCGGAAGCGGCGGCGGCGGGTCCGGACGCGACCCGCGCGATCGCGGTGGCGGGTCACGACCACCGGGTGCGCGTGACGCTCCGCTCGGTGCCCAACGACCGGCTCCACCACGGCGAGCTGCTCACCGTCCGGCTGGCCGGGCGGCGCGGCCGGCGCGCGTTCACGCTGACCATCGAGCGCGACCCGGGCGGGGACAACCACGCCAACGTCACGATCCGGCTCGACGGCGGCGAGCCGGTGCGGCAGCGTCTGACGCTGCCTCGACTGGGCGACCCGGACCTGCTGGTCCACGTGCTGTGGGCGAACCAGCGCGACCCGGTCTTCCACGGCGCGCTGCGCGCGGCGGTCCCGCTGCTGGAGGCGATGCGTTAGGAGGCTCGATCAGCTGCTGCCGTCGGTGCTCCTCGGACGTGCCGGCGATCGCCCCGCGGTCCCAGTTGCGCGTCGAGTCGCGGTGATCGGACCCGCGCTCACCCCGCTGTGTGCGTTGACGCAGCGCACGTGACATGGTGCCACAGGTACGCTGGACGACCATGAACGTGCGGGTGCTGGACGACGCCCCGGCCGTCGCGGCGGCCGTCGCGGACCTGGTCGCCGGGGCGATCGACGGGGGCCTGCGGACCCTCGTCCTGGCCGGCGGCTCGACGCCGAAGCGCGCCTACCAGCTCCTGGCCGAGCGGTCGCTGCCCTGGGGCCGGGTGGCGGTGCTGTTCGGCGACGAGCGGTGTGTGCCGCCGGACGACGCCGAGAGCAACTACTGGATGGCCCACGAGACGCTGCTGGAGCGCGTTCACCCGGGCACCGTGCACCGGATGCCGGGCGAGCTCGGGGCCGAGGCGGCCGCCGAGCTGTACGACGGCGTGGTGATGGCCAGCTCGCCGCTGGACCTGGTGCTGCTGGGCGTCGGCCCCGACGGCCACACGGCGTCGCTGTTTCCGGGCAACCCGGCGCTCCGGGCGACCGGCGGCGCGGTCGCAGTCCATGCCGCGCCGAAGCCGCCGCCCGACCGCGTCAGCCTCCAGCGGGGCGAGGTGCCGTCCGGCATGATCCCGGGCGCCGAGTACCTCGCCGACCGGGCCGCGGCAGCGCTGCTCGCGTGATCCGGGTCGTCCCGTCCATCCTGTCCGCGGACCTGACGCGCCTGGGCGAGCAGGTCCGGGAGGCCGTCGCCGCCGGCGCCGACCGCATCCAGGTCGACGTGATGGACGGCCACTTCGTGCCCAACCTCACGTTCGGCCCCGGTGTGGTCGAGGCGGTGCGGCGCGCCGCGCCCAGCATCCCGATCGAGGCCCACCTGATGGTCGAGCGGCCCGAGCAGTTCGTGCGCGACTTCGCCGCCGCCGGCGCCGACTACGTGCTGGTCCAGGTCGAGTCCACGTACTCGCTGTACCGGACCGTCCACGCCATCGCCGAGGCGGGTAGCCGGCCGGGCCTGGTGCTGAACCCGGCGACGCCCGTCGAGACGCTGCGCGAGCTGGTCCCGTACGTGGAGATGGTCAACGTGATGACGGTCGAGCCCGGCTTCGGCGGCCAGCGCTTCATCGCGACCAGCCCGGAGAAGATCCGGCGGGTGCGGGAGCTGGCGCCCCGCCTGGAGATCGAGGTGGACGGCGGCATCGACGAGCACACCGCGCCGCTGGTCGCGGAGGCGGGCGCCACGCTGCTGGTGGCCGGCAGCTCGGTCTTCGGGCACCCGGGCGGGGTGGAGGCGGGCATCCGGGCCCTGCGCGAGTCGGTTGCGGGCTGACCCGGACGGCCTGAAGCGAGAGGCGGCCCGGCGGGCGCTGGAGCTCGTCACGCCGGGCATGACGCTGGGTATCGGCACGGGCACTACCGCCCACTACTTCATCGCGGGCCTGCGCGGCCTCCGGGTGGCGGCGATGGCGACGTCCCGGGTCAGCGCGGAGCTGGCCCGCGCGGTGGGCGTCGAGCTGCTCGACGACCCGGGTGGGCAGCTCGATCTGGCGGTGGACGGGGCGGACGAGATCGACCCCGAGCTGCGGCTGGTGAAAGGCCACGGCGGCGCGCTGTTCCGGGAGAAGATGGTCGCGATGGCCGCGCGCCGGTTCGTGGTGATCGCCGACGCGTCCAAGCTGGTGGAACTGCTGGGCCAGACGTACGTCCCGGTCGAGGTGGCGCCGTTCCTGTGGCGCCGAACGGCGGCGAGGCTGGCGGAGCTGGGCACGAGCTGGACGCTGCGGGGCGGGGAGGCGGCGCCGTTCCGGACGGACAACGGCAACCTGATCGTGGACCTGACGTTCGCGGGCGGGATCGCCGACCCCGTGGGGACGGCGGCGGCGCTGAAGGCGGTGACCGGGGTCCTGGAGCACGGGCTGTTCCTGGGGCTGGCGCGAGGGGCGATCGTGGCCACGGAGGCCGGTGTCGAGGTGCGGGGCCGCCTGGACTGAGCGGGGCGCCCGGTGCTACCCCACCAGCTGCCACAGGCGCCACAGCGCGTCGAATCGCGTGGCCGGGTCGCCGCGGAGGTCCACGGCGACGCGGATCGCGGCCAGCAGCGGGGCGGACCCGGGGTCGCGTTCGAGCGCCCGGAGCAGCCACTTGTCCGCGGGGTGCGGCACGCCGCCGGCCAGCAGCCAGTACCGCGCCGCCCAGGCGGCGCACGCGGCGGCGGTCAGCGCCTGGGCCGCGGCGTCGGCCCGGGGCAGGCAGGCCACCGCCTCGTTGCGGCTGGTCCGAAACGCCCGGTAGGCCTGGCTCGCGAGCTCCGGCCACCGGTCCGCGAACCGCGACGCGACCCCGTGGCGGTAGGGCTCGCCGATCCCGGCGGCCAGCCGCAGCGGGACCGCGTGCCGCAGCTCGTACGTCCACACCGCCGGCGCCTCCCGCTCGCGGGTCTCCCGCTCCGCGGGGCCGATGACGTCCACGTCCACGCCCGCGGCCTGCCTCCAGCGCACGTGCAGCGCCAGGTCGGGGACGCCCGCGACGGCCGGACGGTCGACCGCGAACGCGGCGTCGAGCGCCGGCCGCGGCAGCGCGGCGACGGCCGAGTCCGTGAGCAGCACGGTGTCCCAGTCGCTCAGGTCGTCCTCCATGCCGGCCGCGCGGGACCCGACCAGGTACCAGTCGCCGCGCTCCAGCAGCGCCGCGACCGCCTCGCTCGCCTCGGCGCGCGCCACGAGCTCGGCCGCCGATCCGATGCCCATGGCGCGACACGGTGGCAGAGTCCCGGGCGGGCGGTCAACCGGACCCGGCTGCCGTACCGGCGCCACGTCACGGCCAGCTCATGGGGTGGCGGTCGTACGGCGAACCGGCTGCCAGGCCCGGACGGGCGGTCAGCCGGCGTGTTCCGGCGCCACGACGTGCCGCTCGGGCGGCTCCAGCGCGGCCCCGTACTCGTCGATCGTGAGCAGCACCCGCTCGCGACAGCCGAGCGTCCCGCACTCGCACGCGAAGTCGAAGACCGGCGGCTCGGCGAGGTCGAAGTGGGCCCGGAGGGAGCACAGGTTGCCGTGGATGCCCGCGTTCTCCCGCCGCCGGATGCGCCGGTGCTCGGCGCCGTCGCGGGCCCGAGGGCCCGCGACGATCCGCGCCGCGAAGTGGTCCGCGACCGCGTCCATCATCTCGGGCAGCGTCCGGCTCCCGTCCACCTCCAGCAGCGGCAGGCCGAGGCCGGCCGCCTGGCCCTGGATCACCGCGTTGAGGATGGCGTCGCGGGCCAGACGGTTGTCCAGCGCCCGCTCCCGGTCGGACGCGCCGTCCGGTCCGCCGGGGCGACGAGCTCGGGCAAGAGCTGCGGCCCCTCGGCCAGCACCAGCGGTCCGCCGCGCAGCGCGTCGAGGTCCTCCAGGATGAGCGGGAGCACCTCGTGGGAGCCGCCGACGAACTGGCTCGCCAGCTCCTCCGGCGGCGTCCGCAGCCAGCGGTCGTCGCCGCTTCCCAGCTCGGGCGCGCCCCGCCGCCGCCAGTGCTCCCAGGTATGCGCGTCGGTCGCGTAGAGCACCAGGTCGAGGCGGTGCGCGAGCTCCCGCGCGATCGAGGACTTGCCCGACCCGCACCCGCCGCCCAGCCAGATCACGTGGTCCATGACACTCACCTCCCGCTGCCGAGCCCGCCTCGCGGCCCTCAGGCCGACTCTCGCACCACCAGCTCCGTCGGCAGGATCACCGCCGCCGGCGGTTGGCCCGCGATCAGGTCCAGCAGCAGCCTGACCATCTCCCGGCTGATCCGCTCCAGCGGCTGGCGGATCGTGGTCAGGGGCGGCTGGGACGTCATCGCGATCCGGGAGTCGTCGAAGCCGCCCACCGCGACGTCCTCCGGCACCCGGCGGCCGGACCGGCGCAGGGCCGCCAGCGCGCCCGCCGCCATCAGGTCCGACGCCACGAACACCGCGTCGAGGTCTGGCGCTCGGCGCAGCAGGTGCTCCATCGCCGCCTCGCCGCCCGCCTGCGTGTAGTCGCCCTCCACGACCAGGCGCTCGTCCGCCTCGCCGGCCAGCACCTCGCGATACCCGGCCAGCCGGTCGACGCCGCCGGGCATGTCGAGTGGGCCCGTGATCGTGCCGATCGCGCGCCGGCCGCGATCGCGCAGGTGCCGCACCATCCGGCGGGCCCCGTCGCGGTCGTCCGCCGCCACGTACGCGAGCCGCCGGTCGTGGCCCAGCGGCTTCCCGCAGGCGACCACCGGCACCTCCAGCGCGCCCAGCTCGTCCACCAGCGAGCTGCCCGCGTGGGCGGACACCAGGAGGGCCCCGTCCACGTGGCCGGTGGCGACGAACCGGCCCACCCGCTCGCGCTC
>VBJR01000058.1:0-9083 GCA_005880175.1 Chloroflexota bacterium
CGACCCCATGACGATCTCGCGCGTGGAGGGGCGGCAGCAGCTCGGCGTGGGCTGGGTCAGCCACGTGCTCCAGCGCCTGGTGGTGGCGCTGTGGGAGGACGGCCACGTCCAGCGGCTGATGGCGGACGCGGCGGCGGCGTACACCGCGCGCCGGCGGGCGCTGGTCGACGCGCTGGCGGAGCACGACCTGCGGGCCAGCGGCAGCTCCGGTCTGAACGTGTGGGTGCCGGTGCCGGACGAGCAGGCGGCGCTCCGCCGGCTGCTCGACGCGGGCTGGGCGGCGTCGGCGGGCGAGCGCTTCCGGCTCCGCAGCGAGCCGGCCATCCGGCTGTCGATCGGGCGCCTGCCGGTGGCGGAGGCGCCCGCCGTGGCGGCGGCGCTGGGCGCCCCGTCGCCGCGCCCGGCCCGCACGCGGACGGGCTGAGCAGCAGGGTTCGCGAACTCGCTCGGCCGGTGCTACGGTCGGCGGATGAACTGGCCAATGCGCTTCGGAGTGTTCCTCGCGCCCTTCAACCCGGTCGGGCAGAACCCGACGGTGGCGCTGGAGAAGGACCTCGAGCTGGTCGAGTGGATGGACCGCTGGGGCTTCGACGAGGCCTGGATCGGCGAGCACCACTCCGGCGGCTACGAGATCATCGCCTCGCCCGAGGTCTTCATCGCCGTCGCCTCCCAGCGCACGCGGCACATCCGCCTGGGCACGGGCGTGGCCTCCCTGCCCTACCACAACCCCTATCTCCTGACCGAGCGGATGGTCCTGCTCGACCACCTGACGCGGGGCCGCGTGATGCTCGGCGTCGGGCCGGGACAGCTGACCTCGGACGCGGCGATGCTGGGCATCGACCCGAACAACCAGCGCCGGATGATGGCCGAGAGCCTGGACGCGATCATGGCGCTGCTCCGCGGCCACGCCCCCGTCTCCATGAAGACGGACTGGTTCGAGCTGGTGGACGCCCGCCTGCACCTCCGCCCGTACAGCCATCCCCGCTTCGAGATGGCGGTCGCGGCGTCGATCTCCCCATCCGGCCCCAGCGCCGCCGGCAAGCACGGCCTGGGCCTGCTCTCGATCGCGGCGTGGAGCCCGTCCGGCTTCGACGTGCTCGGCGACCACTGGGACATCGTCGAGGAGCAGGCCGCCCTGCACGGCCAGACGGCCGACCGGCGGACGTGGCGGATGATGGGCCCGATGCACCTCGCCCGCACCGAGGCCCAGGCGCGCAAGAACGCCGAGCACGGGTTCCTCCGGATCTTCGACTACCTGGGCCACATCGTCCCGCTGCCGGCGCTGGAGGCGAGCAGCTACGACGAGCTGATCGACAAGTTCAACGCCGCGGGCGGCGGCGTGGTCGGCACGCCGGAGATGGCGGTCGAGTGCATCGGCAAGCTGGTCGAGCAGTCGCGTGGCGGCTTCGGCGGCTACCTGCTGATGGGCGGGGAGCTGGCCAACCGGCAGGCGACGCTGGAGTCGTACCAGCTGTTCGCCGAGGAGGTGATGCCGCACTTCCAGGGCCAGGTGGCGCCGCTCCAGGCGTCGCACGACTGGGTCCGGGAGGCCCCCTCCGCCACGCCCGGCATGACCCGCTGGCTGGACGCCACGACGACGGCGATCAGGCGCGCGATCGACGAGTACAAGGAGGAGCGCGAGGCCCGCACCATGACTCCATGACACCTCTCCGCCTGGCCGGCGCGGCGGCGGCGCTCGTGATCGTGCTCCTCGGCGGGCTGCTGGCGTTCGCGGCGCTCGACGACGCCCGCGCCCACCGCGACCTGGCGCGGGAGGCCGGGCAGGTCCACGACCTGGGCGGTCAGCTCGTGGTCGCGCGGGGCCAGCGCGACGACCTGACATCGCAGCTGACCGCGCTGCGCGCCCAGAACGCGACGCTGCAGGCCGAGGCGCGCAACCCGACGCTGTCGATGTGGAACGCGTGCGGCGGCCCGTGCACCATCGGCCCGGACGCGGTCCGCGTCGGCAGCGTGCCCGACACGTTCCAGCTGCTGCTGACGTTCACGGCCGACGTGCCCGTCCGCAGCTACGTGTTCACGTTCCACCAGTGGACGCAGTTCGACTCCTGCGGCTTCGCCGTGCGCTGTGTGACCGGCGCGTACCAGGCGTTCGACGCCGCCACGTCCGTGGACACGACGTTCGCGGACGGGGAGGGCTGCTCGGCGTACGTCTGGGTGATCCAGGCCGACCGCGCCGGGACGATCGTGCCGAACGTGCGCGTCCGGTACCAGCCGGCCGACCACCCGACCGGCGCCTGCGCGGCGAGCTGATAGGCACATACTGGCGAATTCGGCAACAATCATGCAATATTGACAGGCTTGACAACCTTTGAGTAGGATGGCCGGCATGGTTTGCGGTGCGCCAGTCGAGGAACTGCCCGGATGCACGGTGGAGGACGTCCGGGAGGCCTGGTCGCGGATCGCGCCCCTGTGGTCTCGCTACGTGCGCAGCGGCCGTGACGTGCACCGCGACCTCCTCCACGGTCCCGCGCTCCTCGAGGCCTGCGGCGACGTGAACGGCCTGCGCGCGCTCGACATCGGCTGCGGCGAGGGCTGGGCCGGGCGCGAGGTGGCCAGCCGCGGCGCCAGCGTGGTGGGGCTGGACATCTCCGGCGAGATGATCGAGGAGGCCAGGTCGCACCCGTTCCAGGCCGACCAGCAGATCGACTACCGGGTGATGGACGCCGCCGACGCGCACCGGTACCTGGCCGACCCGGCCTTCGACCTGGTGATCGCGTGCATGTCACTGCACGACATGGCGGATCCTGGCGCCGTGCTGCACTCGGTCCGCCGGGTGCTGAAGGACGACGGCCGGCTCGTCTTCTCGATCCCGCACCCGCTGACGCACATGGCGGGCGGCCGCCAGCTGCACCGGCTCGGCGACGACGCGCTGTACTTCCGCGCCGCGAACTACTTCCAGAGCGCTCCGTACCGGATCGACTGGCAGCAGCCGGCCGGCGAAGCGTGGCGCACCCTGCGCTGGAGCCGTCCCCTGGGCGAGTACGTCGGGCTGCTGAAGGACGCCGGGTTCGTGGTGTACGGCCAGATCGAGCCACACCACAGCCGGGCCGACGTCGAGATGCACCAGCGCCTGCGCAACGCGAGCGAGATCCCCTCGCACCTCGTGTTCGTGGCCGGTCCCGTGCCGCGCCGGACGTCTTCGACAGGCTGACAAGCCGCCGCCTTGCCGGCGCCGCCGGCCCGTGATAGGTTGGTCACTCCCTGGTCGGCCCCCTGGTCATCGGTGAGTGCATGGCGACGTCGCGGGCGAGCGATCATCCTCGGGTCTTGGTCCTGCATGCGCCGGAGGTCCCGACGTACTTCAACGCCGGTCACCGCCTGCCCGTGTTCTCGGTCGCCGCGTACCTGCGTCGCCAGCCCGGGATCGCGCACGTGGACGCCCTGGACGCGGCCGCGCTGAACATCACGTGGCGCGAGCTCGGCGACCGGCTGTGGGACGGCGCGTACGACGTCATCGCCTGCCAGAACGACCTGGGCGAGGTGTCGGCGCTCGGCGACCTGGTGGCGTGGGCGCGGGGGCTGGGTCCCTCGACCCGATTGGTCACGTTCGGACGCCTCAGCGCGATGGTGCCCGGCTTCTTCGAGCGGTACGACATCGACGGGATCGTCTGCGGCGGCGACTACGAGACCGGGCTGCTGACGTTCATCCGCTGGCTGGACGACCCGACCCGGCCCCGGCCCGGCGTGGCCGTGCGCACAGACGGCGGCTGGCTGGATCCGGACGGCCCCGGCGAGCTGCTGCCGGTCGAGCGGTGGGTGCTGCCCGACATCGCGGAGATCCCCTTCGAGGCGTACGACCGCCTCTACGCGCGGGACCAGAACCGGTTCTGCGGCCTGCCCGGGCGCCGCGAGCTGGTGGTCCCCGTCGCCCGCGGCTGCCCGATCGGGTGCGGCTTCTGCGAGGTGTGGCAGCGCGAGGGCGCGAGGGAGCGGCGGCTGCCGGTGCGCCGCGTGATGGACTACATCCGGGACAGCTACGCCCGGGCGCGGTTCGACGCCCTGACGGCGCAAGGGGGCGTCGCCTGGAAGTGCACGACCACGCTCGACCACCTCGACGAGCCGCTGCTCACCACCATGGCCGCGAGCGGCTGCACCCGGGTGAGCGTCGGCGTCGAGACCCTGGAGCCGGAAGCGCAGTCGCTGCTGCCGCGCGCCAAGCGGTCCTCCTCCGAACGGTTCGACGCCCTGGCCGCGTGCTGCGCGCGCCTGGGCGTCGAGCTCAACTGCTTCATCATCCTGGGGCTGCCCGGCTCGACCACCGAGGGCACGCTGGCGACCGCGGCCCACCTCCGCGCCGTCGGGGCCCGGGTGCGGCCGACGTTCTACACGCCGTACGACGATCTCCTTCCGGGCATGGACGAGCGCGAGGTCGCCCGCTTCAACCGCCAGCTGGCGCCGGCGACGCTGGCTCCCGCCGACCGGGCCGCCCTGCACGAACTGGTGCATGGGGAGTGAGGGCCCGGCACCGGGTGTCCGCTCGCTGCTCGTGCACGGCGGTCGTGAGCTGCGCGGCCGCATCCCGATCTCGGGCTACAAGCACGCGCTGACCCTGCTGGTCGCGGCCGCCGTCGCGCTGGACAGGCGGGTCACCCTCCGGAACGTGCCGGTCATGACCGAGACCCGCGTCCTCCGCCGAATCCTGGAGCGGATGGACGCCGGCGGCCAGCTGGCTGGCGCCACGTGGGACCTGGACCCCGGGCCGATGCGCAGCGCTCCGGTGCCGGCCCGGCTCAGCGGCCTCATCCACGGGTCGCTGTACCTGGTGCCGGCGCTCCTGGCGCGGTTCGGCGAGGTCACGTTCGCGGGCGCCGGCGGCGACCGGATCGGGCCGTCCCGACTCGGCGGCGGCCGTCCGACGGACCAGGTCGCCGCCGTGCTGGAACGGTTCGGCGCCACCGTCCGCACCAGAGGCGGTCTCCGCGCCACGGCCACGCGGCTGCGCGGCTGCTCGATCGACCTGATGGAGTTCTCCACTCACCGCCGGCGCCTGCGCGGACCGATGGCGTCGAGCGCGACCAAGACGGCCCTGATCCTGGCGGCCGCGGCGGACGGCCCGTCCCAGCTGCACCATCCGGTGGACCGGGACGCGACGCGGGAGCTGTGCGACTTCCTGCGGCGCTGCGGCACGATCGTCGAGCGCGACCGCGACACGTGGCACGTGCGGCCCGGGACGAGAGCCCGGCCGCTCGTCCACGACCTGATCAGCGACAGCACCGAGATCGTGACGTTCATCGCCTGCGCGGCGCACACCGGCGGCTCGCTGCGCCTCACGGGCATCACCGGCCAGCGGACGTGGCAGGCGATCGACGACGAGCTGCGGCGCCTGGCCGAGATGGGCGTGCTGCTCGCCAGGGGACCCGACTGGCTCGACGTGCGCGGGCCCGAGGAGCTGCGGCCGCTGGAGCTGGAGATCGAGTGCAACGGGTTCAGCACCGACGCTCATCCCCTGGTGGCGGTACCGCTCCTCGGCGCGGCCGGGGTCAGCCGCATCACGGACCACGTCTGGACCAACCGCTTCGCCTACGTGCGCATGCTGCTGCAGATGGGGGCCAGGGCGTACAAGGCCCGGTGGCGGCCGACCGTCACGCTCCACGGCGGACCGCTCCATCCGCCGGCCGGCCCGCTGGTGCCGACCGACTCCCGAGCCGCGGCCGCGGCGGTCGTCGCGGCGCTGGGCGTGCGCGGGACCACGAGGATCATCGACGCGGGGCACCTGGAGCGCAGCTACGAGCGGCTGATCGACAAGCTCGGCTACGCGGACGCGGACCTCGAGGTCGAGGCCCTCGCGGGGCCGGCCGGCCCGTAGTCGTCGGTCGCCGTGAAGCGGTGCTCGTCGGGCGTCCAGGGATTGACGACCATCGTCTCGCCCTTGACCAGCCGGCCGCGGACCTGCTCGAGAACGACCTCGACCACGTGCTGCCCGCCCCATTCCGGGTGCATCTCGAGCGCCGCCGCCAGGGCCTGGCCGCTGGAGAACACCGGCACGATCGTGCCGCGATACCGGAGCGCGTCGATGGCGAAGCACCGCAGGTCCGTCGTCTGCGCGGTGACCGGCTCGGCGATGGCGAGCACCTTGCTCCGGATGACGTGGCGGTGCGCCTCGCCCGACCCACCGCTCGGTCCGGCCAGCTCGTGCAGCGCGACGTCCAGCGGCGTCGGCTGCCCGCGCCGGGCCCCGGCCGCCACCTCCGAGGCCAGCTGCCAGCGGTCCACGCGCAGCGGGACCGCCCGCCGCAGCCGGTCCGTCCGGACCTCGTCCAGGGGGCCGAACCGCTCGTGCTCGTCCATGGTGGCCAGCTGGCCCGCCTCCACCAGGGTCAGCGCGGCGCCGCTCTCCAGGTGCCGCTCGATCGCGTCGGGCTCCAGGACGACGCTCGCCGCGTCCTCGACGGCGTCCAGCTTGTCCCCCCACCACCGGGGGATGCCCTCGACGCCGCTGCTGCGCCGGTACCGCCGCGCGGCGCCGATCAGACGAAGAGCCACCTGGTGGTTCCCCACCGCCGACTCGACCAGCGCGAATGCCTCCAGGAGCCTCGCTTGGCCACGGTGGTTGCGCATCGCCACCCGCAGCCCCAGGCTCGACTCGAGGTGGCCGCGCGCGCTGGCGATGCGGCCGAGCAGGAGCTCGCCGACGCCGAGGTTCTGCTCCGCGTAGGCCTCCAGCCGGCTGTCCTCGATCTCCCGGGAGCGCGAGAGCGCGTCCTCGAAGAGCCGCTCGGCGTCGAGCACCTGGTCGGCCGTCACGTCCCTGGTCTCGATCGCGATCTTGCCGCGCAGGTTCAGGACCTCGATCCGGCCCCGCCTGCTCTCGAGCTTCTCGTACAGCTCGGACGCCCGCTGGACCAGCTCCGCGGCATCCTTCGACTGGCCGACGTCGGCGGCGTTCTCGGCGAGGTCCAGCAGGCTGTTGGCCTGGCCGCGCTCGTCCTTCTCGTTCACGGCGATGCGGTGCTTCTGCTCGAAGCTCCGGCGCGCCTGCTCGTAGTCGCCCCGGATCCGGGCCAGGCTGCCCGCCTCGCGGAACACGTCGGGCACCGCCTCGTTGAGCTCGTCGCGGATCCAGTAGGCGTGCCCGGCGAGGTTCCCGAACTGCAGCGACACGGCCAGCGCGTCGGCGACCTGGTTCATCGCGTCCGACCGCTCCTCGATCGGGAGGCGGTACACCGTCGAGACGAGCTCTGGCGTCAGCTCCGCGAGCCGCGCCCACTCGGCCTCCGACCGCCGGCCCCGGCTGGCGTGGATCGACTGGACCACCTGCTGGACCCAGGCGCGGTAGCGCTCGAATACCGCCTCCCGGTCATCCGCGCGGTCGAGCTGCTGCCGCGCGTACTGGCGGATGGGGCGGAGCCAGCGGTACACGGCCCGCCGGTCGGCGTTCTGGCCCCAGGCGATCAGGGAGCAGTTGACCAGGTCGATGACCGCGGTTTCGACGAGGTCCCTCGGGTGCGTCTCGTCCTTGGCGACCGTGACCGCGTCCTCCAGGGTGAACGTGGACGCGAAGAGGCTGAGCCTGGCCGCGACCGTCCGCCGCGGCTCGTCGATGTGCTCGAAGCTCCACTCGATCGCGCGCGAGAGGCTGGAATGGCGATCGGGAACGTCGGGCGTGTTGCCCCTGAGCAGACGGAGCATGCCCCCGCCCAGGCTCGCGGCCAGGTCGTTCACCGTCATCTGGCCCAGCCGCAGGGCGGCGAGCTCGATGGCCAGCGGCAGCCCGTCGAGCCACCGGACCACCTCGAACACGGCCGGCGCGTTGGTGCCGTCGAGCTCGAAGGCCGGATCGACGAGGGAGGCCCGGGCGACGAACAGCTTGACGGAGTCCTGCTCCTGGAGCGTGCGCACGTCCGGGGCGCCGCTGGGCAGCTGGTGCCGGTCGGGGACGGTGAGGGAGTCCAGGGGGAGGAGCCGCTGGCCCTGGATGCCGAGCGGCTGCCGGCTCGTGGCGACGACCGTGATGCCCGCGGCCACCATCCGGCGGGCGGTGGCGATGCTGGCGCTCAGGTCGCGATCCGCGTCGTCGAGGACCAGGACGCTCTCGGGCGACCCGTGCGCGAGCACCGCCGCGGCGCCCATACGGTCGGGGTCGTCCTCGCGGACCTCCAGCCAGATGATCGGCCGGCCCCGGCCGATCAGCTCGTGCGCCACCTCCGCGGCCAGGCGCGTCTTGCCGCAGCCCGGCGGTCCGGTGACCGCGACCAGGGAGCCCGGCTCCAGCATCCGCTCCAGCCGCGTCCGGTCGTCCGTGCGATCGACGAAGAACGTGTGGTACCGCGGCGGCATGGCCTGCGCCGGCTGCCCATCCCCCAGGATCGAGGCCTGGAACGTGGACTGCATCTCACGCGGCAGGCGGCCCGCCAGCACCAGCATCTTGGAGGGGTCCTCACCCAGGGCCTGGGCGAGCCGGCGCAGCACGGCCTCGCTCGCGCTCTGCCTGTCGTTCTCGAGCTTCGACAGGTAGGTGACGTCGATGTTGACACGTGTCGCCAACGCGCCCTGACTGAGACCGGCGCGTGCTCTGAGGTCCTTGATGTGCTGACCCAACCCCGCCATGTCAACGACACTTACTGTGCCAGATGCGCTCAATGTCAACACTATTGACTTTCATGCCAGATTTGTCAATACTCTGCTCGGTTGTGATCGATCGTTCAAGTCGACCGCCGGAGCCAGGCGCCGACGTCGAGGATCGACCGTGGTGGCTGCGGATCTGGCCATGGAGACCGCGAGGCGGCCTCGACCTGGTGCTGATCCGCGACGACGCGTGCCTCGACTCCGACCTGGCCCGCCTGGCGATCTCCCGGGTGCGGCCCGGCACCAGGATCGCGTTCGTCGGCTTCGAGGCGCCCCTCGGCCACGAGGTCCAGCTCATGCCCATCGACTGCGACGACAGCCGGCGCGCGGCCATCGCACGCCTCCGGGAGTCGAGGCCGGACGGCTGGTGGACCAGGTGGGCGGACGCGCTGCGCGCGGTCATCGACGTCACCGTCGAGGACCGGGCCGGCCACCGGCGAGTCGTCCTGGCCGTGAGCGGCAGGCCGGTGGGCGGGGGCAGGGTGAACTGGGCGAGG